>JAGRLJ010000137.1:0-6641 GCA_020441805.1 Rhizobiaceae bacterium
TAGCAGCTCATGCCGATGCCGCGCAGCCTGCCGCGCGATTTCGCCTCCGCCTTGCGGGCCGCAAAGCCGTTCCAGTCGGCGGCGGCCATGGCGGCATTCAGCGACGCCTCGTAGTCGCCCGCGTCGTAATTCATGATGACGGGCGTCTGGTGGGGGAAGCTGCGGATGAAGTTGACGCGGCGCAGTTCGGCCGGCGAGACGCCGAGTTCGCGCGCCGCCGTCTCCATCGTCCGTTCGAGCAGGTAGGTCGCCTCCGGACGGCCGGCGCCGCGATAGGCATCGACCGGCACGGTATTGGTATAGACGGTGCGGACATTGGCATGGATCGCCGGAATCGCATATTGGCCCGACAGCAGCGTCGCATAGAGATAGGTGGGCACCGCCGAGGAGAAGAGCGACATATAGGCGCCGAGATTGGCGATCGTGTCGACCTTGAGCCCGACGATCCGGTTGTTCGCGTCGAAGGCCATCTTCACCTGGGAGACATGGTCGCGGCCATGCGCGTCGGTCAGGAAGGCCTCGGTTCGGTCGGCGGTCCATTTCACCGGAACGCCAGCCCGCTTGGAGGCCCAGAGACAGGTGATCTCCTCGGGATAGATATAGATCTTGGAGCCGAAGCCGCCGCCGACATCGGGGGCGATGACGCGCAGCTTGTTCTCGGGCGCGACATTGTAGAAGGCGCTCATCACCAGCCGCGCCACATGCGGGTTCTGCGAGGTCGTATAGCAGGTGAAATGGTCTTCCGCGGCGTCATAGATGCCGAGGGCGGCGCGCGGTTCCATCGGGTTGGGCGAGAGCCGGTTGTTGTGGATCTCGATCTCGGTGACATGGGCGGCGCCGGCGATGGCCGCATCCGTCGCGCCGCCGTCGCCGATCTCCCAGTCGAAGATCAGGTTGCCCGGCGCGTTGTCGTGCACCTGCGGCGCGCCCGGCTTCAGCGCATCGACCGCCTCGGTCACGGCGGGCAGCACCTCGTAATCGACCTCGATCGCCTCGGCCGCGTCGCGGGCCTCGGCGAGGCTGTCGGCCACGACCACGGCGACCGCGTCGCCGACATAGCGGACGGTATCGATCGCCAGCGGGCGCCAGGGACCCATATTCATCGGCGATCCGTCCTTGGAATGGATCATCCAGCCGCAGATCAGGTTGCCGATGCCGTCATCCTGCATCTGCCTGCCGTCGAGCACCGCGATCACGCCGGGCATGTCGAGCGCGGCGGATATGTTCAGGCTCCCGATCCTGGCATGCGCATGCGGGCTGCGGACGAAGCAGGCATGCTTCATCCCCGGCACGCTCATGTCGTCCGTGTACCGGCCCTTGCCGGTGAGAAATCGCTTGTCTTCCTTGCGCGCGATCCGCGCTCCGATGCCTTCGACACCCATGTCAATCTCCTCCGGATTGGGAAGTCAGTAGAGACCGGTCGGCGGGATGCACTTCCTGCCGACTATCGACCATTGACTTATTCAGCCGCCTGCTTCGCGCTCATGGTCTCCGCCGCGCTCAGCACCGCCTTGACGATATTGTGATAACCGGTGCATCGACAGATATTGCCTTCGAGTTCGCGGCGCACCGTCGCCTCGTCGAGATTTCCGCCGTGGCGGCGAATCATGTCCACCGAGGCCATCACCATGCCGGGCGTGCAGAAGCCGCATTGCAGGCCGTGATGCTCCTTGAAAGCCGCCTGGACCGGATGCAGCTCGCCGTCCGTCGCCAGCCCCTCGATGGTTGTGATCTCGGAGCCGTCGGCCTGGGCCGCGAGGATCGTGCAGCTCTTGACCGATCGGCCGTCCATATGAATGACGCAGGCGCCGCACTGGGTCGTGTCGCAGCCGACATGGGTGCCGGTGAGGTTGAGCCTGTCGCGGATGAAATTCACCAGGAGCGTGCGGTCGTCGCACTCGCCGCTCATCTTGCGGCCGTTGACGGTCATCGTCACCTTCGTCATCAGTTTCCTCCCTCAGTGACAGAATCCGGATCGTAAGCTGACTCCGATCGCGCGATTTTCCAAGCGGCTTCCGCCGCGCCGCCCGGCTTCCCCGCCCGGATTGGCGCATTCGTGAGACACGGTCCGCCGCTTTCACATTTTAAACCTTTTTCATCCATAATCGGACCACGAGACCGCGGCCGGATCCGCGCTGCGCGGCATGCCGCCGGCGTCGAAGGCGGGTCGACAAACGGAGTTCGAGAAAATGTTCAAAGCCATTGCAGTGATCCTGGCCGGCCTGACGCTCGCCGGCTGCACCCAGACCGAACAGGGCGCGACCCTCGGCGCGGCCACCGGCGCCGTGATCGGCGGCGTGCTCGGTAACAATGTCCGCAGCGCCGCCCTCGGCGCGGCCCTCGGCGGCGTGCTCGGCGCGGTCGTCTCCCAGCCGGGCCAGTGCTATTACAAGGACGAATACGGCCGCAAATTCATCGACGACTGCCCGCCGGACTACGTCGTCCGCGCGCGCGCGCCGCGCACCAAGGTGGTCGTGCGCATGTAATCGAGTCCGCGCGCGTCCACCGCGAAGCGCCCCCGGCCGCGATATCCGCGCGCCGGGGGCGTCGCGTTCCAGCCTCGGCCGCCGGTTCCCACGCCGATTCGGACCTTCCGCCGGACGAGCGATCGGTTCGCGTGATGCGCGGTTCACGAAGTTTGGCTTTTTCCGGCGGGTTATCGGCTTATGATCGTCGGCGGCCCCGCTTCCGGACGATCTCATGCCGCTTCACGACTATCTGCCCTCTCTCGCCGTCGCCTGGACGGCTTATTTCATCATCGTGGTCAGCCCCGGCCCGGCGACGCTCGCGCTTGCCGCGACCTCGATGACCTCGGGCCGCGCCGCCGGCCTGTCGCTCGCGCTCGGCGTCTATACGGGTTCCTTCCTCTGGGCGTGCCTGACCTCCGCCGGTCTCGCGGCGATCCTGACCGCCTATGCCGGGATGATCGCGGCGCTCAAGATCGTCGGCGGGCTCTATCTTCTTTGGCTCGCCTGGAAGTCCTTCCGCTCGGCGACGCAGGCGGATGCGGTGCATCTCGCAGGTCTCGCCGACAGGCGCCTGACCCGGCGCCAGCTCTATTTCCGGGGGCTTGCGATTCACCTCACCAATCCCAAGGCTATTTTCGCCTGGCTGTCGATGATCTCGATCGGCATTCCGCCCGGCGCGCCGGCCTCGATCATGGCGATCTTCATCGGCGGCTGCCTGCTGATCGGCTGCGCGAGCTTCGCCGGCCTCGCCATCCTGTTCTCGACCGGTCCCGTCCGGCGCGGCTATACCCGGGCACGGCGCTTCATCGACGGCTTCGTCGCGGTCTTTTTCGCGGCGGTGGGCGTGAAAATGCTCGCGATGCGACTCTGAGGCCGCGGGGATCGGATTTTCCTTCTTTATCCTGCGCGCGTGCTGAAATTTTGTTCAGGATGACCAAATTTTCAGCTATCGCATGGTCGGGAACTCTCGCGTCCCGACAGCGAAATGCCATTGGAGTGTGAATGAATTGGTCAAGATAGACGAAAAGCTGGAGCCTATTCTCAACGAGGTCATCCGCCGCAATGCCGGCGAGCCGGAATTTCACCAGGCCGTCCGGGAAGTGATGGAAAGCCTGGGCCGCGTGGTCGCCAAACATCCCCGCTATGCTGACAACGCCCTGATCGAGCGGATTTGCGAGCCCGAGCGCCAGATCATCTTCCGCATCCCCTGGGTCGACGACCAGGGCCAGGTCCAGATCAATCGCGGCTTCCGCGTCCAGTTCAATTCCGCGCTCGGCCCCTATAAGGGCGGTATCCGCTTCCACCCGTCGGTCAATGTCGGGATCATCAAGTTCCTCGGTTTCGAGCAATGCTTCAAGAACGCGCTGACCGGCATGCCGATCGGCGGCGGCAAGGGCGGCTCCGATTTCAATCCGCGCGGCCGTTCCGACGGTGAGATCATGCGGTTCTGCCAGTCGTTCATGACCGAGCTCTATCGCCATCTCGGCGAATATACCGACGTTCCCGCCGGCGATATCGGCGTCGGCGGCCGGGAGATCGGCTATATGTTCGGCCAGTACAAGCGGCTCACCAACCGCTATGAGGCCGGCGTGCTCACCGGCAAGGCGCTGTTCTACGGTGGCTCGCGCGCCCGCAAGGAGGCCACGGGCTACGGCGCCACCTATTTCGTCGAGCGGATGCTGGCGACGCGCGGCCTGAATTTCGAGGGCCGCAAGGCCGTCGTCTCGGGATCCGGCAATGTCGCCATCTATACGATGGAAAAGATCCTCGAATTCGGCGGCCGCATCGTGGCCTGCTCCGATTCCGCCGGCTATGTGGTGGACGACGATGGCATCGACCTCGACCTGGTCAAGGAGATCAAGGAGGTCCGGCGCGGACGCATCGCCGAATATGCGCGCGAGAGAAAACAGGCGCGTTATGTCGAGAAGGGCTCGATCTGGGACGTTCCCTGCGACGTGGCGATGCCCTCGGCGACACAGAACGAGCTGACCGGCAAGGATGCCGAGACACTGGTCAAGAACGGCGTGATCGCAGTCGGCGAGGGCGCCAACATGCCTTCGACCCCGGACGCGGTGCGGATCTTCCAGGATGCCGGCGTGCTCTTCGCCCCCGGCAAGGCCGCCAATGCGGGCGGCGTGGCGACCTCGGCGCTCGAAATGCAGCAGAACGCCTCGCGCGACAGCTGGACCTTCGAGCAGACCGAAACGCGGCTCGCCACGATCATGCGCGGCATCCATGACCGTTGCGCGGCCACCGCCGAGGAATTCGGCGCGCCCGGCGATTACGTGCTGGGAGCCAATATAGCGGGCTTCGTGCGCGTGGCCGAAGCCATGGATGCGCTCGGCGTCATCTGAGCGCCGGGTTCCGCGAGCAGGGATCCTGGGCGCCGCGGATGCGGCGCCTTCCCCGTCACGCCGCGGTGTCGCTCCCGGCGGCGTTGCCGACGCCGTCCACGGTGAGCTTATGACGCCTGCCGTCGCGCGCGGTCCATTCCATCGACTGGCCGGGCGAAAGCCCGAGCAGCGCCGTGCCGATCGGTGTCAGGATCGATACCCGTCCGGCGGCGATATCCGCTTCCGCCGGAAAGACCAGCGTGATCGTCTTGGTCTGGCCATCGTCGGACGAGTAGGACACCGTGGAGCCCATCCGGACCACGGTGTCCGGCAGTTGCGCGGCCTTCACCACCCTGGCCCGTTCCAGTTCCTCGAGCAGTTCGTCGGCGAGGTCCGGCAACTGGTCGGCGATGGCGTCGGCCAGCCGGGTGAGGCGCGGAAGGTCGGCGTCGCTTACGAGGATCTTGGGCTTCTTGCGGTTGGCGGTTTTCAATGTCGTCGTCATGTTCGAACTCGCTGTCCGTCGCTTCGAACCGGCCCATGGCGGCGCCTGGAAAGCGAGCGGAACCTTGTTTTCGGATTTCAGGAAAAAAGCAGCAAACCCCCGTGCCCAGACTCAGGAATGAGCCGGGGGCAGGAAGCCTGCGATCGGAAACATCCGAACCAGACGCGCCATATGGCTATGGAAGGCAGCGCCGAACATGACGGCAAGCATCCGGTTTCGGGCGGTTTTGTCAAGCCCCGGACATCGCGACCGCCTCCCTTTTCGGGGATGGGTGAGACCGCCGACAAGCCTTCCATCGTCATGCTCGGGCCTGTCCCGAGCATCTGATCATGTAAGAGATGGTTATCTCTTCAAATCCTGGACTGGCATGGCCGGATCCTCGGCAAAAGGCCGGGAGGCGTCTCGGGTTGGTTTGAGGGCCCAGGATTCGCCCTGACGACTGCCCAGGCCGATGCCTTATTCCGCCGCTTCCGTCTTCCCGCCGAAGCGCTTCTCGATATAGGCGATCACCAGACCCTCGAAGTCCTCGGCGATATTCGGGCCGCGGAGCGTCAGCGCCTTGCGCCCGTCGATGAAGACGGGAGCGGCCGGGGTCTCGCCGGTGCCGGGCAGCGAAATGCCGATATCGGCATGCTTGCTTTCACCCGGTCCATTGACGATGCAGCCCATGACGGCGACGTTCAGGCCCTCGACGCCGGGATATTTCTCGCGCCAGACCGGCATGTTCTTCCTCAGGTCGCTCTCGATCTTCTGGGCGAGTTCCTGGAAGACGGTGGACGTGGTGCGGCCGCAGCCGGGACAGGCGGCGACGACGGGCAGGAACTGGCGGAAGCCCATGACCTGCAAGAGTTCCTGCGCGACGACGACCTCGCGGGTGCGGTCGCCGTTCGGCTCGGGCGTGAGGGAAACCCGGATCGTGTCGCCGATGCCCTGTTGCAGCACATAGCCCATGGCGGCCGAGGAGGCGACGATGCCTTTCGAGCCCATGCCGGCCTCGGTAAGGCCGAGATGCAGCGCATGGTCGGACCGCTGCGCCAGCGCCGAATAGACGGCGATCAGGTCCTGTACCTGCGACACCTTGGCCGACAGGATGATGCGGTTGCGCGGCAGGCCGATGTCCTCGGCGAGTTCGGCGGAGAGCAGCGCCGATTGCACGATCGCCTCGCGGGTCACGTCGCGCGCCGACATGGGCGCGCCCTCGGCGGCGTTCCGGTCCATCAGCGCGGTCAGCAGTTCCTGGTCGAGCGATCCCCAGTTGACACCGATGCGGACAGGTTTGCCGTAGCGGATCGCCATTTCGACGATATCGGCGAACTGCTTGTCCTTCTTGTCCTT
>JAGRLJ010000137.1:6669-11746 GCA_020441805.1 Rhizobiaceae bacterium
GCGCCTCGGCGCAGGCCGGATGATCAGCCAGAAGCTTGTGGCCGATATAGTGGAAATCGCCGACCAGCGGCACGTCCATGCCGAGCCGCTGGAGCCGCTCGTGGATCCTCGGCACGGCGGCGGCGCTCTCGTCGCGGTCCACCGTGATGCGGACGATTTCCGAGCCTGCCCTGTGGAGCTCGGCCACCTGTCTGACGGTGGCGTCGATATCGGCGGTATCGGTATTGGTCATCGACTGCACNNNNACGACCGGCGCGCCGCCGCCGACGATCACGCCGCCGACATCGACGGCGACGGAGGCGCGGCGGGCTTTGGGGGCGAATTCGGCGAAGGCGGACATGGATCGTCTCGATGCAAGCGGGAAATGACAGGTTTCAGGTGGCAAAGGCCGACCTGAATGTCAATGCTGCGGCAAATTGATGGCATTCCTGCAAATGGCCCGGCCCCGCCTCGGCCATCGCGAAGGCGGGACCGCCATGCGCGGTCCGGCGGATCAGAGAATGAAGTCCGACGCCTGCAGCGGCGTCTGGCCGTCGAGGTCGACTTCGACGGCGAAGTCGGCGACGCCGTCGCCGTTGACGTCGCCGAGGAGTTGGTCGCCGGAGAAGCGAAGCTGGCCGGCGACGCCCGAGAAAGCGTCTCCGCCGATGAAGTTGAAGGCCTGGTTGCCGCGTCCGGCGACCGCGTCGATCGCGGAAAGGTCGATGATGTCGCCATCGGCGCGGTTGAAGTCGGCGATCCTGTCCTGTTGCGCGAGGGTGCTGTCGGCGACCTTCTCGAAGACGAAGCGGTCCGCGTCGCTGCCGCCGAAGAGAAGATCGCGGCCGCGTCCGCCGATCAGGACGTCCTTGCCGCCGAAGCCGAAGATGTCGTCGTCGCCGCCGAGACCGGTGAGCACGTTCCTGCCATCCGTGCCGCCGATGCGGTCGCGATGTTCGGAGCCGATGGCATTCTCGATCGAGGTCAGGTTCTCGAAGCGCGCGGCGCCGGTCTGCGCCGCGCCGGCGGCGAGATCGATGGTGACGCCGGTATCGCCGATCACCCGGTCCTCGTGGCGGAACTGGTAGGAGATCGTGTCGCTGCCCCCGCCGCCGTTGATGTCGTTCTGCCAGCCGTCGCTGAAGAAGGAATCCTTGCCCTCGCCGCCGCGATAGACGCTCTTGAACGTCTTCAGGAAGAACTGATCCTTGCCGGCGCCGCCCTCCACGATGTCGAAACCGCCGAGCTGCGAGAAGCCGGTGCCGATATAGATGTCGTTGCCCTTGCCCAGGAGGATGACGTTGCCGCCCTCGAATGTGTTGAGGACGGTATCGTTGCCATCTCCGGCATTGACCCGGTTGTTGCCGCCGAGATCGTCGTCGCGGTCGAGAATAATCGTGTCCTTGCCGCCGAATGCGCGGATATCGAGTTCCGGACGACCGTTCTGCTCGATCCGGTCGTTGCCGTTCGTGCCATTGATCCTGCGTGCCATCTGCCTGCTCCATCGGTTGCGTGTTCATTCGATGGAGCGGTTATCGCAGAAATGCAAGCAGACGGTCGTTACGCGGGTAACAGGCGAGAAGACAGGAGACCTGTCGGAAAGACGCGCGGCACCGCGGCTTTATTCGCCCGCGGTCGAAAAATTTTTCAGACCTCGAGCGTGGAGACTTCCTTGGCCGAGGACAGGACGATCAGCGTTTCCGTGCGCATCAGGCCCTCGATGCCCTTGAGTTCCTGGGCGAGGAAGCGTTCGAGTTCCCGCGTATTCCGGATCCGCACCTTCATCAGGTAGTTCCAGCTTCCCGTGACATGATGGCATTCGAGCACCGCGCCGCTTTCGGCCACCTTTCTGAGAAAGGCGGCCTCGACGCTGGGGTCGTTCCAGCCGACGAAGACGAAGGCCAGCAGGTCGAGCCCGACCTTCTCGGGATTGACCGCGGCGTGGAAGCCGGAAATGATCTCGTTGCGGACCAGGCGCTTGATCCGGTCGTTGACCGTCGAGGGCGCGAGCTTCAGCTCCTGGCCGATCTCCGCGAGCGAAAGCCTGTCGTTCTTCTGTAGCAGGGCCAGCAGGTTCCGGTCGGTTTCGTCTAATATGCTCATCGGATCATCCCAGGTGGCAAATCGGCGGGGCCGAACATAGTGTGAAAAACTTCACACAGAAGGTCCGGTTTCCGTCTTCCTTGTACATACGTACGAAAAGTTGTTGATTGCGCGAAGCTGCACTGGGTTCCGACCGCGGGGGCGCCGCTCGCCGGCTGCCACGAGGGCTTTGTAAAGCCGCAATCAACCTATTTTGATTTATGCGTGAGGCTGTGTTCATCTATAAGCGGCCCTGGGGCAGACCGTCCCGGCGGCCGACCGGCCGCTGTCGCCTGGCGAGAAATATCCGATGTCCATCCTGTCGATCCGTCCCTTGTTCATGGTTGCCGCCGTCCTTGCGGCCGCGATTTCCGCCGGCCATGCGGCGGCGGGAGAAACGCTCCGGTCGAAGCCGATCGGTGTGGTGGAACTCTTTACCTCGCAAGGTTGTTCCAACTGTCCCAAGGCGGATCGCGCGATCGAGCAGCTCGCGGGGCGCGACGACGTGGTGACCGTCGCCTATCATGTCGATTACTGGAACTATATGGGCTGGCAGGACACGCTCAGCGCCAAGGAGAATACCGAGCGCCAGTACGGCTATGCCAAGACCCTGGGCATCCGCAACGTCTTCACCCCGCAGATCGTGCTGAACGGCGTCCGCGACACCAAGCTCACCGACGCCGACCGGATCGCCGACGAACTCGGCAATCTTCGCGGCACGCGCGAGGGCCTGCCGGTGGACGTCGCCGCCGAGCTGTCGCATGACGAAATGACGATCGATATCGGCGGCGGTCCCGTTCCGGGCGTCGACAAGGCCGATGTGGTGATCGCCTATTTCCGCAAGCATTCCGCCGTCGAGATCCAGAAGGGCGAGAACCAGGGCAAGAAGATCGTCTACCGCAATGCCGTGACCAAGCTCGAGACCGTCGGCATGTGGGAGGGCAAGGCCCTGACGGTCAAGCTGCCGGCAGCCTTGCTCGCCAAGCGCGGTTTCGACGGCTGCGCCATCCTTCTCCAGGCGCATGACGCCAACGGCAATCCCCGGCGCATCGTCGGGGCCGCCGCTCTTTGACGGGCACGCCGTTCCGGCAAATCATCCTTGCAATTCCTGTGCATTGAGGCAAAGTGTCATCGAGGCGTCACAGGACGCCCCGACGTTCGCGCGGCGGCAGGAACCGGTCGACGGGATCATATGACGGATCAGAACGAGCATACCGGGACGACGGACCGCAGGGGCCGGATCGTCATTGATCTCAGCGAATATCGTGAAGCCCGCGATCCGATGCCGGTCACGTTCCACCGGCTGGAGCTCAACCAGATCCTGCGGGTCTATGGCCGCATGGTCGGCGAGGGCGAATGGCGCGACTATGCCATCGATCACTTCCGGGACAAGGCGGTTTTCTCCGTCTTCAAGCGTTCCGGCGACCTGCCCGTCTACCAGGTCGAGAAGAACCCCAAGCTCGCCCAGAAGCAGGGCGCCTTTTCCATCGTCAATACGCAGGGGCGCATCCTCAAGCGCGGGCACGACCTTGCCCAGGTCATGAAATTCTTCGACAAGGTGCAGAAGCTGCGCGATTGACCGGCCCCGGCGCCCCATTCGTTTGACGTTGCAGGGCCGCTCGCGTAAAGCGCCCTCATGTCCAAATTCGTCATCCTGCTCGGCGGGCCGCTCACGGTCAATTCCCGGCTTCTCGGTCAGGTCGGGGGGGCGCGCGCGGTCGCCGCCGACGGCGGCATCCGCCATGCCGCGATGCTGGGCCTGGAGCCGGAAATCTGGGTCGGGGATTTCGATTCCTCCGATGACGGGCTCGCCCGGCGATATGCGGCGGTCCCGCGCCTCGAATATCCGGCGGAGAAGAGCCTGACCGATGGCGAGCTCGCGATACGGATCGCGCTCGAACGGGGCGCTTCCGAGATCGTCATGGCCGGAGCGCTGGGCGGCGAGCGGGCCGACCATGCCTGGGCGCATGTCGTCCAGGCGCTCGCGCTGGCCGCCGGCGGCCAGCGCGTGTTCCTGACCTCGGGCGAGGAGGAGGGCTATCCGCTGCTTCCCGGCCGGATCTCGCTCGACCTGCCCAAAGCGAGCCTTTTCTCGGTCCTCGGGCTCGACCGGCTCGAAGGCCTGTCCATCCTCAATGCGCGCTATCCGCTCGAAGGCTTCGAACTGCCTTTCGGCTCGTCGCGCACCATTTCCAATGTCGCGGAAGGCAAGGTGACCTTCGACCTCCGCGCCGGGCGCGCCCTCGTGCTGGCGCGGCCGCATGACTTTACCGGAGTGTGACCGTGGCGCCGCCCATCCTGAAGCTCGAAGACATCCATCTCACCTTCGGCGGCGCGCCGCTGCTCGCCGGCGCCAGCCTCCAGGTGGAGCCGGGCGACCGCATCTGCCTCGTCGGCCGCAACGGCTCGGGCAAGTCGACGCTGATGAAGATCGCCGCATCGCTCGTCGAGCCGCAGGGCGGCGAGGTCTTCCGCCATCCCGCCGCCACCATCCGCTACCTGCCGCAGGCGCCGGATTTCGAGGGCTTCGACACGGTCGAGGCCTATGCCGCCGCCGGTCTCGGCCCGTCGGACGATCCCTATCGCGTCACCTATCTTCTCGAACATCTCGGCCTTGCCGGCAGCGAGCATCCGTCACGGCTCTCGGGCGGCGAGATGCGGCGCGCCGCGCTCGCCAAGGTCATGGCGCCGGAGCCCGATATCCTGCTGCTCGACGAGCCGACCAACCATCTCGACCTGCCGACGATCGAATGGCTCGAAGGCGAACTCCAGAAGACGAAGAGCGCGCTGGTGCTGATCTCGCACGACCGCCGGTTCCTCGAAAAGGTCTCGACCGCCACCGTCTGGCTCGACCGCGGCAATTCCCGCCGCCTCGACCGGGGTTTCGCCCATTTCGAGGCCTGGCGCGACAAGGTGCTGGAAGAGGAGGAACTCGAACAGCACAAGCTCGGCAAGGCGATCGAGCGCGAGGAGCACTGGCTGCGCTACGGTGTGACCGCGCGGCGCAAGCGCAACA
>JAGRLJ010000138.1 GCA_020441805.1 Rhizobiaceae bacterium
TCAGCATCATCACCGCATGGGCCAGAGAATAGCCGCCGCGCACAAGGAATTCGAGCGCGTTGTCGAAGCAGGCCGTATCCGACTGCCCCTCATAGGAGATCGGCCAGAGTTTGGAAATATCGTCGCCATAGAGCGGAGAGGAGACGGAAGCCTGGCGCGCCGCCATCCAGTTGACATTGCCCCGCAGCGTGTTGATCTCGCCGTTATGCGCGACCATGCGATAGGGATGGGCGAGCCGCCAGGACGGGAACGTATTGGTCGAGAACCGCTGGTGCACCAGCGCCACCGCGGACTGGAAGCGCGGATCGGCGAGGTCCTTGTAATAGGCGCCGACCTGATAGGCGAGGAACATGCCCTTGTAGACCACCGTGGTGGTGGACAGCGACACGATGTAGAAGCCTTTGTCGTCGCCCTTGCCTTCATTGTAGATGCGATTGGAAATCACCTTGCGCAGCGTGAAGAGGCGGCGTTCGAACTCGGCGTTGTCCTGGATGTCGGCGCCCGCGCCGATGAATATCTGGCGGTGGAACGGTTCGGTGGCGGCGATGTCCGGCGCCTTCGACAGCGAGGAATTGTCGACCGGGACGTCGCGATAGCCGATCAGGGTCTGGCCTTCGGCGGCCACGACATCGGCGATGATGCTGAGAAAATGGGCACGCAATGCCTCATCCCGCGGCATGAAGAGATAGCCGACGGCATATTGTCCGGCCGGCGGGAGCGCGACGCCCTGCGCCGCCATGTCCTCGCGGAAGAGCTGGTCGGGAATCTGGACGAGAATGCCGGCGCCATCGCCCATCAGGGGATCAGCGCCCACGGCGCCGCGATGCGTGAGGTTCTCCAGCATGAAGAGGCCGTCGCGCACGATCTGGTGCGACTTCTCACCCTTCAGGTGACATACGAAGCCGACGCCGCAGGCGTCATGCTCATGGATCGGATCATAAAGGCCCTGTTTTTTCGGCAGGCCTCCCGCCGTGGTGGAGGAAGTTTTCGGAGCAGCCCCGGCAACGTTGTCCCGAAACTGCTCGTGCGGGCGTGCTTGGGTTCTTACCATCATGTCCTCTTCCTCCAGGTTGGGCGCCATCCGGCCGGCAGGTCACCATGCCAGCTTGGCGCCGGGCAAAATCCATACTTCGCATTTTCCTGAACATGCCGCAAATAACGGGCCAGTTTCCCGCATTCACACACAGCCGCCGGCTTCTGCCCCGGACCGATTCCCCTTCGGCTTCCGGAGCCGGACCGCTTCTTAAAGACCGTGGCCGGCCTCCAGGATCCATGCAGCAAAATAGGACAGCATGACTGTCCTATTGCGAGAAATTGATGACATAAAGAGGCACGGCCCGCAAGGGCAGTCCCCAAAAAATATTCTTCGTCGCCGAACGCCGGAAAAAGATTTGAAATCAAGGTTTCCGCGCCTTTCTCGAAACGATCTGTTCGCCTATAAAGACGCACGCCAACAGGAGTGATCGATGTTTTTCGCATCCGACAACTGGGCAGGCGCCCATCCCCTCATCGCCGAGAGCCTTCTGAGGTCGTCCGGCCGCTATGAAATCCCCTATGGCGAGGGCGAAATCGACAGGCGCGTCGAACGCCGGCTGTCGGAGCTTTTCGAACGCGATGTCAGGGTTTTCCTCGTCGGCACGGGCACGGCGGCCAATGCCCTGTCGCTCGCCTCGCAGGCGAAGCCCGCAAGCGTGATCTTCTGCCATCCCAGAGCCCATGTCATGCATGAGGGCGGCGGCGTGGAACTGATGACCAATGGCGGCAAGCTGGTGCCGGTTCGCACCGCCGGACCCGGCGCCAGCAAGATCGATCCCGCTGCGCTCGAGACTGCGGTTGCGCCGTTCCTCGCCCTCGATCCGAGCATGGGTAACATGGTCGCCGTCACGCTGTCGCAGGCGACCGAGGCCGGAACCGTCTATACTGTCGGGGAAATCGCCGAACTCTGCGCCATCGCCCATGCGTCGGGACTGAAGGTGCATATGGACGGCGCGCGTTTTTCGAACGCCGTCGCGGCGCTCGGCGTGACTCCCGCGGAGATGACCTGGAAGGCGGGCATAGACATTCTCTCGCTCGGCGGCACCAAGAACGGCTGCTGGTGCGCGGAAGCGGTGGTGTTCTTCGATCCCGACGATGCGAGGGCCGTGCCGGTGCTCCGCAAGCGCGCGGGCCATCTGTTTTCGAAATCGAGCTTCATATCGGCGCAGTTCGACAGATGGCTGGCAGATGACCTGTGGCTGTCCCTCGCCCGGCACGCCAACCAGATGGGTGAGACACTCGCCGCCGCGGTGCGCGCCTCTTCAAGCCTGAGGCTGGCATGGGAAACGGGGTCCAACCAACTATTCGTGGTGATGAGCGACGAAAAGGCGGCGGCTCTCCGGGCGGCGGGCGCCACCTTCCACGACTGGCCCGCTCCCGACGATTTTCGCGAACTCGGGCCGGACGAGAAGATCAGGCGCCTGATCGCCTGCTTCGCCACGACGGCTGAGGACGTCGATCGCCTGGCATCCTATTTCTAGGAGCCCGCCGCCCCATCGCGAATGGAAAGCCCTTCCGGAGAGGGGGGCCGGAAGGGCTCGATCGGCGGGCGATAGGCTCGCCGGCCTGCATTGTCAGCCGACCGTTTCGCCCTCGGTCACGACCTGGGCTTCGATCGCCTTCGGCTCGTCGTTCTTCCGGGCCGGAAGGATATCGATCTTGCGGGGCTTCATCGCCTCGGGAATGTTCCGCGCGAGGTCGATATGAAGCAGGCCGTTCTTGAGCTCGGCGGCCTTCACCTCGACATGGTCGGCAAGCTGGAAACGGCGCTCGAAGGCGCGCTTGGCGATGCCACGATAAAGAAGTTCGGAATCCTCGCCTTCCTCCGCGCCCTTCTCGCCCTTGATGGTGAGCAGATGCTGGTTGAGCTCGATCGAAAGCTCGCTTTCATCGAACCCCGCGACGGCCATCGAGATGCGATAGGCATTCTCGCCGGTGCGCTCGATATTGTAGGGCGGATAGGTGGGCTGTTCCGGCTGGGACAGGCTGTCCAGCATGGAGAAGACGCGGTCGAAACCGACGGTCGAACGGTA
>JAGRLJ010000139.1 GCA_020441805.1 Rhizobiaceae bacterium
GCTCGCCGACCGCATCGTCGTGCTCTCGGCCGGCAGGATCGAGCAGGTGGGCTCGCCGCTCGAACTTTACGAGAACCCGCAATCGCTGTTCGTCGCGACCTTCATCGGCTCGCCGAAGATGAACCTGCTGACGGGCAAGCATGCCGAATCCTTCGGCTGCACCACCGTCGGCGTGCGCCCGGAGCACCTGGACGTGGTGGACGGCGGCGGCACCTGGAGCGGCAGGGTGATCCATACCGAAAAGCTCGGCGCCGATTCCTTCCTCTATGTCGATGTCGGCCTCGACGAGCCGATGACCGTGCGCGAAAATGGCACCACCCGCTACAATGCCGGCGATACGGTTTCGATGAAGCCGATGGACGGCAAGGTTCATCGCTTCGGTCCCGACGGCCGGCCGGTCAAGGGTTGACCATCGCAACGGATCCCCTTGGCTCCGGATGACTCAGAAATTCCTCCTCCCGGTCATCCGGGCCGCCCTCCCCGCCATCGGCGGGGAGGGTTTTGTGCGCGGGGCAACGATTGACGAAAGAACGACGGTCGTCCAAAGCATGACCACACGCATTTGCCAGCCCGAGTATCCGCCATGGCCGAATTCAATCCCCTGATCTCCAGGCTCTCCCCGCCTCCGATTCCTGCGGTCCAGGCCTGGTCGCGTGCCTATGACGGATCGCTCGGCGAGCGCATCAATCTCAGCCAGGCGGTGCCGGGCTATCCGACCCATCCCGACATGCTGCAATGGCTGGGCGAGATGGCGGCGCGGCAGGAATTCACCGGTTACGGCGATATCGAAGGCGAGCCGGAACTGCGCGACGCCTATTCAGCGCATGTCTCCGCGATCTATGGCGCCCGGCTGACCCCGGTCAATATTCACATCACCTCGGGCGCCAACCAGGCCTTCATGTGCCTGGCCATGGCGGCAGCCGCGGCCGGCGAGGCGGTGGCCCTGCCGGTTCCCTTCTATTTCAACCACGACACCACATTGGCCATGCTGGGCATCCGCACCGTTCCAGTGCCCTGCGACGCCGGCTTCCTGCCCGATATCGAGGCGGTGAAGAGAGTGGCGGCAAGCGGCATCCGCGCGCTGGCGCTGGTGACGCCGAACAATCCGACCGGCGCCGTCTACCCGCCCGCTCTGCTCGCGGAGATCTTCGAAATCTGCCGCAGGAACGATATCTGGCTGATCCTCGACGAGACCTATCGCGACTTCCTGCCCGACGGCGCGGCGCCGCACGGCCTGCTCGATGTGCCGGGCTGGGAGAGGAACCTCGCTTTGATCTACAGCTTCTCGAAATCCTATTGCATACCGGGCCATCGCCTCGGCGCGATTACGGCCGGCGCCAAGATGGTCGACCAGGTGGCGAAGGTGATGGACAACCTCCAGATCTGCGCCCCGCGCGCGCCGCAGGCGGCGGTCGCCAAGGCCATTCCGGCACTGGTCGATTGGCGCCGCGCCAACAAGGACGAGATCGGCTGGCGCGTCGCCGCCATGAAGGATGTGATGTCCCGCCTGCCGGCATGGGAAATCTCGGCGATCGGCGCCTATTTCGCCTATGTCAGGCATCCGTTCCGCGGCGCGAAATCCGAGGCGGTCGCTGAGAACCTGGCGCGCGAGGCCGGCGTCGTCTGCCTGCCCGGCGCCTATTTCGGCGAAGATCAGGACGATCACCTGCGCTTAGCCTTCGCCAATGCCGATGCGAAGACGATCCTGATGTTGGAAGACAGGCTGAAGAGCCTCAGCCTGTAAAGGGGAGTGTGACGCCGTCCTTGGTCCCGCGCCGAGGATCCGGGACCGCACCCGGCATTCGACATCCCGAGCGCCCGGGGCTGGACCGAGCATGGCGCATCAACAGCAGCGCCCGATCAGCAATAAATATCCCACCGCTTGCGGATCGCCCGATCCGCCTCGAAATCGATCAGCGACGGCGCGGCATCCGCGAGGATGCGGTTCTTCCGCTCGATCGCCTTCTGGATGAGATCCGGCTTGCCGAGTTCGTTCCATTCCTTCGGGCTCGAACGATTGGCGACGGCGGGATAGACATATTCCGTCTGCATGAGTTCCAGTGTCTGGGCATGGCCGAGATAGTGGCCGGGGCCGTCGAGGCAGACCGACTTCATCGTTTCGATCGACACCGAATCCTCGGTGATGTCGATGCCGCGCACGCAGCGCTGAACCTGACCCAGCAGGTCGTCGCCCAGCACCAGCGATTCCAGGCAGAAACCGAGCAGCGAGGCATGCATGCCGACCGATTCATAGACCATATTGAGGCCCGAGAGCCCGCAGAGCACATTGAGGATGCCCTGCTCCCAGCCGGCCTGCATGTCGGGCAACTTGGAGTCGGACATGCCACCGGCGGCACCGCCCGGCAGGCCGTAGAACTGATGCATCTGGGCACAGCCGGCCGAGAGCAGGCCCTGCTCGCCCGAGCCGCCGGACATCGCCCCGGTGCGGAGATCCGAGACGAAGGGCCAGGTGCCGAAGATCGCCGGGAAACCGGGTGAGATCGAATTGACATAGACGACGCCCGCCAGGCACTCCGCCACCGCCTGAACGATCGCGGTCGCCAGCGGCGCAGGCGCGGTGGCGCCAGCCTGGCCGGCCGAGAGCAGCAGGATCGGCATGCCCTCGCGGATGCAATGTTCCATCGTCTGGCAGCTTTCGGTCGCGAATTTCNNTCGGCGGCACGACGAAGCAGTTGGAATTGGAGACGAAGGGACGCGCCCGCCACTTGTCCTCGCCGCCGGCGATCATATGCAGCATCTCGAAGCCGTCGGCCACATGGCTCGGATCGGAGAAGGACGTGCCGACATGCTTGGTCGTGCCGGCGCAGCAGGCATAGAGGGTGTTCATGTCCATGAGCAGGTTGTCGGCCACGTCGCGGCAGACCATCGCCCGCTGGAAGAAATGGATGTTGTCGAGGCGATGGACGAGCTTGGAGGCGGCAAGCAGATCCTTGGATGTCGATTCACGATATTCGCGGTTCTCGACATCGACGACATGGACGGCGGCGCCGGCCGTGCCGAAATGGACCTTTGTGCCCGAAAGCTCCATGTCGAATTTCGGATCGCGGCCGCAGAGCGTGATGCCGCGGGCGGCCTTGGCCAGCATATCCTCGACCAGCGCACGCGGGAAACGGAGCCGGCCGTCGTCGCCGAGAATGGCGCCGGCCGTCGTCATGGCATCGATGCCGGACTGCGGCGCCTGCGACAGACCGATCACCTCCAGCGCTTCCAGCGCCGCCTCGTGGATGCGCTTGACACCGGCTTCGGTGAGCGGCCTGTACTGGCCGCCCGGCATGCCAGGACGGACGGGGCGCAGGCTTTCGGCCAACGGCGCGGAGCGGGCTGCGACACGGGCTGCGCGGCCACCGGCGCGGCGGGTCATGACGACCTCGTTCATGGTATGTCTCCTCGGTCTGCGCCAGCGGCGAGCATCGCATTGATCCTGCTGCCCG
Source organism: Rhizobiaceae bacterium (assembly GCA_020441805.1). Lineage (GTDB taxonomy): Bacteria > Pseudomonadota > Alphaproteobacteria > Rhizobiales > Rhizobiaceae > Rhizobium_E. The sequence continues at coordinate 3,453 of JAGRLJ010000139.1, forward strand.
AAGCCGCGGCTGAAAGTTTCGAAAAATCGCCATCCTTCATGATGGCATCCATCTGTTCGGCAATGACCGCATGGGTGACGCGCGCGATCATCGAGCCGAGCGAAATCCGGCGGACGCCGATCGCGGCGATCTCGCCGACGGACAGCGCCGTCAGCGGCCCGGCGGCCAGTGCGTTGACCGGCGCCTTGACGGAGACGACGATGCGCTTCAGTTCCTCCGGCCCGGGAGGCACGGGAATATAGACGAGATCGGCGCCAGCCTTCTCGAAGGCCTGGACGCGGCGTATGGCCTCGTCGAGATCGTAGGCGCCGTTCATCACGCCATCGGCCCGGGCGCAGAGAACGAAGGGGTGCGGAAACGATCGTGCGGCATCCGAGGCGGCCTTGATGCGGTCCACGGCGAGATCGAAACCATAGGCGGGGTTGCCCTCCACCATCATCGTATCTTCGATCGAACAGCCGGAAAGCCCGGCCTCGGCGGCGAGCCGGATCGTCTCCGCCACCGCGTCCGGCGCATCGGCGAAGCCATTCTCGAAATCGCCCGAGACGGGCAGCGCCGTGGCGCGCACGATATCCTCGGCATGCCGGAGCGATTCCTCGCGGGTCACACGGCCCATGTCCGGCCGGCCGAGCGTGAAGGCGAGAGCCGCCGAACTGGTGGCGAGCGCCACGGCGCCCGACGCCGCCATCATCCGCGCCGAACCCATGTCCCAGGGGTTCGGGATGACGAAGCAGCCCTGCTGGTGAAGGGCATGGAAAGTCTTGTGACGTTCGGCGAGCATGGCGGTTCTCCTATGGTTCGATAGGAGTGGTGTAGTGGGGATACCGGCGGATTGCGTCAGGATGGTGCATGCAGACGGAGGGGGGTGAGTTGTTAGGCACGACGTTTAAGCCCTCACCCTTTCCGACTTCGGATCGTACATGGGCTGGAGAGAAACCGTCGCGGGCACCCGTGTGCCGGCAATCTCGATCTCATACTTGGAGCCCAGGATAT
>JAGRLJ010000140.1 GCA_020441805.1 Rhizobiaceae bacterium
GCGCTGGCCGGGGCCGTGATAGGTATATTCGCCGCCGCGCCCCGTCCCGTGCACCGGAAATCGCGACGGGGCGAGCAGGTCCTTCGCATCGGCGCTGGTGCCGGCGGTGTAGAGCGGAGGATGCTCGACCAGCCAGACCAGCTCGTCGGCCGACCCCTCGGCGATGCGCTGCGCCTCCCGCTCCATCTCGGCGACGGCATGTTCGTAGCCGGTCAGCCCGTCGGCGATGCGCCATCGGACGGGCGGCGCGCCGGGGAGGGGGAGCATGGCGGTTTCGATTTCGGAACGTTGCATCGCGGACGACCGTGGTTTCGCCTCAAGCGCGTCGCGATCTTTTTGATCCTGCCTTGCGTTTGGGGACTTTGCCTATGGCCTTTATCTGGCCATGAAAGGAAGGACAGGCAAGCCCGAAAACACAATGGCCGATCGATAGCCGCGCCGAGGGATCAAAAGAAAACCCGCCGAAGCGGGTCTCTTGAGAATGGTGCGGTCGAGAAGACTCGAACTTCCACGGGTTGCCCCACAGCGACCTCAACGCTGCGCGTCTACCAATTCCGCCACGACCGCATCGTGGTAGCTGCCGAACCGTGTCCGGCGGCGCAGCATGTAGCAAAAGGATTCCAGCCACACAAGGGCGGCGCCGAAATTATTTTCGGCTTTCGACGCCGTTCGGGAAATCGCCCGCGGCGTCCTGTGTTTCCACCCCGGAACCGGAATGTTTCCAATCCCTTGGAGCAAGGCCGGATCCGCGGAATCGAAAGCGCCCGGCACGGGCCGGGCGCGGCAGGAGGATCGATGGAGGGCGCCCTTGGGCGCGGAGGATATCAGATGCTCACGTCATCGCGGCGACGGCGGTCGCGCCGAACAGCGTCGCACCCAGCGAGGCGGTGATCAGCGACACGAGCGCGAATGCAATCAGTTCCTTCATAGCCTTGATCCTCAACTCGAAATCTACGCATACCCTACGCCGTTCGAGCCGCTCCATCCGTTCCCCGGGTTACAGTCCGCCACCGGATCGGGAGGCGAACGATCGGATGCGGGAGGGGCTGTCGTGCCAGTTCCGGCAGAGTGGCAGATATCGATTAATATTTTAACGAACTCATATAGTTAATTCTTAATGGCGAAGGCCTAGCCTCCTGCTTGCGGCGCCGTGTTCGGGGGCCGGAACCGGAAGAGACGCCGATGATCCTGTCCATGCCCGCGCTTATTCTGCTGATCGTCAATCTGGGCCTGATCTGGCTCCTGATGGCGGCGCCGCTCGGAACGCGGACGATCCGGTTCCGGCGGCTCCTGGCGGAGCGGCCCGAGCGGGTCTGGCAGGCGGTTCATCCGCTGGGCCGGGACGCGCTCTGGTCGCCGGCTCTGGTCGAAAGCCATGCCGGGCCGGAAGCGGGCCTGGTGGTGCAGCGCCTCTCCCATTCGGACCGGCGCGGCGAGCCGATTCGGCGGACGCTCGAACTCGCCGACCTTCCCGGTCCATGGCAGCATGCCTATGAAGCGCGCGTGGTGGAGGATTCCACGCTCCATTCCTCGTTCTGGACCCATTACCGGGAGCGCCGCATGGTGGGTCTTTCAGCGGATGGCACGGAGCTCGTGGTCGAGCAGACCGACCGCTATCGGGGCCTTGCCTTCCTCGTCTTCCGCTTCTTCGCGCTGCGCCGCGAGCTCGATGCGCTGTCCGGCTGGCTCCAAACCGGCAGGATCGACCGGCGCGGGCTGTTCGAGCAGCCCGGCACCCAGCTCCTCATGGCGGTGGTCTCGACCTTCGCGCTCTGGCCCTTCTTCGGCCTGACGTCGGACGGCCTCATCTATTCGACGTTGCTGACCGTCGTGATCGCGCTGCACGAACTCGGCCATCTCGCCGCCTACCGCGCCTTCGGCCACGGCACCGTGCGCATGATCTTCATCCCGCTTCTCGGCGGCATGGCGATCGGCGGGCGGCCTTACAATTCCCGCTTCGAGGTCGCGGCCTGCGCATTGATGGGGCCGGGAATGTCGGCCTTTCTCGTGCCGGTTCTGGTCGCCGCCGAGGAGGCCTCGCGGCAGGCCGCCATGCATTCATGGGCGGGCCATGTCCTCGTCTTCCTGCTGGTGCTCTCGGCCTTCAACCTGCTCAACCTGCTGCCGATGTCGCGCTTCGACGGCGGACAGGTGCTGCGCCAGGTCTTTCCGACCCATGACGGCCTGCTGGGCGGCACTTTCCTGGTGACCGCCGCCATCCTGTTCACCGGCTGGCGGGTGGGCGTTCCGGCGCAGGCGCTGTTCGGCGGGCTCGCGGTCATGGCGCTGCTGAGCCTCAGCAGCCGGTCCTCGGTGAGGATGCGCGAGGAACTGGTCGACATGACGGGCGGCGAGCGGCTTTTCGCGGGCTTCGGCTATTATGCGGCGCTCGCCATCCATGCCTATGGGCTGGTCTATGCCTGCGACCATATCTTCGCGCGCTGATCAGGGGACGGCGAACTCGAAATTGAAATAGCCCGCGACCGGCACATGGTCGGACGGCTTCTCCCACGACCGGACATGTTTCTCGATCCCGGCCGAGACCAGCCGGTCGGCGGCCTCGGCGGAGAGCAGCAGGTGATCGATGCGGATGCCCCAGTTCTTCTGCCAGGCGCCGGCCTGATAGTCCCAGAACGTATAGGCGGGCACGGCGTCGCTCGCGGCCCTGAGCGCATCGGTGAAGCCGAGATGCTCGATCCGCCGGAAAGCGTCGCGGGTCTCGGGAAGGAAAAGCGCGTCATTCGCCCAGACCTTCGGGTCCCAGCAGTCGTGCGGCTCCGGTATGACATTGTAGTCGCCGGCGAGGATCAGCGGCTCCTCAAGGGCGAGCCGGGCCTGCGCGAACGCTTCGAGTCGGGCCATCCATTTGAGCTTGTAGGGAAATTTTACCGGGTCGGAGGCCGGATTGCCGTTCGGCAGATAGATGGTGCAGACCCGGATCGCGCCGCCCTCGACGGAGAAGACCGCTTCCATGAAGCGGGCATGATCGTCCGCCTCCCCGTCGCCGTCGAGCAGGGGCAGGCCGCGCGTGACCTCGTCGGGCCTGACCCGGGACAGGATGGCGACGCCGTTGAAGCCCTTCTGGCCGTGGGTCTCGACATGGTAGCCGGCCGCCTCGACCTCGGCGCGGGGGAAGGCCTCGTCCTGGCACTTGATTTCCTGGAGGCAGACGATGTCGGGAGCGGAGTCCCTCAGCCAGGCGACGAGGTTGTCGATGCGGGCCCGAACCCCGTTGATGTTCCAGGTGGCGATCTTCATGTGGCGCTTCCCTCCGATGGCCCGGTTTTATCGCAGCCGCGGAAGTCCTGCCACCGCTTTTCGGCCGTCGCGCTTCAGATCGAAAAACTCGTGCCGCATCCGCAGCTTGCGACGGCATTCGGATTCCGGATCTGAAAGGACTGGCCCATCAGGTCGTCGACGAAATCGATCTCCGATCCATCCATATAGACCAGCGACATGGAATCGATCAGCACGCGGGCATCGCCCTTTTCAAGGACCAGGTCGTCCTCCAGCCCGGCATCCACCAGGTCGAACTTGTAGGAAAAGCCGGAGCAGCCGCCGCCTTCCACGGAGACGCGAAGCGCCGTCTTGGCCGCGTCCCTGGCGAGGATCGCGGCGATGCGGCGGGCGGCCGCGTCGGTCAGCGTGATGCTATCGGTCGTCATTCTCTCGTCCTCTCGAAGCGGGGTCAAGGTCCGTTGAGCGGGTTGTCTGCGCCAAAAAAGCCTCGCGATTCGCGCGATATCGCACTTTCATTGGTGCATGCCTATAGGTATGAAGGCGCGCGTTTGCCGTCAATGGGTGGGTTGAGACAGGATATGACGATCGACAGCGGGGCACTGGGTTTCGGCGTGGGGGAGCGCGCGGTCTATGCCGCCGACCCATGGTCGACGCGCGGGCGCCTCTTCCCGGAGCCGGCGAGCCCGACGCGGTCGGACTTCCAGCGCGATCGCGACAGGATCGTCCACACAACGGCCTTTCGGCGCCTCAAGCACAAGACGCAGGTCTTCATCGCCGCCGACGGCGATCACTACCGCACGCGGCTCACCCACACGGTCGAGGTGGCCCAGATCGCCCGCGCGCTCGCCCGGGCGCTCCGGCTCGACGAGGACCTGGCCGAGGGCGTGGCGCTGGTGCACGATTTCGGCCATACGCCCTTCGGCCATACCGGCGAGGATGCGCTTCACGCCCTGCTCGAGCCCTTCGGCGGTTTCGACCACAATGCGCAGTCGCTGCGCATCGTCACCAAACTCGAACGCCGCTATGCCGAATTCGACGGTTTGAACCTGACCTGGGAGAGCCTGGAAGGGTTGGTCAAGCACAACGGGCCGCTGCTCGACGCCCATGGCGAGGGCACGCGCGGTCCGGTGCCGCTGCCGATTCTCGAATATGGCGCGCTCCATGATCTCGACCTTGCGAGCCATGCCAGCCTCGAAGCCCAGGTCGCGGCCATCGCCGACGATATCGCCTACAACACGCATGACATCGACGACGGCCTGCGCTCGGGCTACCTGACCTTCGAAATGCTGGAAGACGTGCCGTTCCTCGCCGGCCTGATGCGCGAGGTGCACGATCGCTATCCGGGCCTCGAAGCCTCGCGCTTCACCCATGAGATGATGCGGCGGCAGATCACGCGCATGGTGGAGGACGTCATCGGCGTGGCGCAGGCCCATATCCGCGCCGTGAAGCCGAAAAGCGCCGACGAGGTGCGGGGGGCAGGCATCACCTTCGCCCATTTCTCCGAGGCCATGGCCGAAACCGACCGTGCGATCAAGCGGCTGCTTTTCACGCGGATCTACCGCAATCCGGAGATCATGCGCATCCGCGCGAATGCCGCCGGAATCGTGACCGACCTCTATCATGCCTTCATGCGGGACCCGCGCGAGATGCAGAGTCATCACTGGTACGACCAGATCCAGTCGATGCCGGAAGCGGCGAAGGCCCGGCAGGTCGGCGATTATCTGGCGGGCATGACGGACACCTTCGCCATCGCCACCCACAACCGCCTGTTTGACCGGACTCCGGATTTGCGATAGGCAGCCGCCGAAATCAGTCCATTGCGACATCGAGAACCGGGGCCTGGGGCTGCCGGCAAGGGATTTGACATGAACCTGTTTGCGGATTTCGAAGCCCGGATCAAGGCGATCCTTTCCGACAAGGTAATCCCCGGGGACAGGCGCGAGGGAGCGGATCTCTCCCGCGTCGTGGTGGAGCCGCCGCGCGACGCCGCGCATGGCGACCTTGCCACCAACGCCGCCATGGTCCTGTCCAAGGCGATGGGCATGAACCCGCGCGCGCTCGCCGATGCCATCATCCCGCATCTCGAATCCGATCCCGATGTGGAGACGGTTTCGGTGGCCGGTCCCGGCTTCATCAATATCCGGCTCTCCAGCGCCTATTGGCGCGGCTTCCTCGCCGCCGCGATCGCGAAGGCCGACGATTTCGGCCGCTCCGATTTCGGCCGGGGCCGCAGGACCAATGTCGAATATGTCTCGGCCAACCCGACCGGTCCGATGCATGTCGGCCATTGCCGCGGCGCCGTGGTGGGCGACACGCTCGCCAACCTGATGGCCTTCGCCGGCTACGACGTCGTCAAGGAATATTACATCAACGACGCCGGGGCGCAGATCGACGTGCTCGCGCGCTCCGTCTTCCTGCGCTATCGCGAGGCGCTGGGCGAGAAGATCGGCGACATCCCCGAGGGCCTCTATCCCGGCGACTATCTCGTGCCGGTCGGCGAGGCGCTGAAGGCCGAGTTCGGATCGAGGCTGCGCGGCATGACCGAGGCGGACTGGATGCCGGTCGTCAAGGATCGCGCCATCGATGCGATGATGGCGATGATCCGCGAGGATCTCGCGGCGCTCAACATCCATCATGACGTCTTCTTCTCGGAACGGACGCTGCATGCGGGCAATGCCGGGCCGATCCTCTCGGCGATCAACGACCTGACCTACAAGGGCCATGTCTATCGCGGCACCCTGCCGCCGCCCAAGGGGCAGCTTCCGGAGGACTGGGAGGACCGCGAGCAGACCCTGTTCCGCTCGACCGAGGTCGGCGACGATATCGACCGGCCGCTGGTGAAGTCGGATGGCAGCTACACCTATTTCGCCGCCGACGTCGCCTATTTCAAGGACAAGTACGATCGCGGCTTCACCGATATGATCTATGTGCTCGGCGCCGACCATGGCGGCTATGTCAAGCGCCTCGAAGCGCTGGCGCGGGCGATCTCCGGCGGCGAGACCCGGCTGACCGTGCTGCTGTGCCAGCTCGTCAAGCTCTACAAGAACGGCGAGCCATACAAGATGTCGAAGCGGGCGGGGACTTTCGTCACGNNTGCGCGACGTGGTCGACGAAGTCGGCTCCGACGCCGTGCGCTTCATGATGATCTACCGCAAGAATTCCGAGCCCCTGGACTTCGATTTCGCCAAGGTCACCGAGACCTCGAAGGACAATCCGGTCTTCTACGTGCAATATGCGCATGCCCGCTGCCGGACGGTTTTCCGGCGGGCGCTGGAAGCGTTTCCGGACCTCGATACGTCCGATGCGGCGCTTGCCGAAAAGGCCGCGCGCCTGGTCGCCGATCCCAGTGAGTTGCAACTTGTCGCAAAACTGGCAGAATTCCCCCGATTGATCGAGTCGGCGGCGGCGGCGATGGAGCCGCACAGGGTGGCGTATTACTTGTACGATCTGGCGAATGCGTTGCATTCCCACTATGACAAGGGCAACAAGAACCCGGAATTACGGTTTGTTAAGGATAATGACCGAGAACTGACTCAGGCCAGGCTTGGGCTGGTGCGCGCGGTTGCTGCCGTGCTGAAATCCGGTTTGTCAATAACCGGAACGTCGGCACCGGAAGAAATGCGATAGGCGTCACCATTTCCCCACAATGCTCTGGTAGCGCAGCATGTTAGGGCGTATATCGAGTGGTGGTAATGACAGACAATAAGCTGTTGTTGAAGCGGGGCGCGGACGAGGATTTTCTTGCCGACGACGACCCGCTTGCGGAGCTTGCACGGATCGCGGGCTTCGATCAGACGCCGCAGAGGGGGACAGCGCCCGCGATGCGGCGCGAACCCGCCTTCGATCTCGAGGACGAGCTCCTGAAGGAGCTTGAGATTTACGCCCAGGCGCCGGCGGTCGAGCACGACATGCACGGATCGCTTCCCGCTATCGCGCCGCCGGTCGAATCCGACTCGGCTCCCGAGCCCG
>JAGRLJ010000141.1:0-9770 GCA_020441805.1 Rhizobiaceae bacterium
GACATGAAGGGCGGCATCGCCTGCTTCGTCGCCGCCATGGCCCGGCATGTCGAAAGGCATGGCTCGCCGTCCGGCTCGGTGTCGTTCCTCATCACCGGCGACGAAGAGGGGCCGGCGGTCAACGGCACGATCAAACTGCTGCGATGGGCCCATGACCGGGGCGAGCGCTGGGACGCCTGCCTCGTCGGCGAACCCACCAATCCGGATCGTCTCGGCGACATGATCAAGATCGGCCGGCGCGGCTCGGTGTCCGGCACGGTCACGGTGCATGGCGTTCAGGGCCACGTCGCCTATCCGCACCTGGCCGACAATCCGGTGCGCGCGGCGCTGAAAATGGCCGAGGCGCTGATGGACCCGCCCTTCGATGCCGGCACGGCCGATTTCCAGCCCTCCAATCTCGAGGTCACCGCCATCGACACCGGCAACCGCGCGACCAATGTCATCCCCGCGCGCGTGACTTTCGCCTTCAATATCCGGCACAATGACAGCTGGACATCCGAAAGCGTGCAGGCCGAGATCGTCCGTCGCGTCGCCGCCGCGGCGGCCGGCGGGGGCCTGCGCCCCGGCCGGGCGCCGGCGCGGTACGACATCGACTGGGCCGAACGGCCGAGCCAGGTATTCCTCACGCGCGACGAGCGGCTGGTCGCCTCGCTCTCGGCGGCGGTCGAGGCGCGGACGGGGCGGGTTCCCAGCCTCTCCACCACCGGCGGCACTTCGGACGCGCGCTTCATCAAGGACTATTGCCCGGTGGTCGAATTCGGCCTGGTCGGCCAGACCATGCACATGGTCGACGAGAATGTCCCGGTCGCCGACCTCGAGGCGCTGACCGGCATCTACGAGACCTTCATCGCGCGCTGGTTCGCCGATGCCTCCGCTTGAGGAAGTCGGTTACTATCTCCGGGGTCTGTGGCTGCTCGTCGGCGGCAAGCCCGAGGGATTCCAGTATCTCGATTTTTCCGAGCGCGGATTCTGGCGGTCCTGGTGGGCCATCCTGTTCTGCCTGCCGCCGGCGCTGCTGAGCTGGGCCTCGTTCCGCATCTATTTCCTGTCCCAGAGACCGCAGGGCACGGAGACCGGCCTCGACTTCTACGTGAAGCTCGCCGTCATCGAGGCCGCGAACTGGCTGCTGCCGATTCTGCTGGTTCTGCTTCTCGCCCGCGTCGCGGGCTTCGGCCGGGCGGCGATGCCGCTCATCGTCGCCCTCAACTGGCTGTCCGTGCCGTTGCAATGGGCCTATGTGCCGGTCAGCCTGCTCCAGATCTGGGCGCCGGCCGACATGTCGGCGGCGCTGCTCTATCTGCTGACGCTGGGCCTTTATGTCTTCGTCACCTATCGCATCGCCGCGACGATCCTCGGTGGCCAGCGATTTCCGGCTTTCGTCCTGGTCATGGTGATCTTCTCGGTGCCGCTGATGATCCAGTCGCAACTGATGACCATGCTGGGCCTGGTGGAGCTATAGATCTTCGTCATCCTCGTGGCGAAGCAGCGACGACGGATCGCCATAGTCCACGGCCATGAAATAGAGCCCGTAAGGCGGGGCCACGGGTCCGCAGCGGGCGCGGTCGCGGGCCGCGAGCGCATCCCGCACATCGCCCGGCGTCCAGCGGCCCTCGCCGACCAGCTTCAGCGTGCCGGCGAAGGAGCGGATCTGGTTGTGCAGGAAGCTCTGGGCCGAGGCGCGGATCTCGACGAGTTCCCCCGTCCGGGTCACGCTGATCCGCTCCATCGTCCGGTTCGGGTTCTTCGCCTGGCAGCGGGCGGAACGGAAGGTGGTGAAATCGTGGTGCCCGACCAGCATCTGCGCCGCCTCGTGCATCGCCTCGTGGTCCAGGGCCTTCTTGACATGCCAGGCGCGCAGCGCTTCGATCGCGGTCGGCGCATGGCGTGCGATGATGCGGTAGAGATAGTGCCGCTTGGTGGCGGAGAAGCGGGCGTCGAAACTCTCGGGCACCTTTTCGGCGTCGAGGATCACCACCCGCTCCCCGGCCATGACCAGATGGGCATTGACGGCATTGGCCACGGTCTCGGCCTTCCAGTCGCGGGCGAGGTCGGCATGGCAGACCTGCCCGTGGGCATGCACGCCGGTATCGGTGCGGCCCGCCGCGCGCAGCGAGATCCATTCGCCGGTCATGGCGTGGATGGCCTTTTCGACCGCGCCCTGCACCGAGGGGCCGTTCTCCTGCCGCTGCCAGCCGACATAGGGCGTGCCGTCATATTCGACGGTCAGCTTGTAGCGTGGCATCAGCCGACCCTCGTGCCGGCGGGAAGCGGCGTGCCGCGCAGGAAATCGGCGAGGTCGAGGGGCTTGCCGCCGGCGCGTTGCAGGCGAAGCGGCCTGATGGCGCCCGCGCCGCAGGCGATGGCGAGTCTGTCGTCGAGCACCGTGCCGGGTACGCCGCCGCCGGGGGCGATCTCGCATCCGAGCACCTTGACGCGCTCCGGCCTGCCGTGGATCGTCGCCTCGAACCAGGCGCCGGGAAAGGGCGAGAGGCCTCTTATGTGATTGCATAGCTCGGCCGCTGTCCTGCCGAAATCGATCCGGCTTTCCGCCTTGCCGATCTTGGCGGCGTGGAGGATGCCGTTCTCCGGCTGCGGCGTCAGCGGAAGGTCGCCTTTCTCCAGCCTCGCCATCGCTTCCGCCATCAGCCGGGCGCCGACATCGGCGAGACGGTCGTGCAACGCCCCGGCCGTCATCGTCCCGTCGATGGCGACATGGGAGGTGAGCGCCACCGGGCCGGTATCGAGGCCCTTGTCCATCTTCATCACCATCATGCCGGTCTCGGCGTCGCCGGCCATGATCGCCCGCTGGATCGGGGCCGCGCCGCGCCAGCGCGGCAGGAGCGAGGCATGCCCGTTATAGCAGCCGAGCCGCGTTCCGGTCAGGATCGCCTCGGGCAGGAGCAGCCCATAGGCGACGACCACGGCGACATCGGCGCCGAGCGCGCGAAACGCCGCGACATCGTCGGGATCCTTGAAATCGGCCGGTGTGCGGACCTGAAGGCCGAGCGCCTCGGCGGCGCGCTGGACGGGGGAGGGCGTGAGCTCCAGACCCCGCCGGCCGGCCGGCCTTGGCGGCTGGGAATAGACGGCGACGATGTCGTGACCGGCGTCGTGCAATGCCCTCAGCACCGGTACCGAGAAATCGGGCGTGCCCATGAAAATGATCCGGAGGCTCATGACGTTCCTGTCCCGCTGGCTTTCAGGCGCCTTCAAACGGGTTTGCGAGCCTCAAATCAAGCCCCTCGAAGTCTTTTGTGTTCCGCGTCGCCGGCATTGCCTCATATTGCGGGCAGATGGCGGCGATCATGACGTCCTGCATTCAATATTGCGGGATCAGGCCCTCAGCTTCGAGGCCTTGGTGAACCTGCGGATCACCATCTCGCGCTTGAGCCGCGAGATATGGTCGATGAACAGCACGCCGTTGAGATGATCGATCTCATGTTGCAGGCAGGTGGCGAGCAGACCCTCGGCGTCGAGAAGCTGTTCCTTCCCGTCGATGCCGACGAATTTCACCGTGACCCGCGCCGGCCGCTCGACCTCCGCATAATAGTCGGGAATCGACAGGCAGCCCTCCTCGTAGGTCGATCGCTCGTCGGAGGATTGCAGGATCTCGGGATTGATGAAGACCTGCGGCTTGCGGTCCTCGTCTTCCTTGGACAGGTCGATGACCAGCATCCGCTTCGGAATGCCGACCTGGATCGCCGCGAGCCCGATGCCCGGCGCGTCATACATGGTTTCCAGCATGTCCGTGGAAAGGGCGCGAACGGCGTCGTCCACCTGTTCGATGGGCGAGGAAACCTGCCGGAGGACCGGGTCGGGGAGAATGATAAGCGGCTTGATCGTCATGTCCCGTCACTTAGAGCCTTTTGCATCGAAAGGGAAGCGCCTCCCGTTCGATGCAAAAGGCTCCGGTACAGGCCGGCATGGATTGCAACATCGCCGGCCCGGAACGCTGGTAAATCAGGCGGCGCGCTCTTGCGAATGTCGCGCGCCGGTGGTTCCGGCGCCCGTCCTGAAACGCGTCAGCACGACCGTCAGGTTCTCCACCTCGTTGGTGAGCTCGGAGATCTGGCCCGAGGTCCGGTCCACCATCGAGGCATTGTGCTGCGTGATCGTGTCCATGTCGCCGATCGCGCCCGAGACTTCCGACAGGCCCGCCGACTGTTCGCTGGTCGCGGCCGCGATGCCCTGGATGATCTTGTCGAGCTCATGCACGCGGTCGATGATATCGCCGAGCGATTCCCCGGATTTGTTGACCAGCGAGACGCCGGTCTGCACCTGGCTGGAGCTCTCCGCGATGATGGTCTTGATCTCCTTGGCGGCATTGGCGGAGCGTTGCGCCAGTTCGCGCACCTCCTGCGCCACCACGGCGAAACCGCGGCCGGCCTCGCCCGCCCGCGCCGCCTCGACGCCGGCATTGAGGGCGAGCAGGTTGGTCTGGAAGGCGATTTCGTCGATGACGGAGATGATCTTCGATATCTCGGTGGATGAGCGCTCGATCGCGCCCATCGCTGCCACCGCGTCGGACACGACCATGCCCGAGGACTGCGCCACCGACAGGGCGTCTCCCGTAACGTCGGCGGCCTTGCGGGCGCCTCTTGCCGTGGCGGTCACGCTTTCCGAAAGTTCGTGCAGCGCCGCCGAGCTCTCCTCGATGCTGGCGGCCTGCTGTTCCGTGCGCTGCGAGAGGCTGGCGGTCGCCTCGCTGATCTGCTGCGACGAATGCAGGATCTGCTGCGCCGCCGCCCGCACGGTGGAAATCGATTCCCGGAGCGTCTCGACGGAGTCGTTATAATTCTCGACCATGCCGAGGAAGTTCTCCGGCAACCCGGCCGGCAGGCGCGATTCGAGGTCGCCGTCGGCCAGCAGGCCGAGCACAGACGTCAGTTCGCCAAGGGCGAGCCGCTGCTCGTCCTCCGCCTGCTTGCGCGCCGCTTCGGCCTGTTCGCGCTGCTGCGCCAGCTCGTCCAGATAGACCGAGATGGCATAATCCATGTCGAGCAGCGCGGCCTTGACGATGACCGCGACCTCCGCGGCGAGCCCGTCGGCCTTGGATTTGCCGAACATGCCGGGCCAGTGCCGGACCATCGTGGCGCGGATGAGGTTCTCGAGCACGAGTGCATATCCGGCGATGTACCAGCGCGGCTCGAGGCCGATGCGGGCATGGACCTTGCCGATCGTCGTGACGCTCTGGATATAGTTTTCGTCGAGCGCGCCGGAGGATATGACGTCCCAATGGGTGGCCTGCCGGCCCTTGGCTCCGGCGATATGGGCTTCCTCGCGGAAGAAGCGCGCGGTCTCCGGCGTGGCTCTGACCTTCTCGTAGAATGTTTCGAGCGCGGCGTCGATCGACTCCCGCACCGTGGGTTGCAGGCTCTTGAGAAGCGCCTTCTGCGCATCGCCGAAGCCGAGAAAATCGAGCCTCTTGCGGTGTTTTGTCATCATGTCGTCCCCGGAAACCATCTTTCGCTCCTTGCTCGATCAGGAGGGTTCGCCGCCTGGATTCGGGTCAACATGGATTTGCCATGGTTAATGCAGTGTTATCTAAAATTCCAAATAGTTGCCCTTGTCCTGACATTCGTCAACTTGGAGGCGATTCGGTTCGCACCGGCGCGGCGCGGATGTTTCGGCTCGAGATTTGTTCCTGTTTTGATCTGGTCAAGCGATCCGAATCGGATAAGCTTCCAAGATGATGAATTCTGTCGAGATGGATGTTCCGCTTTTCATGATCGGGCGGTTCCCGGTGACTCTTCCCGCCCTGCTGGCGGCCGCCCTGCTTGTCGTCCTTCTCGTCCTGATGGGAAAGGCGGCGCGGGTGCGGCGCCGGGAGTGGCAGGAGGCCGGCAGGCGGGCCTGTGACGCCGAACGGCGCATGGCCGAAATCCTCCGCGCGCAGACCGAGATGCAGGGGCGCATCGCCGCCATGACGGACGTCTTCGGCACGCGTCAGCACGAGCTCAACCAGCGGATCGACGGAATGACGCACCGCATCGGCCAGACCATGACCGAGCAGTCGCGGCGGACGCATGAGAACCTGAGCCGCCTTCAGGAGCGGCTCGTCGCCATCGATACGGCGCAGAACAATATCCAGGCGCTCGCCAGGGACGTGGTCGGCCTCCAGGCGATCCTGTCGAACAAGCAGACGCGCGGCGCTTTCGGCCAGTCGCGCATGGAGACCATCGTCGCCGACGGACTTCCGATGGGCGCCTATGAATTCCAGGCGACGCTGTCGAACGGTTCGCGGCCGGATTGCCTCATCCGCATGCCAAACGGCCAGCCGCCGCTCGTCATCGACGCCAAGTTTCCGCTGGAGGCATGGAACGCGATCCGCAACGCGGGCGAGGACGGGAGCCGGACCGCGAGCCAGCGATTCCGCCGGGACCTCGACATCCATATCCGCGACATATCCGAGAAATACCTGATCCGTGGCGAAACCCAGGACACGGCCTTCATGTTCGTGCCCTCGGAATCGATCTTCGCCGAGATCCACGAGAATTTCGAATCCGTGGTGCAGCGCGCCCACAAGGCGCGCATCGTCATCGTCTCGCCCTCGCTTCTCATGCTGTCGATCCAGGTCATCCAGTCCGTGCTGCGCGACCAGCGCATGCGCGAGCAGGCCCATCTCATCCAGGGCGAGGTGATGCGGCTGATGGAGGATCTCGGACGGCTCGACGATCGCGTCCAGAAGCTCCAGGGCCATTTTGCCGCGGCGCAGAGGGATGTCGAGCAGATCGTGACGTCGTCGGGCAAGCTCGCCCGGCGCGGGCAGAAGATCGAGACCATGGAGTTCGAGACCATGGAGGCGCCGGCCGGTCACGCTCCGCCGGCGCGCGGAGCGGAGAGCCGTACCGGCCGGCTCAAGCTCAGGGTGGTTGACGAAGACTGAGAATCCGGGCCTAACGGTGGCGGGAAAATCCAGACAACAGGGCGATAGCCATGATCACCGTTCTCGGTTCCATCAATATGGACCTCATTGCCACCGTCACCCGCCTGCCGAAGCCGGGCGAGACCGTCACCGGCGATCACTTCGTGACCGCGCCCGGCGGCAAGGGAGCGAATCAGGCGCTTGCCGCGCGCCGTGCCGGCGCGACCGTGAGCATGGCCGGCGCCTGCGGCGAGGACGAGTTCGCCGTTCCGGCGCTGACCTATCTCCGCTTCGACAGCGTCAATCTCGACCGGGTCAAGAGCGCTTCCACCGCGACCGGCGTGGCGCTGATCTTCGTCGGCGCGGATGGGGAGAATGTCATCGCCATCGTCGCCGGCGCCAACGGCACGGTGAGCGCCGAGGACGCCAGGGCGGCGGTCGCCGGCATGAAGCGCGGCGACACGCTGATGCTCCAGATGGAAGTGCCCGCGGCCGCCATCGAGGCGGCGCTTGCGGCGGCGCGCGACAAAGGCATCACCAGCATCGTCAATATCGCGCCGATCACCCCCGATGCGAAAAGGCTCGCCGAAATGGCGGATATCGTCATCGCCAACGAAACGGAATTCGAACTCTTCTGCGGCAGTTCCGGTCTCGATGCCGGGACCCGGGAGGTCCAGATGCTGAAGATCAACCGGGAGCGCAAGCAGACCGTTATCGTGACGCTCGGCGCCGATGGCGTCGTCGCCGCGCGGAACGGCGCCGTTCACAGGGCGAAGGGGCTCGAGATCGAGCCGGTCGATACGGTCGGGGCGGGCGATACGTTCTGCGGCTATCTCGCGGCCGGCTTGGACCAGGGGCTGAAATTCGACGTCGCCCTGCGGCGGGCCGCCATCGCGGGCTCCCTTGCCTGCCTGAAAGCCGGCGCCCAGCCCTCGATCCCGCTCCAGGCCGATGTAGACCACCATCTCAAGGCATCCTGAGCGGCGCCCTGCCGCATCGGCACGGCCAGATTACGGATCGGATATTCGTCCGGCGTTAACCAATTGACATTAGACAAGACGCCAGCCGCCGGGTCCGGATGATTACCGGCCATTTTGCCTCAAGCATAATGTCTTCTCCATGATGGAAGCGGTGACAGTCGCTACTCCTTCGAGGCCGTCATGCTAAAATTCGCCCCCAAATCTCTCGCGCCGAAGCTGCTTCTGGTGACCGGCGCCATCATAGCCACTCTTCTTGTCGCATCCAATGCCGTCCTGATCAGCCAGACGCGCAGCCGCGTCGCCGGGCTGATCGAACAACAGGCCGAAACCGAGGCGAAGGCGATCGCGCAAGGCATCGTCACCGATACGAGCGCGCTTTCGAGCGCCGCGCGCACCATGTCCGGCCTGATCGGCCATGGCAAGCAGATGGGCATCCTGGACCGGAAAGCGGTCATCGATATCCTGAAGACCAATCTCGAACAGCAGAAGATGGCTTTCGGAAGCTGGTTTGCCGAGGCGCCGCAGGGCTTCGATACGCTCCAGGCCGAATCGAAGGACAAGCTCGATATCGGCGGCAACAAGAACGGCGTCTTCACGCCCTATTGGACGAAGGACAGGAATGGCGGCATGTCGCTCAGCACCTTCGCCGAGGACTATGAGGCCGAATGGTATGCGAAGGCCGCCAAGTCGACGGCCGGTGCGATCACCAAGCCCTATGTCGCCTCCGAGATCGAGCCGCCGACGGCGATGAGCTCCATCGCCTATCCGGTGGTTGTCGACGGCAAGACCATCGGCGTGACCGGCGTCGATGTCTCGCTCACCATGCTGGCCGAGAACGTGTCCAAGCTGACGCCCTTCGGCACCGGCAAGGTTTTCATCGTTTCCCACGACGGCAAATGGCTCGTGGCGCCCGATGCCGGCCTGCTGAACAAGGCCTATGACGGCGTCGAGCCCCAGGCCGTGGATGCCGCGCTGTCGCAGGGCCGCATCACGCCCATTCTCGGCCTCACCGATGCCGATGGGGAAGGCTATAGCCGTCTCGTCTATCCGTTCGAGCTTTCCGGCCTCGACGTGAAGTGGGCGCTGATCATGGACATCCCGGACTCGGCCGTCATCGGTCCGATTCGCGACCAGACGATGATGATGATCGCCGGGGGGCTCGCGGTGCTCGTCGCCGCTCTCATCGGCCTCTTTTTCGCGGCCCGGAGCTTCGTCGGCCGCCCGCTCGAAGGCCTTCTGGCCGCAGTCGGCCGGCTGAGCGCCGGCGACTATGCCGAGCCCGTCGCCGGCCAGGACCGCTCCGACGAGACCGGCGCCGTGGCGCGCGCGCTCGAAACCTTCCGTCATCGGCTGGCCGATTCCAACCGCCTGGAGGCGGAGGCAGCCGAGGCGCGCCGGCAGGGCGAGGTCGAGCGCGGCCGCACCGAGGCCGAGCGCAACGAGAATGCCCGCATCCAGCATTTCGTCGTGACCGAATTGAGGAATGCGCTCGCCAAGCTTTCCGGCGGCGATCTGACATTCCGCATGACCAGGGATTTCCCGGGCGAATATGCGGAGCTCAAGCAGAACTTCAACGGCGCGGTCGACAGCCTGGAGGAAACGCTGCGCATGGTCAGCCTGGCGGTCGCCAATATCGATGGCGGCACCCGCGAGATTTCGTCGGGCGCCAACGACCTGTCGCATCGCACCGAGCAGCAGGCGGCGCAGATCGAGGAGACCGCCGCCGCGCTCAACGAATTGACCGAGCAGGTCCATTCGAGCGCGGAGAATGCGAAAACCGCCGCCGCCGCCGTCAACAGCGCCAACGAGGAAGCGGCCAATTCCGGCAGCATCGTCCGGAACGCGATCGAGGCGATGCAAAGCATCGAGAAATCGTCGGCGCAGATCACCAGCATCATCAGCGTGATCGACGAGATCGCCTTCCA
>JAGRLJ010000141.1:9784-13888 GCA_020441805.1 Rhizobiaceae bacterium
TCAATGCCGGCGTCGAGGCGGCGCGTGCCGGCGATGCCGGCAAGGGCTTCGCGGTGGTGGCGCAGGAAGTGCGCGAACTCGCCCAGCGGTCGGCGACCGCCGCCAAGGAGATCAAGGCGCTGATCAGCGCGTCGGAATCCCAGGTCAACGACGGCGTCGCGCTTGTCGCCCAGACCGGCAAGGCGCTGGAGGCGATTTCCAGCCAGGTCGTTCACATCAATGGCTTGATCAACATGATCTCGGTCTCGTCGAGCGAGCAGGCGGCGGGCCTGCGCGAGATGAACGGCGCCATGCACCATATGGACCAGGTGACCCAGCAGAATGCGGCCATGGTCGAGGAGACGACGGCCGCCTCGGTGTCGCTGAGCGACGAGGCGACACGGCTCAAGTCGCTCGTCGCCCGGTTCCGAGTGTCCTCGGCGCAAGGCGCCGGTGAGCTGCACTCCATGGCGCAGCGCATGCGCGCCTGATCGATATCGGCTCCTCTCCGTCCGCGCGGGGAGGGGCCGATGCCTTTGCCGGACGACGGACGGTCAGGGCACGATGCCGGCCAGCAGCTTTGGGTCGGCGCCGCCGGCGATCGAGGCCTGGCGGATGAAGAAGTTCTTGAGCGTCGGAACGCGATCCACGAGGCCCAGCCCGAAATCGCGCATCACCCGGATCGGCGCCACGTCGTTGGAGAAGAGGCGGTTGAGCACATCCGTCGTCACCCCCATGCGGAACGTGTCGAAGCGCCGCCAGCTCTCATAGCGTTGCAGGACGTTGAGCGCGCCGATATCGAGGCCGAGCCTGTCGGCGTCGACGATGGTTTCGGCGAGCGCGGCCACATCCTTGAAGCCGAGATTGAGACCCTGGCCCGATATCGGGTGGATTCCATGGGCGGCGTCGCCCGCCAGCGCAAAACGATTGGCGACGAAGGCCCGGGCGAGCGTGAGCCCGAGGGGAAAGGCCCGTCGCGGGCCCACCGGACGGATCGCGCCGAGCTTGTGGCCGAAACGGCGTTCCAGTTCCTCCTCGAAAACGAGGTCGTCGGCGGCGACCAGCCGGTCGGCATCCGCCGTCCGCTCCGTCCAGACCAGCGACGAGCGATTGCCCGGAAGCGGCAGCACGGCGAACGGGCCGGCCGGCAGGAAATGCTCCTCGGCCACGCCGTCATGCGGCCGCTCGTGCTCGACCGTGGTGACGATGCCCGACTGGCCGTAGTCCCAATGCACGGTCTTGATGCCGGCGATATCGCGCAGCTTCGATTTTGCGCCGTCGCAGGCGACCAGAAGGCGTGCTTCCACCGTCTCCCCGGTGGAGAGCCGCGCGGTGGCGCAGCGTGCGTCGGTCGAGAAGGTCTCGACTGTCGTGCCGAATCTGAGTTCGACCCCGAGTGCCCGCGCCACCTCCAGCAGCGGCCCGATCAGGGCCGGGTTCGGCACCATATGGGCGAAGGGTTCGCCGGGGCCGGCCTCGCCTTCGAAGGTCAGGAAGACCGGACGCACCGGATCGGATGTCCGGGAATCGGTGATGACCATCCGGTTGATCGGCTGGGCCTCCGGCAGCATTCTGTCCCACAGGCCGAGTGCCGCGAGCATGCGCGAGGCGGCGGCGGCGATGGCCGACGCGCGCGCGTCGTTGCGCCATGCCTGTTCGGGCGCGGCATCCACCACCATGACCGACAGATGCGGCGCGGCCTTCTTGATGGAGACCGCCACCGACAGCCCGACATAGCCGCCGCCGCCAACCAGGATGTCCAGCATGGTCAACTCCTTGAATTATCCCGGCTTGCCGCCGGCCTCATCGGGAGTATAGAGGATGGAGGATCGTGACGAAACTGCGTCGGAAGGCCAAAATGCCGCGTTCGGGCAATACCCTCACCAGCATGGAACATCTGGTCGATATCCTCGATCTCGAGCAGATCGAGGAGAACCTGTTTCGCGGCCCGAGCCCGGATGTCGGCTGGCAGCGGCTGTTCGGCGGGCTGGTTATATCGCAGGCGCTCGCGGCCACCCAGCGCACGGTGCCCGCCGATCGTTTCGTCCATTCGCTGCATGCCTATTTCCTGCGGCCCGGCGATCCGGCCGTGCCGGTGGTCTACGAGATCGACCGCATCCGCGACGGCGGCAGCTTCACCACGCGCCGCGCGGTCGCCGTCCAGCACGGCAAGCCCATCTTCGTGCTGTCGGCCTCGTTCCAGATCGACGAACCCGGCTTGGCGCATCAGGCCCCGATGCCCGATATCACGCCGCCCGAGGACCTGCCGGATTCCGAAACGATCTACGAGAAGTTCCTGCGCCATGCGCCTGAGCATGTCCGGCGCTTCTGGCTGCGGGAGCGGCCGGTCGATATTCGCCCGGTTTCGCTGACGCATTATATCTCGCCGGACCGGCTGGAGCCGAGCCAGCATGTCTGGGTCAGGGCCAATGGCCATGTGCCGGAGGATCGCGCCACGGCGGCGGCCGTCCTGGCCTATGTCTCCGACATGACGCTGCTCGATACCGCGCTTTTCCCGCATGGCGTCTCCGTCTTCGACCGCATATTGCAGGCCGCGAGCCTCGACCATGCCATGTGGTTCCACTCTGATCCGGATTTCTCAGACTGGCTGCTCTATACCCAGGACAGCCCCTTTTCCGGCGCGGGCCGCGGGCTGAGCCGGGGCGCCATCTATACGCGGTCCGGCCGCCTGGTCGCCTCGGTGGCGCAGGAAGGCCTGATTCGCAAACGAGCATCTGATTAAATTTTGATCTCTATTTTTATTCCGCCTTCTTTTTAGGCTTTTGCTGTTGCGTACAGCGAGCCATTTCGGATGCGTTGAGAAAAAATCATTGAAAATCAATATCCTGGGCGCTTGCCGGTAAACTGGCACGCGGCTTGTATTCCTATTGGCAGTCACGGGCGGGCGACCTCCCGCGATCAGCCAGGGGCGGGCTTCCGCCGGAGTCATTCGTCAAAGGATGGGAAACCAGATGAAAATTGTGATGGCCATCATCAAGCCGTTTAAGCTGGACGAGGTGCGCGAAGCCCTGACCGGCGTCGGCATCCAGGGCCTCACCGTAACCGAGGTCAAGGGTTACGGCAGGCAGAAGGGGCACACCGAGATTTACCGTGGGACGGAATATGCCGTCAGCTTCCTGCCCAAGCTGAAGATCGAGATCGCCGTGGCCTCCGAGCTCGTCGACAGCGCGGTCGAGGCGATCGCGGGCGCGGCCAAGACCGGTCAGATCGGCGACGGCAAGATCTTCGTCTACTCGATCGACCACGCCGTCCGCATCCGTACCGGCGAAACCGATACCGAAGCGCTCTGACCGCCTTTTGCAGGGGAGTTTTACCTGATGTCACTTTCGAAGTTCACCAATCCGATCAGCACCGCCTGGCTCGCGCTCGGCACGGCGCTGGCGCCGGTCGTCGCTTTCGCCCAGGACGCCACCGCGCCCGCCGCCGAGACGCCCGCGGAGCCGGCGGCGCCCGTATCGGCGCTGAATTCGGGCGATACCGCCTGGATGCTGGTTTCCACCGTCCTCGTCCTCTTCATGATCGTGCCGGGCCTGGCGCTGTTCTATGGCGGTCTCGTGCGGACCAAGAACATGCTGTCGGTGCTGATGCAGTGCCTCGTGATCGCAAGCGTGATCATGGTGGTCTGGGTCGTTTACGGCTACAGCCTGGCCTTCACCGACGGTGGCGGCCTGAACGCCTATATCGGCGGTTTCAGCAAGGTCTTCCTCGCCGGCGTGTCGTCCGCCAGCGAAACCGGCTCCATTCCGGAATATGTCTTCATCAGCTTCCAGATGACCTTCGCGGCGATCACGCCAGCCCTGATCGTCGGCGCCTTCGCCGAACGCATCAGGTTCTCGGCGGTCATCCTCTTCTCCGTCCTGTGGGTGACCTTCGTCTATTTCCCGATCGCGCACATGGTCTGGGGCGGCGCCGGCGCCATGATGTTCGACTGGGGCACGCTTGATTTCGCCGGCGGCACCGTCGTCCATATCAATGCCGGTGTCGCGGGCCTGTTGGGCGCGATCTTCGTCGGCAAGCGCACCGGCTTCGGCAAGGACATGATGGCGCCGCACTCCATGGCCTTCACCATGGTCGGCGCCGCCATGCTCTGGGTCGGCTGGTTCG
>JAGRLJ010000008.1:0-37311 GCA_020441805.1 Rhizobiaceae bacterium
GGGCGATGATGGCGGTGTAGATCTCCTCCTTCGAGGAAAAGTAATAATAGACATTGGCCTTGGGCAGGCCGGAGGCTTCCGCGATCTCGGCGATGCGGGTGCCGTCGAAGCCCTTGCGCGCGAAAATCCCGATCCCGGCCTTGATGATGAGCCGCCTGTTGCGTTCGCGAATGCGCTCTTCCGGATCTCGTGCCCTTGCCATGCGATCTCGTCTCCTGTCGCCGCCGCCTTTCGCCGGGCAATCCTGCGTGGCAGTGACCCTGTCACCGCAATTGCCGTGTTTTCAGGCGAAATGCAAGCGCGGGATGCCCGGAGAAAAACTGACTAATTAGTCAAATAATTTTGACCAAAATGTCATTTTCTCCTTTTTTAAAAGTTGACACTTTGGTCAACTTTTGTCTAGTCTCCTTTTCGAGTGGAAGGGGAGCGGCCGAATGGCGGCGGGATTGAGGGAGGCGATGGCGGAGACGCTTGCGGGCTGGGAGGCCGATCTTCCCGCTGCCTGGCAGGCGGCGCTCGGCCCGGTCGGCGACGATTTCGACCGTATCGACCCCGGTCTCGATTTCGAGGCCTGGGAGCCGATCTTCCCGGCGCGGCGCGGCAAGACCTTTCCCGGCCAGCCGAAGGGCGCCCATGCGCTGGCCGCCTTCGACGGCATTTCGCCCGACGATGTGAAATGCATGATCCTCGGCCAGGACCCCTATCCGGAACCCGGTTTCGCCACGGGCCGCGCCTTCGAGGCCGGCAACCTCGCGTCCTGGGCCGAGCTCGACAAAATGTTCTCGAAGAGCATCCGCGCCTATATGCAGCTCATCGCCGCCGCGCGCACGGAAAACGAGGCGATGGCCGAGAGCTTCGACCGCTGGCCGCAGGTCCGGTCCATGCTCTCGGATACGGCAGCCGGCTTCGAGCCGCCCGGCGCGATCGCCGACCGCTGGACCGGCGAGGGCGCGCTGCTGCTCAACGCCTCGCTCACCCTGTCGCGGTTCAGGGTGGATATCGACCCGCACCAGTCGCGCGGCCATCTGCCGTTCTGGCGGCCGTTGATGCTGCGGGTGATCGAGACTCTGGTGGCGCGCGGCCGGCCGGTCGTGTTCCTCGGCTTCGGCGCGGCGTCGGCCGACATCTTCGCCGAGGCCGGTATTTCCGAAGGACGGAACGGTGTCGTGGCGCTGGTCCAGCGCGAGCATCCCGCCTTTGCCGACCAGGTGCTCGGCAAGCCCAACCCCTTCATTCTCTGCAATTCCTATCTGGAGGCGATGGGCGCCGCACCCATCGCATGGTGACCATGGCTGCGACACCGGAATATGATTTCATCATTGTCGGCGCGGGCTCGGCGGGCTGCGTGCTCGCCAACCGGCTGAGCGCGAAGCCGGCCAATCGCGTGCTGCTGCTCGAAGCGGGCGGCAAGGATCGCAATCCGCTCTTCCGCCTGCCGATGCTGATGGGCAAGCTCTTTCATTCCGGCATCTACAACTGGCACTACCACACCGAGCCCGAGCCGTATCTCAACGGCCGTTCGCTCTACTGGCCGCGCGGCAAGGTGCTGGGCGGAACCTCGACGATCAACGGCATGATCTACGTTCGCGGCAACCGGCACGATTACGACCGCTGGTCGCAGCTCGGCCTGCCGGGCTGGTCCTACGACGAGGTGCTGCCCGCCTTCCGCCGCTCGGAGGCGCATATCCAGCGCAAGGGCGAATACCACAATGCCGAGGGCGAACTGACCGTCTGCCGGGCGCGCGGCGAAAATCCGCTGATGGACGTCTTCGCCCAGGCCGGCGTCGAGGCGGGCTATCCGCTCAACGACGATTTCAACGGCGCCACCCAGGAAGGCTTCGGCCGCTACGATTTCACCATCCGCAAGGGCAAGCGCTGGTCGACCTCCTGGGCCTTCCTGCGGCCCGCCATGGAACGGCCGAACCTGACCGTCGTCACCGGCGCCGAGACGACGCGGCTGATCCTGGAGCAGGGCAGGGCCGTCGGCGTCGAATATCTGCGCAACGGCGCGCTTTCGACCGCCCGCGCCGGACGCGAGATTGTGCTCTCGGCCGGCGTCGTTAACTCCCCCAAAGCGCTGCTTCTGTCCGGCATCGGTCCGGCGGACGAGCTCGGGGCCGTCGGCGTCGCGCCGGTGCACGACCTGCCCGGCGTCGGCAAGAACCTCCAGGATCATGTCGATTGCGTGATGAGCTGGGAATGCCGCGAGCCGATCACCCTGTTCGGCGACCTGCGCGCCGACAAGCTGATCCCGGCGGTGGCGCGGGGCATGCTGTTCGGCGAGGGCATCACCACGACCTTCCCCTATGAGGCGGGCGCCTTCATCCGGTCGAACGACGAACTCGTCGCGCCCGACATCCAGCTTCATTTCATGCCGGCGCTCGAAAAGACGGCGAACCTGCATTTCCCCAATCCGTTCCGCAAGGAGCGGGTCGAGGCCAATCACGGTTTCACCATCCGCGTCGGGCCGGTCAATCCGGCGAGCCGGGGCGAGATCACGCTGCGTTCGTCCGATCCGACCGACAAGCCGAAGATCCAGGCCAATTATCTCCAGGCCGATTTCGACATCCGAACCATGATCGACGGCATAAGGCTGACCCGAGACATTGTCGGCCAGAAGGCTTTCGATCGCTATCGTGGCAACGAACTGGCGCCCGGCCCGGCCTCGGTGAGCGACGCCGAGCTCACGACCTGGCTGCGCGCCACCGCCATGACGACCTTCCATCCGGTCGGCACGGCGAAGATGGGCACCGATCCGATGGCGGTCGTCGATGCGAGGCTCAAGGTCCATGGCATCGAGGGCCTGCGGGTCGCCGACGCCTCCATCATGCCGATCATTTCGAGCGGCAATACCAATGCGCCCGCCATCATGATCGGCGAGAAATGCGCCGAATTCATCCTGAACGCATAGGAGCGATCCATGATCCTCGAACACCGAACCTACACTTTCAAGCCCGGCACGGTCGACAAGTGGATGAAGAAATACGAGGCCGACGGCCTGCCGGTGCAGAAGCGGCATCTCAACAAATTCGTCGGTCTCTATTCGTCCGAGATCGGCACGCTGCACACGACGGTACTGATGTGGGCCTATGACAGCCTGGCCGACCGCGAGGCGCGCCGCAGCGCGATGTATGCCGATCCGGACTGGCAGAAATTCATCTCCGAGGTCTGGGCGCTCGATGCGATCCAGAAGCAGGACGTGATGATCATGAATCCGGCATCCTATTCGCCGCCGCTCTGAGAGAGGCGGTACGTGGCCTGACGCATGAAGAAAACCAATCATTAAAAAGAGGGAACTGACATGATACAGAAAACCGGGATTTCGGCGATGAACCGCCGCAGCTTCCTGCAAATCGGCGCCGGCGCCGCCGCGCTCGGCTTCGCCGCGAGCATCGTGCCCGAATTCGCCATGGCGGCGGGCGGGCTGGTGGCGCTGGTCCACACGCAGGCCGCCGGCGACAACGGTCCCGTGGACCAGATGATCGCCAAGCTCAAGCAGCTTTCCGAGGAGAAGGGCTTCGAATACCGCGCGATCTATGCGCAGGATCCGGCGACTTACGAGACCGTCTTTCGCACATTGGGCGATGCCGGCGCCGCCATCATCGTCTCGACCTTCAACGAGGTGGCCGAGCCGTTCAAGGCGCTCGCGCCATCCTATCCCGACACCAAGTGGATCCAGCTCTTCGGCGACGCATTCGAGCCGCCGATCCCGAATGTGGTCACCGTGTCCTACGATTACTATCTCGGCTGCTATCTCTCCGGCGTCTTCGCGGCCAGGATGTCGACCACGGGCAAGATCGGCTTCATCGGCGGCGTCTCGATCCCGCCGCTCAACGCCGATTTCAACGCGCTGAAGGCCGGCGTTCTCTCGGTCCGTCCCGACGCCACCGTCACGGCGGCCTTCGCCGGTTCGTTCCAGGATCCAGCCAAGGGCCAGGAAATCGCCACCCAGATGTACAATGACGGCATCGACTACATCCAGACCGACGCGGCGGCCACCGACGGCGGCATCATCGCGGCCGCCAACGAGAAGGAGGGCCGCATGGTGAGCTGCCTCGCGCCGGCGCAGTATGCGCTCGGCCCGAAGTCGGTCATCGCCATCGTCGGCCTCGATTTCGGCGTCTCGCTCTATAACGAGGTCAGCAAGGCCGTCGGCCCGGAATGGAAGGGCGGCATGCATGAGCATACCGGTCTCGGCACCGGCGTCATCGACTTCATCCCGTCGCCGGTCTTCGTCGAGCAGGGTCCGGCCGACCTCGTGGCCAAGGCCAAGGAGGCGGCCGCCGAGGTCGACAAGGTGCGCGCCGGCATACTCGACGGATCGGTCCAGGTTCCGTTCAACACCGCGCTCTGACGGCTTCGAACCGCTTGCTTGGGCCGGATTCAGGCTGCCGGCAAACGCGGCCATAGACGCGACGCATTCCCGGGCCTGTCCCGGGGATGACGGCGGAGGTTTCGTCAATGACCTCAATCCGCTCGTTTCGAGCGGATTGTCGGCGGCTCGCGGCGATGCATTCGCCTGTCGGGACCGCGACCCCATTCATCTGCCCGGGAAGAGTGCCATGCCCATTCAAAGTCAGCCTGCCCTTGAATGCCGCGACGTGACGGTGAAGTTCGGCGACGTGACCGCGCTCGCCGACGTCTCCGTGTCCTTCGCGCCGGGACGGATCCATGCCGTCGTCGGCCAGAACGGCGCCGGCAAGACGACATTCGCCCGCGTCGCCGCCGGTCTCGTGCAGCCCACCTCGGGCGGCGTCGATGTCATGGGCCGCGAGATCCGGACGGGCCATGTCGGCGAAAGCCGCGCCGCCGGCGTGGAACTGGTGCATCAGAGCTTCGCCCTGCCGCCGTCCTTCACCGTGGCCGAGACCATGGAATTCGGCGCGCCCGGCAAGGGCGGCATCTACAGCCGCAAGGCTCTCGCCGACAAATGGCGCGGCCACCTTGCCGGTCTCGATGTCCAGGTCGATCTCGGCAAGCGGATCCGCGACCTGCCGATCGAGACCCAGCAGGGCATCGAGATCGCCCGGGCGCTGGTGACCGATGCCAGGGTGCTGATCCTCGACGAGCCGACGGCGGTGCTTTCGCCCGCCGGCATCGAGACGCTGTTCGCCCGCGTGCGCCGCCTGAAGGAGCGCGGCGTCACCGTCATCCTCATCCTGCACAAGATCCGCGAGGTGCTCGGCATCGCCGATACGGTGACCGTGCTGCGCGGCGGACGCAAGGTGGACGGACCGCTCGCCATCGCCGATATCTCGGCCGAGCGGCTGGCCGGCCTGATTGTCGGCGAAGCCGCCGCCCGGTCGCTCGATTCGGACGATCGCGACGCGCTGGTCGGCGGCAAGGCGCCAGCGGGCGACGAGGCCTCGGTGGCGGCGGACAAGCCGCCGGTGCTGCGGATGCGCGGCGTTTCGACGAAGCCCGACAGCGAGGGCATCGCGCTGGACAATATCGACCTCGAGATCCGGCCGGGCGAGATCGTCGGCATCGCCGGTGTCGAGGGCAATGGCCAGAAGACGCTGGTCCGCGCCATCGCGGCGCTCGCCGATCTCGCCCGGGGCACGATCGGCCTCGCAGGTCAGGACGTCACCGGCAGGCCGCTCGCCGCGCGCCGCAATGCCGGTCTCCGTATCATCCCCTTCGAGCGCAATGTCGAAGGCCTCAGCCTCACGAGCTCGCTCTGGGAGAACTGGAGCGCGCGCGAACTGCTGCAAGGCAGCCTGCTGCGCATGATCCGGCCCTCCGCCGTGCGCGAGGACTGCGACCGGTCGCTCAAGGACTGGAGCGTGCGCTACCACGATTCCGGCCAGCGGGCCGGTTCGCTTTCGGGCGGCAATGCCCAGAAGGTGATCCTGGCGCGCGAGGTCGATCGCGATGCCAAACTGATCATCGCCGCCCAGCCCACGCGTGGGCTCGATATCGGCGCAACCGCCTTCGTCTGGCAATCGCTGCGCGCCGCCCGGGATCGCGGCGCGGCCATCCTGCTGATCTCGTCGGATCTCGACGAACTTTTCGATATTTCCGACCGCGTGCTGGTCATGCTGTCGGGTCACGTCAACGGTGAATTCCGCGCCCCTTACGACATCCGCTCCGTAGGCGCGGCCATGACCGGCGCGTCCGCGAGGGCAACAGCATGAGGGACAGTCTTGTCACAGTCGGCCGCAGCCTGGTCTTCGTCGCCGTCGCGCTGATCCTCTGCGCGGTCGTGTTCCAGTTCGCCGGCTACAATGCGCCGGTGATGCTCTGGTCGGTCGCCGACGGCGCTTTCCTGCGCAATGGCGCGATGGCGCAGAGCCTTCGATGGGCGCTGCCGCTCTTCATCACCGCCGTGGGCGTCGCCATCTCCTTCCGGGCCGGCTTCTTCAATATCGGCGCGCAGGGCCAGTTCTATGTCGGCGCGATCTCGGCGGCTTTCGCGGCTGATGTCCTGTCCGGCGGCCCGGCCCTGGTCGTCGTTCCGCTGATCCTCCTCGCCGGCATGGCTGGCGGCGCGCTCTGGGCGCTCTGGCCCGGCCTGCTCAGGCTCCGGTCGGGCACGGACGAGGTCATCACCACGCTGATGGGCAATTTCCTCGCCGGCCTGCTGCTGGTCTATGTCACCTCCGGGCCGCTCAAGGATCCCTCGGGCAGCGGCCAGCAGGCATCGAGCCGGCCGCTCGACCCGGCCTACCGCATCTCGGATTCGCTCGGCCTTTCGCCCACCATCGTCGTCATCACGGTGGTCGTCGGTATCCTGATGTGGCTGCTGGTCAACCGCACCGCCTTCGGCGTGCTCGCGGGTCTGGCGGGCCGCAACGGCACCATGGTGCAGTGGCAGGGCGCGCGGATATGGAAGCTCGGGCTTTCAAGCTTCCTGATCTCCGGCGCGCTGGCCGGGCTTGCGGGAACGATCGAATTCATGGGGCCGAACGGCCGCATCGCCTCGGGCTTCCTGCCGGCGCATGGCTTCACGGCGATCCTGATCGCGCTGGTCGCCAATCTCTCGGTGGTCGGCACGGCGATCGCGGCGATCTTCTTCGGCGGGCTCGCCTCGGCGGCGCTCTACCTGCCGATCATGGCCGGCCTGCCTGCGGCGGCCATCGACATCATCAATGCGGCGATCGCGCTGTTCATCACCGCCCGGTCGAGACTGGTCGACAGGTTATTGGGTGCCGGAGGGCGTTCGACATGAACGAGATCATCATCGCCATCCTTCGCTCCGGAACGCCGCTGATCTATGTGACGCTGGCCGGCGTCATCGCCCAGCGCGCCGGCATCTGGAATCTCGGCCTGGAGGGCCTGATGATCATTGGAGCCTGCGCCACGATCCTCGGCATCATGGTGACGCACTCGGTCGCCGCGGCGCTGCTGATCGCCATCCTGCTCTGCGTGCTGGCCTCGATCCTGCTCTGGTTCGTCATCGACCGGCTGAAGGCCAATCCGATCATCGCCGGCCTCGGCCTGACCGGACTCGGCATCGGCGGCACGGCGCTCGCGGTGCAATCGATCTTCGGCAGCCAGGCGACGGTCACGGCGCCGTTCGGCCTGCCCAAGCTCGGGCCGGCCTTCGGCGCCTATGGCGTGCTGTCGGTCGCGGTCGCGGCCATGCCTTTCGTCGTCTTCGGCATGTGGGTCCTGCTGCGGCGCACCCGCTTCGGCCTCAGGCTGGCCGCGACCGGCGAACATCCCTTCGCGGCCCGCAGCGTCGGCGTCAATCCCTCGCTCATGCGGCTCGTCGCGCTCTCGATAGGCGGCGTGCTCTGCGCCATCGGCGGGGCGGAACTCGCCGCCGGCAGCCTGCAATTCTTCGCCCAGGGCATGACGGCCGGCCGCGGCTTCATGGCCTTCGCGGCGGTGATCTTCGGCGCCGCCCATCCGATCGCGGCGACCTTCGCCGCCCTGTTCTTCGCCGTGGTCGGCGCGCTCGGCATCCGCGCCCAGCTCATGTTCGGCGACAAGGTGCCGCACGACCTTCTCCAGGCGCTGCCCTATCTCGCCACCGTGTTCGGCGTCTGGGTGTCGGGCAAGCTGCGCGGCGGCGCCAAGGCGGCGACCGGCTTCGGCGAACTCAAGGATCAGTAGAGGGCACCATGTCATTCGCACAGCGCCACCCGATCCAGGATGTCTGCATTCTTGTGACCGATATCGAAACCTCGATCCGCTTCTATACCGAAAAGCTCGGCTTCGCGCTCAAGCATCGCGCGCCGGGCTTCGCGGATTTCACCGGCGCCGGCCTGACGCTGGCGCTCTGGGAGCGCGACCATATCGCCCACCATGCCGATGTCCGGGTCAAGCCCGGCTCCGCTTCCGCCGTGCTGATCGCGGTGCTGGTCGACAGTCCCGCCGAACTCGACCGTATCCACGACGAACTCGCGGCCAGCGGCGTCCGGTTCCTCGGTCCGCCCCGCGCCTATCCCTGGAACGCGCATTGCGCCTATTTCCACGGTCCCGACGGCGAGACATGGGAACTCTATGCCTGGCTCGAAGGCGGCGCGCCCGGAAAGGTGGAGGCGACATGACACGCAAGCTCATCATCCTCACCGATCCCGGCCAGGACCAGGCCGCCGCCATCCTGATGATCCTCGGCCAGCCGCGGGCCTTCGATGTGCTGGGTCTCGTCGCCACCGCCGGAAACATCGGTCTCGACCACACGATCGCCAATTGCCTCAAGCTGATGGAACTGGCGGGCCGGCCCGACATCCCCGTCTTCGCCGGCTGCCCGCATCCGATCGTTCGCCCGCTGGTCATGGCCGAGCATGTCCACGGCCCGACCGGCCTCGACGGCCCGGACCTGCCATCACCCTCGATCGAGGCCAGGGACAGGCACGGCGTCGATTTCATCATCGACACCGTCCGCGCCCATCCGGGCGAGATCACCATCTGCGCGTTGTCGCCCCTGACCAACCTGGCCATGGCGCTCCGCAAGGCTCCCGACATCGCCGGCAAGATCCGGGAGATCGTCGCCATGCTCGGCGCCTATTTCGAAGTCGGCAACATCACGCCGACGGCCGAGTTCAACTGCTATGTCGATCCCGAAGCCGCCGACATCGTGCTCAAATCCGGCATCGGGACCACGCTCCTGCCGCTCGACGTGACCCACAGGATGCGCTCGACACCGGAACGGCTCGGCGCCATGCGGGCGCTCGGCAACCGATGCGGCGTGGCGACGGCCGAAATGCTGGAATTCTCCGAGGCCTTCGATCTTGAAAAATATGGCTGGGAAGGCGCGCCGTTGCATGGACCCTGCGTGCCGGCTTTCATGCTGGCGCCCGAAATGTTCTCGGGCCGGCGGATCAACGTCTCCGTCGAACTCGCCGGCGCGCTGACGACAGGGATGACGGTGGCCGACTGGTGGCAGATCACCGACCGTCCGAGGAATGTCTTCTATGTCCGGGACGGCGACCCCGTCGCCTATTACGATCTTCTCATCCGATCGCTGGGGAACCTGCCATGAGCGAAATCCTGATCCGCAACGCGACGATCGCGGCGATGGACGCCGCCCATGGCGCGCGGCCCTTCACGGGCGACATCCTGATCGACGGCGCAACCATCAAGGCCATCGGCCCGGCGCTCGCGGCGGCGCCGGATGCGCGGATCATCGAAGGTCGCGGCAAGCTGGTCATGCCCGGCCTGGTCAATGCCCATACCCATTCTAGCGAGACCTTCTTCCGCGGCCGCTACGAGCGCATGCCGCTGGAAATCTGGCTGCTCTATGCCTATCCGCTCTTGATGAACGATCCGGTCGGCGAGCGCCTGCTCTATCTGCGCAGCCTGCTGCTGGCCATGGAATCGCTGCGCACGGGTGTCACCACCTTCTGCGACGATTTCTTCGATCCGCCGAGGCACGATCTCGACCGTCTGTCGACCGTCTTCCGCGCCTATGACGATGCCGGTATCCGCGCCAATGTGTCGAGCGCGGCGATGAATGTCCATACGCTCGACGCGCTGCCCTTTGCGCGCGAGGTCATGCCGGCGGAATTGCAGGCTCTGCTCGATTTCGGCCCGCCTATGACCGCCGCCGCCTATATCGATTATTGCAAGTCGGCCTTTTCGAGCCTGCATGGCAGGGCGGGCCGGCTGAATTTCATGATCGCGCCCTCCGCGCCGCAACGCTGCTCGGCCGACCTGATGGCCGCCTGCATGGATCTCGCGGTCGACAGGCATGTGCCGTTCCACACCCATATCCTCGAAACCAAGACGCAGGCGGTCACCGGCCATGAACTTCATGGCAAATCGCTGATCGCCTACATGCACGATCTCGGCCTGCTCCGCCGCAATACGACGATCGCGCATTCGGTCTGGGTCAGTGACGAGGACATGCGCCTGATGGGTGAGGCGGGTGTCTCCGTCGCCCACAATGCCGTGTCCAACCTGAAGCTCGGCGCCGGCATCGCGCCGGTCCGTCGCCTGCTCGACGCCGGCGTGACCCTTGGCCTCGGCACCGACGGCGTTTCCTCGAACGATACATCGCGTATCTTCGACGTCATGCGCGTGGCCGGCCTCGTCCATAGCGTCGCGGGGCCGGATTATCGTAAATGGGTGACGGCGGACGAGATCCTCGCCATGGCCACCATCGGCGGCGCCAGGACGGCGATGCTGGAACATGTGACGGGATCCCTCGAACCCGGCAAGGCGGCGGACCTGCTGATCCTGGATCTCCGCAACTATCCCTTCATGCCGCTCAACGATGTCGCGAAGCATCTGGTCTATTCGGAAAACGGCTCCTCGATCGAGACGGTGATGGTCGCAGGCCGGATCGTGATGCAGGACGGGCGGCTGACGACGGTGGACGAACAGGCGATCCTCGACGAGATCGCCGAATGCGTGCCCGCCCATCTCGCCGAACATGCGGAACTCGAACGCCGCAACGCGGTGTTCGAACCCGTCATGGCCGAGATCCACCGGCGTGCGACCGCAAAGGACATCGGCATCAACCGCTATCAGGGGTCGACGGTCTGACCGGATCGCGCTCGCTCATGACAGGCAGTCTCATGCCGCAGCCTCCCGCCAGCACTCAGAACCAGGGGAGAATGACATTCTTACTTTGCTGAGTCAGGACATTCTAACTTTGCGGCTACACAAAAATGTTGCATAAGACTTGTTATGGAACCGGGCGCGGACCTGCCGGATAGTCCGATATCCGGGCAGGCATCGCCCTTTCCGTTAGAAAACGTCCACCGCTGCGTTCATTGCCATCCGGCGGTTGACTTTATCTCCAGGTAGTCGTGCAATCCCCACTCTCCGTGTTCGCGACCGTTGCCCGATTGTTTGTAGCCTCCGAATGGCGCACGTGGATCCCAGTCGGCGCCGTTGATCCAGATCGCTCCGACCCTCAGCCGCCGCGCAATCCCGCGGGCCTTGTCGAGGTCGGCCGTCTGGATGTAGCCGGACAGGCCGTATATCGTGTCGTTGGCGATCTCGACGGCTTCGTCCTCGCTGTCATAGGGGATAAGCGCGATGACCGGCCCGAAAATCTCCTCGCGCTCGATGGCCATGCCGGGTTTGACATCCGCGAAAACGGTCGGCTTCACATAATAGCCCTTGTCGAGCCCGTCGGGACGGCCCAGACCGCCGGTCACCAGTGTCGCGCCTTCCTCGATGCCCGACCGGATCAGGCTCTGTATCCGGTCGAATTGGGTTTTGTTGACCACCGGCCCCAGCGTAACGTCGTCGGTGGGGTTGCCGACCCTGTGCGCCTCGGCCGCTTCCCTGGCATGGCGCTTGGCCTCTTCCATGCGCTCGGCGGGAACCAGCATGCGTCCAGGCGCGCGGCAGGCCTGGCCGCAATTGACATAGCAGGCCTCCACGCCGCTCTTGACCGCTTTTTCGAGATCGGCGTCGCGCAGGATGATATTGGCCGACTTGCCGCCGAGCTCCTGGGCTACCCGCTTCACGGTATCCGCCGCGGCGCGGGCGACGGCGATGCCGGCGCGAGTCGAGCCCGTGATCGAGATCATGTCGACATCCCGATGACGGGAAAGCGCCTCACCCGCGACATGGCCGTAGCCGGTCAAATGGTTGTAGACGCCTGGCGGGAACCCTGCCTCGTGGATCAGCCGCGCGAACAGGATTGAGGACAAGGGCGAAAATTCCGAGGGCTTGGCGACCATCGTACAGCCGGCCGCGAGGGCCGGCGCGGCCTTGACGACAAGCTGGTTCATCGGCCAGTTCCAGGGAGTGATCAAGGCGCATACGCCGACGGGCTCCAGCGAAATCAGCGTATTGCCCCGGACTTCCTGCATGTCGAGCTTTTCGAGCGACTCGATCGCGGCTTCGATATGGGCCTGCCCGACCCAGGCCTGCGCCGATTTCGAGAAGCTGAGCGTCGTGCCCATTTCCCGTGTCATGAGCGCGGCGATCTCGTCGTAATGCCGGTTGTACAGGTCGAGCAGGCGCCGCAGCAACTCCAGCCGGTATTCCTTCGGGGTCATCTGCCAGTCTTCAAAGGCAGCCCGCGCCGCCGCGACAGCGGCATCGACGTCTGCCTGATCCGCCATCGGTATATCGCAGATGAAGCTTTCATCCGCGGGATTGATCAGGGCATGTTTTTCCGATCCCTGGGGCTCGACCCAAGCTCCGTTGATATAAAATCGGTCCAGGTTTTCCATGATGTCCGCTCCTCGTTCCTATTGACCGCCGATATGCTTGCGGCCGAACCGCCTGGCATCGTTGCGAATCTGGGCTTCCGCGTCCGGCAGGGCCTCGGGACCCACCAGCCGGAAGGAGATCGCCGTCACTGCATTGTCCGCCAGAATTTGCGCGAGTTCCGGATCCACCCTACCCTCCGGGTCCGCTCCCGCGAGCCGCCCGAAATTCAGGCATTGCAGGTGCTGGTAGGCATCCTTCCCGCGCGAATTCCGGGACGTTTCGCACGCCGATTCCAGTGCGGTTTGATCCATGGCGGGAATGGCGCCGCCCCAGCTATAGGCGAGGAAGCGCGCCTGCAATTCCAGAACCGGCAAATAGGGTCCGATCTGTCCGAAAAGACCCATGAAAGCCAGTCCCGGCGTTTGCGGATGAAATGTCCTTTCAGCGAGCGTGATGCCTTTCCTGTCGACTTCCAGCGTCTCCCGCAATTCGTCCGACAGGAAAGGCAGGTTCAGATCGTAGCCGGTGCCGAAAACGATGCCGTCGAATTCAGCCGTCCGCCCGTCGTCGAAGGCGACATTCCGGCCTTCGATTCCGGTGATCCATGGAAAACAGGACACGCGATTTTCCGCGACGAGATTGAGGAAATTCTGACTGCCGGTCGTTCCGGCCACACGGATATCCGCGTCGGGTTCCGGTGCGCCGTACCATGCGGGATTTCCGCCATATTGCAGCACAAAGGCCTTTGTCGCCGCGGCCCAGTCCTCCGAACTCGCCGTTTCCTGATAGATCGCGCCAGCTCTTGTGAAGCCGTAGCTTTCCACCGGCGTTCCCGCGATCAGCTTTGGCATGACATAGCGTTGGCGGCGCATGGCCGTCGAAACGGAGGCCGCGCCCAGCATTGCGAGATCGGAGGCGATTTCAAGCGAGGAGATGTTCCCGCCGGCGATCAGAACGCGCTTTCCGCGATAAGCCTCGGGGTTCTTGTAATGGAAGGCATGGATCGCCTTCGCATCGCCGCTGAATGTGTCGAGGCCCGGGACGGCGGGTATCGCAGGCCTGTTGTAAGCGCCCGTCGCGATCACGACGCGTGGATAGATTTCCTCGCGAACCTGGCCGTTCGCTTCGAGGCGTAACGTCCATCCGTTCGGATTCCTGTCGAGCCGCTGAAGCCTGGTGCCGGTCTGCGTGTTCTCATCGAGCCCGAATTTGGCCGCATATGACCGAAGGTAGTCCGCGATCTCCGTATTCCGGGGGAAAATGGCGATCCCGTCACCATGATCGAGGTCTGAGAAGCGCGTCACCATTCGCGCCGTGTTGGTTCGCATCAAGGGCCAGACGCCGGACATGGGATTGGTGTTATCCCATTGCCCACCGACGCTCGAATGCGCTTCGAATAGCGTTGGTGAAAAGCCCTGGCCTTTCAAGAATTTCGACGCGACAAGGCCTCCGGGCCCCGCGCCTATGACGGCAACTCGGTCCAACATATCCTCCAATTTCTTCAGGCCCATCCGCCTTCAGGCCTTACCTCCGGGTTTGGCCGCGACGGCATCAGTGGAAATACAGCCCCCCGCAGACGTTCAAGGCCTGCCCCGTCACGAAATCGGATTTCTCCGAGGCAAGGAAAATTGCCGGGCCGACGACATCTTCGGGCTGGCCGAGACGCCTCAAGGCGGTGGCTTTTTCCCAGAACCTGACCTGTTCCTGGCCGCCCAGCTTGTTCATGGCCATTTCCGTGAGGATGATCCCCGGGCAGATGGCATTCACGTTGATGCCGTCCTCTCCGACCTCCTGGGCGAAAACCCGCGTCAGCGTGACGACCGCCGCCTTGCTTGCCGCGTAGTGGCCTTCTGTCGGGATCCCCTGCCGGGCGGCCAGCGATGCGATGTTGATGATGCGACCCCAATGGCGCTTGCGCATGTCCGGCAGCACCGCTTGCGTCATGTAGAGGACGCTGCGGCTGTTTATGGCGATATGACGGTCCCATTCTTCACCGGACAGGTCCTCCAGCCGCTTTGCGTGCAGAATGCCGGCGCAGTTCACCAGAATATCGACATGGCCTGTCCAGCCGATCGCATCGGCTACCATGCGGTCACAATCCTGTTTGCTGGTCACGTCGCCCGTCGTCGGATGGCTCTTGCCGCCCCCGGCCTCGACAAGCGCACAGGTGGCGCGCAGGCCCTCCAGCTGGGCCGGTATGTCGCTGACCACGACTTCATAGCCCTCGGCCGCGAAGCCGACACTGAGCGCTCGTCCGATCCCCCCGGCCGCGCCGGTGATAAAGACCGTTTTCCCGTTGCCTTCATGAGATGGCATTTGTTCCTCCACGATTTCAGGCTGCCTTCAGCGGCAAGGTTTCCATGAGCTCCACGGTTTTCTCGAAGGATGAGAGCTTGCCGACCGAGCCAAGACCCTGAGCCACCTGGGCCGCGACCGCCGAGGCGAACCGAGCGCTCTCGCGCAAATCCCAGCCCTTTGAGACGCCGACGATGATGCCCGCCGTAAAGCTGTCGCCGCAGCCCGTCGTATCGACGACGGAAATCTCGTGCGCCGGCAGGCTGAACGGAACCCCCTCTTCCGGATCGACATAGACGCCCTGGGCTCCCAACGTCAGGACGGCATTCTTCACGCCCCGTTTCTTGAAGAAGCGGGCGACTTCCGCCGGATCCTGCACGCCCGCCATTTCCGAGGCCTCGTCGATGGAGGGAACGAAATAGTCGATGAATGGGAGAAGCGGTTCCACCAGCCTCACGGTCTCGGGATTTGCCTGGATCAGGTCGAATGTGGTGATACGCCCCAGCTCCTTCGCCTTTCTCATGAAGGCAACCGTCGGTTCCCCGTCGAAGGATTTCAAAAGACCGGTTCCGCCGATATGGACGATTTTCGCGTCGAGCGCCCCTTCCAGGTCCTCCGGTTCCACCTTGAAGGTCGCCGCGGTCCCCGGCACATGCAGCGCTGGCCGCTCACCGTTCGGGCGGACCGGCAGGATCGTCGCCGAGGTCTGTACCGAACTGTCCCGGCGCACCAGATCGGTGTCGAGGCCGTATTGCTGCATCTTGGAAACAAGGAAATCGCCCATTTCGTCCTGGCCGACGGTCGACACCATGCGGGTCTTCAAACCCAGGATCGCGCAGTCCACGGCGGTCGCCGCGGCCGTCCCGGCGACCGTCATGCGGATCTCTTCGATAAAATCGGCTCTTCCGCCTTCGGGGATCCGGGTGACCGGACGCCCGAGGATGTCGAGGACGGCGAAGCCGACTGAGCTTACATCAAAACGTGTCATGTATCGCACCTATTCCGAGCGTTTGCGAAGGCCGAACGACAGACCAAGGACCAGGAAGACGAGAACGCCGATCCCGACCTGCTGCCAAAAGAAATTCCAGCCGATCAGCAACAGGCCGTTGCGCATGACCGCCAGCAGGAACACGCCGAGAAGCGTGCCGATCACCGACGGCTTGCGCTCGGCGCTAATGGCGGTGCCGATGAAGGTCGCCCCGATGGCGTCGAGAAGGAAGGCGTCCCCGGACAACGGCACATAGGAGCGGACCGTGGACGAAAGCAGAATGCCGGTGATTCCGGAGAGCACGGAGCAACTTATGAAGACATATGAGAGCTGAAGGGGCACGCGGACGCCGGAATAGCGCGCGACACCCGGCGCGACTCCCAAAAGCGCGACGTATCGTCCGAAAACCGAGCGATGAAGCGCCAGGTAGACGGCGATCGAGCAAACGATCAGGACGATAATCGGCGTCGGAATTCCAAGAAGGGAGGTGCGCGTGATGGCGTCGAACGTCGATGCGAATTCCGGCCGGGTGAGATAGATCGGCTGGCCGCCCTGGCTCGCGAGCTGCTGGGTGGACTTGCCGATGAAAAGCACTCCCAGCGTGGCCAGGAAAGGATCGATCTTCAGCTTGTTGATCAGGAACGCATTGAGCGTCCCGACGCAGAACGCCGCCGCCAGGCCTCCCGCGACCGCCACAATCCCGGGATAGCCGGCGGCGATCAGCATGATGAAGATCATCGAGGCCATGTCGATCGCGACCCCGACCGACAGGTCGATGCCGCCCGCGCCGATCACGATCGTCATGCCGAGCGCGGTGATCGCGAGCAGCACCACCTTGTTCGAGACAAGATTGAAGAGATTGTCCAACGTCAGGAAGCCCGTGGAGAAGATCGAGAAGAAAACGATCACCGCGGCGAAAGCGAAATAGACGGCGAGATTGGAAATCGTCTCGATCGAGAATCGATGGCTTTGCTTCATTGTTTGCAAGGTCATGGTGTTACCCTCAACTTTTCTTGGCGACCGAGGTGACGGCAACGACCAGCAGGATCAATGCGCCCTGCACGCCGCTAACCCAGTAGGAGGAAATGCCGAGCAACTGGAAACCGTTGGCCAGAAACCCGATGAAAAGGGTGGCCAGGAACGTGCCGCCGATCGTGGGGACGAAGCGGCGCGAGAAGACGGTGCCGAGAAGCGCCGCGGACAGGAGCGGCAGCAGGAGCAAGCTTGTGCCCGGCGTGGACGCCGACAGGCGCGAGACGATCAGGATCGAGGTCACACCGGCGAGAAATCCGGAGAACATATAGCTTCCATACACATAAAGGCTGGTGTTGATGCCCGCCGCGCGCGCGGCTTCGGCGTGGCCGCCGACGGCGTACAGGCGCAGCCCGGTGCGGGTATAGTGAACGAAAAGTCCGAGCAGGACGGTCACCAGCAGGAAACACCAGACGAGAGTGGAAATCCCCAAGAACTTTCCAAACGCCAGGACATTGACGAAACCGGAGGTCACGCCGACGACGGTATTCTGCGTGATCGTCAATTCGAGCCCGGCGGCAATGTTCATGAGCGCCAATGTCGCGAGCAGCGGCATGATCCTCAGCGAAACCACCGCGAAGCCGTTCAACAGTCCGACCAGGGACCCGGTCACGACCGCGGCGAGCAGCCCTGCCGCATCGGAATAGCCATTCTTGACGGTCACGGCGTAAATCGCGCCGCACAATCCGGCATTGGCCGCGATCGACAGGTCGATCCCACCTTTCTGCACATCCGTTCCGGTGCCGATGAAAACGACCGTCATTGCGTAGGCCAGGAGGCCGAGCACCGTCGATTGTTCAACGACGTTCATCAGATTGAAGGGCGACAGGAACCCGCGCGCGTTCAGGGCGAAATAGAGCAGGACCACCGCGAAGGCGGCAAAGGCCCCCAGCCGAATGGCGAGTTTTGCTATGGGAAGCGACCTCGGCTTGGATTTGGTCGTTTCGGCGACAGCGAGCGTATTCATGCGCTTTTCCTTTCCGCCGTTCCGGTCGCGCCGGAGGCAGCGGCCAGCAGCTGATCGGCATCGATGTCGCCATGCTTGAACTCGTTGATGAGCTTGCCGCGATAGATGACCAGGATGCGATCGCACATTTGGGAAATTTCCTCGAGATCGGACGACATGAAGACCAGCGCCTTGCCTTCGGAGGCCAGCCGGTTCATGAGATTGTAGATCTCGACCTTGGCTCCGACATCGACCGCGACAGTCGGTTCGTCGAGCAGATACACCGTCGAATTGCACGACAGCCATTTGGCGACCGCCACCTTCTGCTGGTTACCGCCCGAGAGATTGCGAACCATTGTATGGCGGTCGGGCGTCTTGACGCCGAGCTCCTTGATAAACCCGTCCACCATGCTGGCTTCCCGGTCCCGGCTGACGAAACCGTGCTTGGACACCTGGTCCAGGGATGCGACGGAAATATTCTCGCCGACGGAAAGGCCGACGGCGACCCCGTGCGCCCGACGGTCTTCCGGGAGCATGGCGATCCCGTGCCGGACAGCGTCGACCGGCGCCCTGAGCGACACGGTCTTGCCGTTGAGCCTGATCGTGCCGCTCGTCGGTCGCCGAAGACCGAAAAGGCACTGTACCAGTTCCTTG
Organism: Rhizobiaceae bacterium; assembly: GCA_020441805.1. Taxonomy (GTDB): domain Bacteria; phylum Pseudomonadota; class Alphaproteobacteria; order Rhizobiales; family Rhizobiaceae; genus Rhizobium_E. Next base: position 18,483 of record JAGRLJ010000008.1, read on the forward strand.
TCTCCCGAACCGAGAAGCCCTGTCAGCCCCAGGACTTCGCCGGCATGGACCTTGAAAGTGACGTCGTTGAAGACGCCCTTCAGGCACAGGTTCTCGACTTCCAGCACCGGGCCGCCGATCGTGTGTTCGAGATGGGGATACATTTCCGACGTGTCGCGATCGGTCATCATCTGGACGATCCTGGCGATCCCGACCTGGCCTGGCTCCACGACGCCGACATCGCTTCCGTTCCGGAAGACCGTCACTTCGTCGCATATGCGCTCGATTTCGGCCATGTAGTGCGAAATGAAAACGATCGCGAGGCCATCTTCCCTCAGCCGCCGCAAGACGGCAAAGAGACTCTCGACTTCTTTCTCGACGAGCGCGGCGGTGGGTTCATCCAGGACGAGAACCTTCGCTTCATTCGCAAGCGCGCGGGTGATCTGCACGATCTTCTGCTGCGCCGTCGACAGCTCGCTGACAAGCGTGCCTGGATCGAGGTCGAGATCGAAATAACGCTTCAGGAGGTCCGCGGCGCCCTTGTTCATCTTGCGGTAGTTGATGAACGGCCCGGTACGAGGCTCGTTTCTGAGGAATATGGCTTCCGCAACGGTCGCGGTGGGAACGAGAAGACGATCTTGATGGATGAAATGAACGCCCAATTCCTCTATCGATCGCGGCGTAATCGCATCCTGTTCCCGGCCGAAAACGGACACGATGCCCGAATCCTTTCGGTAAATCCCGGCGAGCACCTTGATAATGGTTGATTTGCCGGCGCCGTTTTGCCCGACCAATCCATGTATCTGACCGCTTTTCACGACAAGGCTGGCGTTCTGCAGGGCTTTTACCGATCCGAACGCCTTGTTAACATTTCTCATTTCAACGGCTATCGCTGTCATCGACCAAATCCCGTTAACGCTTCGTTCATAGGGCCTTCCCGGCTTCCGGCCGGGAAGGCCCTCCGCGGTCACATCAGTTCTTCGGGAGGAAGGGACCGGCTGTCTCCGCGGCATTGTCCTTGTTGATCAGGACCGCCGGAACGAAGGTGAATGGCGGTACCTGGCCGCCGTTGAGATAGGTCGCGACATTCCTGACGGCCTGCTTCCCGATCTCGTAAGGCTGCTGCGCCTCGACGGCGCCCGCTTGCGAGTTCTTGTCGGCGACCATGGCGACGAAGTCAGGGCTGCCGTCGACGCCATATGTCCTGACATCGGTGCGTTTGGCCGCCTCGATTGCCTGCGTGGCTCCCACCATCGGGACATCCCAGCACGCGGCGACGCTCTTCAGGCCGGAATCCGGTCCGTATTTGGTCAGCATGTCCGTCATGTCGTTATATGCCTGCTGAACCGTGTTCGGAATGACGTCGCGAAGCTCCGGGTCGATGATCTCGATATCGGGAAACGCCGAGAGCACATATTTGATCTGGTCGATTCGGATCTTGCAGACCGGCACCGAGGCGAAGCCGTTGAAGAGAACGACCTTCCCCTTTCCACCCATGTCCTGAACCATTTGAAGGGCCAGGTTGGCGCCGATATTGTAGTTGTTGGACGTCGTGTTGTTGATCGCGAGCGGCGTTGCGGTATCAACGGTGAAAAGCGGAATGCCGGCATCCTTGATCTTCTGAAGCCACGGGGTCAGAACGTCGAGATTACCCAGCTGCTCGATGATCGCATCGGGCTTCTGTGCGATCAAAGTCTGGATCTGCGAGATCTGCGTCTGATCGTTGCGCTGGGCGTCGAGAGCGATGACCTCGCCGCCAAGCGCCTTGATCTCGTCGATCTGGCCCTGATAGGCTTTAAGGTCCCAGTCGTGGTCGGTGCCGATGACGGTGACGCCGATCGTTTTGCCGGCGAGCGGCTTGGCATCGTCCCCGCGCGCCGAAAGTGTCGTTGACGCAATCGCCGTCGTCGCTATGAGCGCAGCGGTGAAAAATCTCAGTTTTTTCCTGGTCTTCATCTGCATTTGGATATACTCCTCCGTTATCCATAAGGTGATTGGCTTCATTGCCGGCAGGATTTACTCGAGGCTGCCGTCAATCCTTGTGTCCGTAGTTGGACATATGGGCGATTACATTGGCGATTTCCTCTTCGCTCAGCAGCGGCGGCTCACCCATCGGCAGGCAGCCGAGATATTGCTTGGCGAGGGTCTCCACCTCGACGGAAAGCCACATCGCCTTGTCCAGCGTGGAACTTGTGGCGATCATGCCGTGATGGGCCAGAAGGCAGGCGGCCCGCCCCTCCAGGGCCGACAGGGCGTTATGGGAGAGTTCCTTGGTGCCGAAGGTCGCATAGGGCGCACAGCGAATATCGTGTCCACCGGCCACGGCGACCATGTAGTGGATCGGCGGGATCGATTTTTCCATGATCGAGAGCGTGGTGCATGCGGTGGGATGGGCATGCACGATCGCGTTCACGTTCGGTTTGGCACGCATGATATCGATATGAAACCGCCATTCGGAGGACGGCTGCCGCGTACCTTCGATCCGGCCGTCGAACCCCATCCAGACGACATCCTGGGGGGTCATGGTTTTGTACGGCAATGAGGTCGGGGTGATCAGGATTCCGTCCCGGCTGCGCACGGAGATATTGCCCGAAGTGCCCTGGTTGATGCCCAATCGGTTCATGTCCAAACAGGCGTCGATAATGGCCTGCCGGACATCAATGTCTGAGAGTGTCGGAACATGATTCATTTTTGCCTCTCAAATGCTCGTATAGCCGCCGTCGATCGCAACGATTGACCCTGTCATGTAAGCGGATGCCGGGGACGCCAGAAAAGCGATCAGAGCGGCGACCTCTCCCGGTTCTCCGCACCGTCCCATGGGCGTCATGTCCAGCCATGTGTCGAAGAGTTCCGGCCTCGCCCGCATGCCGAGCGTCATTTCCGTCGCGATATAGCCGGGAGCCACGGCGTTCACCCTGACGCCGGTCCTGGCCCACTCGACGGCCAGCGCCTTGGTCAGTTGGTGAACGGCGCCCTTGGATGCCATGTAGCTCGAAGCGAATTGCGGGCGATTGATGATCGTGCCGGACATCGAGCCCATATTGATGATCGATCCTGTCCCGGCCTCGACCATCCGTTTTCCGAAGGCGCGGCAGCACCAGAACGTGCCGTTGACATTCACATCCATGACAAGCCGCCAGTCGGCGTCGCTGATGTCGGCAACACTATGAAGCCGCGCGATTCCGGCCGAGTTCAACAGGATGTCCGGAGCGCCCGAACGGGAAAATATCCGTTCTGCAACCTCATTGACGGCATCGGGATCCGTCACGTCCAGGACGGACGTATGGACCCGCAGTCCTTCGCCCGACAGCTTTTCTCCCGCGGCCTCGAGCGCGTCCCCGCCGAGGTCCAGGAGATCGAGGGCCGCGCCGCACTGGCCAAGCGCCCGCGCGGCCTCGAGGCCGATTCCGCTCGCGCCACCCGTGATGACCGCCGTCATTCCAGAAAGATCAAACGCTTTTCGATAGTCCATGAAAACCCGCCCCGGACGCGCCGCATCGACGCCCAAAGTGCTGCATTGACAGTTGTGTTTTGACAGGAGTTTCCTCCCTCCCGACTGTCACGTTGCAACAATCGACATGCTTTGTCAATCTGGTTATTACCATAAATAAATTATTTTTGAGCATATCCAGAAATATTTGCCAGACCAAATTTACCAAAACCTATATAAGATATTGTAAAATATGGATTTTATCGATTAATCCCGCAACGGTCGCACGAGAGATTCAGGTCTGAATTTCTTTCTGTGATTTTTGACGGCCCTGCCGAAACAATGATCTGCGTCTCGAGAAGTGAGCTTTCATAAAGCGTGGCGAATTAGCCGGGGGAGGTCATTGAAGTGGCATCGGGGAGATACAGGATAAAGGAGATCGCCACGAGGCTCCGTAAGGTTGACCTGCCGATGCCGGGGGTAAGAATGATGGTCGAATGGCTGGAAATCCCGCGCCCTAATGTGACCGGTAAATTCATGCGCGAGTGGATTTCCGACGCATCGCTGAATGGATTGTCGTACGCCCCCTCGTGCATGGCTGCTCAAAGATTCAATTCACATGACAAGTCGGCAGGCTATGCGCGCGGTAAGAAATAAACCGAACCTTATACCGGCTCTTCGGAGAAAGCGATGGACCGCGGCCGATCGAGGCTGTGCCTTGATCCTTTCTAATTCTTGAATGTACCCGTCGATACATGGATGCGGGCGACGGCGGAGTTGTAGTAGGCTCGGTAATATTCAAGCGGCGCGTCATTCGTGTCGAAAGCGATCGACTCGATGGCGATCAGTGGATGGCCCTCTTGCACCTCGAGCCGCGTGGCGACTTCTTTGCTGGCGATTTCGGCCGTGAACCACCGTTCCGCCCGCTGGGAAACGAGCCCGAAATTATCCTTCAGAATCTGAAAGATGGATTGATTGGCAATATCGAGGTTTTCCATTTCGGGCACTTTGTGACCCGGAAGCGAAATGAGCGTATGCGTAATCGGTCGGCCATCCGAACGATAGATGCGGCCGACGCGAACGACCGTCCCGTTCGGCGGCAGGCTGAAGACGCGTTGCTCGTCCTGATCGGGCTCGGCTCTGCGGAACTCGAATGTCTGGGAGGTTACCTTGTAGCCCCGCGCCTCCAGGTCGGAATGGACGGAGACGTTGGAGGTCAGAAAGTTGGTTTCCATGCGCGGCTTGGCGACGAAAATTCCGCGGCGCGGCACCTTCATGACCAGGCCTTCGTCGGCTAGGCCGCCGAGAGCGGCCCGCACCACGGGTCTGGAAACGTTGAAGATCTCGCACATGGTCTGCTCGGAGGGCAGCCTCTCGTCCTGAATGAGCAGGTTCCGGCTGATGCGTTCGGCGATTGCATTCTTGAGCTGCACCCATAGCGGCGTCTGGCTCGATCTGTCGATCAGGCCATTCTCTCCGATCTCCTTCAGAAGGTCGGCATTGGCGCTGTCCTCTTCGAAATTGCGGGGACGCCCTCTTCCTCGTTTCGCCAATACATTCATCGTCACTAAAATATCCGAGTTCTACGCGCAGACTGTCATTTATGCCAATTTGACGCCGTCGTACAATCTCCAAGGCCTCGCGGCACAATTTCTCCTCTCACGCAGACCGCGCCACACTCGGCTGCGCCGGCTAGCGTGCGCCATGGGCCAGCCGCGAAGCTTCCGGCAAGGTTCTCAGCGTCAGCATGGCGACGGTTCCCAGGATGGGGCCGGGAACGAGAAGCACGAACGCCCACTGCCAGCCGCCGATCATCTGCGCGACGATCGGCGTGACCCATATGGCGACAACCGTGAGCGCGAAGCCGAATCCCATTTGCAGCGCAAGCGCCGTACCGACAAAATTCTGGTCGGCGAGTTCCGTGACGGCGGCCGAAAACTGGGCGCTGTCGCCAATGACCGTAATGCCCCAGACTATGGCAACGGCGGCGAGCAGCCAGCCAGGCCCGTCGAAGCAAAAGCCGATCGACAGGGCGCAGGCGCCGGAGGCGATCATCATTCCCGATGTGGTCAGGCAACGGCCGATCCTGTCGGACAAAAGGCCGCCAAGGATGCAACCGGCGACGCCCGATGCGACAACCACGAAGCTCAGCATCGACGCCGAACCGAATGGAAACGGATTGAGCGTTTTCGCGGCGGCGCCGGCAAATGCCAGGAACCAGGCCCACATGGCGTAGAGCTCCCACATATGGCCGAAATAACCGATATTGGCGAGCAGGATCGGCTTGGAGGAAAACACGTTCAATGCTTGTCTCGGATTGAAGGTCGCCCTGCCGAAAGGATATGGCCCTTCACCAATGGCAAGCGCGAACAGCAATGCCGCGGCAAGGGTCGATGCGCTTGCCAGCGTCACGACGGTGCGCCAGTCGGCGCCTGACGTCAAAGCCCGGAACAGATGGGGCATCGACGAGCCGAGCGTCAGCGCGCCGATCAGAAAGCCGAGGGCCAGGCCACGCCCCTTGACGAACCAGGTCGCCATCAGCTTCAGAGCCGGCGGATAGACGCCGGCCAGAGCGACGCCGGTTACGAAGCGGGCGAAAATCGCAAATGCCGCGCCGGGATCGAGCAACAGCGAGGCGTTGGCAAGCGCCGCCAGAACGCTGGAAAATGCGATCAGCCGGTTCATCCTGACGATATCGGGCAGGTTGACGAGCGAGGTTGCGAGCGCGCCGACGACGAATCCGAGCTGGACGGCATTGGTGAGCCAGGCGGCCTCCGATGCCGACAGTCCTTTTTCGGCAATCAGTTCCGGCAGGATGGCGGTTGCGGAAAACCAGGTCGTGAGGACGCCGACGACCCCGATGCAGATCAAGGCGAGCGCCATCCAGCGCTCGCGGCCGTCGGACGCCTTCTCCACCCTAAAGCGTCTCCAGCGGCATGGTATAGGTCGTCGCGGTTCCCTCGACGCATATGTCGCCGGCGCTGTCGCGCACGCTGACCTTGAGCTGGCAGATTGGCTTATCCTTGCGCACGGTGTCGATCTCGACGCGACCGGTGATGGTTTCCCCGACGCCGACCGCCTTCTTGAAATTCAGGTTCGTGTTGAGAAAGACGGTGCCCGGCCCCGGCAGATCTTCCGCCACGCAGGCATTGAGAATGCCGGTCGTGACGCCGCCCTGCACGATCAGCTTTCCGAAGGCGGTCTTTTTCGCGAGTTCCTCGTTGTAATGAACGGGGTTGCGGTCGCCCGTCATGTCGGTGAAGGCGACGATGTCCTCCATCCGCGTCGTGCGGCTCCGTTCCGCGACCGCGCCTTCCGCCGGCATACCCTTGACGACGCCTGTCCAGCCGTTCTTTTCCTCAGCCATCTTTCCGTCTCCCGTTGTCCGTTTGAAATAGGGGCAATGTCCGCCCGCCGATATTTTCCGCCTTCATTGAAAGCCGGTCGCCGACCGCGGGCGCGCCTCCGGGCGAGAGGATATGCGAGAGCATGGTCGGCCCCTCATCCAGTTCGACAAGTCCAACGAAATAGGGCGCCACGGGCCCCCATCCGGGGTGTCCGGGCTTGTATACCGCCGAAAAGCTCTTCAATCGGCCTCCGCCGCTCGCCTCGATCCATTTGAGGTTGCCGCTCCAGCAGTGCGGACAGATCTCGCGCGGGTAGAAGACCGCCTCGCCGCAATCCTCGCACCGTTGGATAAGGAGCTTGCCGTTTTCGGCGCCTCGCCAGAATTTGGCGGTCAGGTCCGTTTCGGTCGGACCTGGAACCTTCAGTTCGGATAAAGCGGTCATCGCCCAGCTCCCAGCACCAATGCAACTGCCTCGCTCATTGTGGCTCCATTGCCGGTCACGAGCGCCAATTCCGGATCCCTGATCTGCCGGCCCTCGGCGGAACCGCGAAGCTGGCGTACGGCCTCGACGACATGGCTCATGCCGCCGGCGAGGTCGGGCTGTCCGTAGCCCAGTTGCCCGCCATGGGTATTGAGCGGCCAATCGCCATCCGGTCCGAATGTATGTTCCCGCATGAACGCCCCGAATTCCCCCGGTTTGCAAATGCCGGAATCCTCCAGCGTCGTGGCCACCATGATCGTATAGCAATCGTAGAGCGAAAGAAGGCTCATGTCCGTCACCGAGGTGCCGGATTGCCGGAATGCCCGCTCCATCGAAGGCTTCAGGGGCCCGGAGGTCAGGTCCGGCGCCTGGCTGACGGCGCGGTGCGTGACCTTTTCACCCGCCCCCAGCAGATAGGCTGCTCTGGCGCCGATCGTGGAGGCTCTCTCGACCGAGGTCACGATCACGGCCTCGGCGCCCGCCACCGGCATGACGATTTCAAGCAGATGCAGCGGCGAGGCGATGAGCGGCGAGGCGAGCACGTCGTCGACACTGGCTTCGGCGCCGTGAAAGATGGCATCCGGATTGCGCGCCGCGTTTCGACGCGCCCAGTGAGCGATCAGCGCGAAATCCGCGTCGGTCGACCCATGACGGGACATATGGGCCTGTTTCAGAAGCGCATAGGAAATATTGGCTCCCGATGCGCCGAAGGGGACATCGAACTCCCGGATCGGATTGCGATTGGGGCTGCGGGGCGCTTCCGGATTCCGATGGTTGCCGATCACGCAAAGCACCGTTTCGCACATGCCCGCCTCGATCGCCGCCGCCGCCCGCCAGATCATTCCGGGGCCGGACGCGCCGCCGAGATCGACGACATTGGCCATGGTCGGTTTCAATCCGAGATATTCCGCCACCGTCGCGGGGACGTGCTGCGGCGTTTCACCCACCTGCGGCCCGACCAGAAGGCCGTCGATCGCATCTTTCTCTATTCCGGCATCGACCGCTGCCTTGGCCGATACCCGCGCAAGCATGCCGAGCGTCGTCTCGCCTTCCGTCCGGCGCTGGGGCTTGAGCGATGCTACCCCGATAAGCGCTGCCTTTGCCCGTGTCATAGCGCCACCTCGTCGACCAGTGTCGCGAATACCGGAAGGCTTTCCGGATTGGCGAGGGAATCCTTGTTCTTCACCTCCTGCCCCATGGCGGTTGCCTTCGCGGCGCCTTCGACGCGCTTGCCGTTCAGCGTGTAGGGGATCGCGGCCACCGGATAGATCGCGGCGGGAACATGACGGGGCGAGCACTCCGCGCGCAGCCGTTTGCGGATCGCCTTCGCGAGTTCAGCATCCGCTTTCTTGCCCTCCGCCATCTTCAGGCAGAGAACGATTTCCTCGTCATTGCCGACAGGACGGCCGAACACGATGCAATCTTCAATCTCCGCGAAACGCTCGCACACATTGTAGATATCCGCGGTTCCTATGCGGATGCCGCCGGGGTTCAACGTGAAGTCCGAACGCCCGTGAATCACGGCGCTGCCATCCGCGTTCATCGTCGTGCGGTCGCCGTGGGTCCAGATCTCGGGGCGCGCGCTGAAATAGGTTTCGTGATAGCGCCTCTCCCCGTCCTCGCCCCAGAAGCTCAGCGGCATCGAGGGAAAAGGCTCCGTGCAGACCAGTTCCCCTGCCCGGCCGACAACCGGCGCGCCGCGCTCGTCGAGCACGTTGACCGCCATGCCGAGCGCCCTGACCGTGAGCATGCCGCGCCGCACCGCATGCAGGGGCGACCCCAGCAGGAAACATCCCATGATTTCCGTGCCGCCGGAGATCGAGGCGAATCCCATATCCTTCTTGATCGCCTCATACATCCAGTCGAACTGATGGGGCGCCACCGGGCTTCCGGCGGACATCAGCCAGCGAAGGGAAGAAAGATCGAAAGCCCTGCCGGGCTCGAACCCGTTGTCGGCGAGCGTCGCCAGATATTTCGGCGAGATTCCGAGATGGGTGAGCCTTTCCCGTTCCACCACCCGCCAAAGCGGCGCGCAGTCGAGGCCGTTTTCCGCCTTGAGGATCGGCGCGCCGTCATAGAGGGTCAGGACCGCGCCGCAGGCAAGTCCGGCGACGATCCAGTGATACATCATCCAGGCCGTATTCGAGTACCAGAGAATACGGTCGCCGGACTTCACGTCGCCATGAAGAAGATGTTCCTTGACCTGATGCAGGAGCACGCCGCCGGTGCGGTGAACGATGGCCTTCGGCTTGCCGGTCGTNNCCCGACGTATAGAGGATATACACCGGATCGTTGAAGGGAACCCGGGTGAATTCCAGAGGCGCCGGGCCGCCGAAATCGTCAAATCTGCCAAGCGCCGCTTTCGCCGCGACATCGCCCTCCCCGACGAGAACGATCTGTTCGAGACTGTCGATCCCGTTGGCGATCTCTCCAAGTCTCGCGGAAATATCGTGGTCCCTGCCGCCGTAACGGAAACGGGATTGCGCGAACAGGACCTTGGGCTGCACCTGGCCGATCCGGTCGAGAATGGCGGTTGAACCGAAGTCCGGAGAGCAGGATGTCCAGACGGCGCCGACGGCCGCCGTTGCCAGGAGCGTCACCAGGCTTTCGAGCCGGTTCGGCAGGATTGTCGCCACCCGGTCTCCGGGGCCGACGCCAAGCGCGCGCAGGCCGCTGGCGACACGCGCCGTCTCCGCCTTGAGCGCGTCGGCCGAAATCTCCCTGCGGTGGCCGCTTTCATCCGTTTCGATGACGGCGGGCGCCGGGCCGGTCCGGCGAAGCAGGTTTTCCGCAAGGTTTATCTTTCCATCGGGGAAAAACCTGGCGCCGGTCATCCAGGCCTGGGGATCGCTCGAAAAGGCCGTTTCCCCTTTTTCGCCGGCGATGTTCGCGAAATCCCAAAGCGCGTTCCAGAACGCGCCCGGCTCGGCAATGGACCAGCGGTGCAATGTCTCATAATCGGCCCAGTCCATGCCCTGCTGTACGGCGAACCGAGCCATGGCGGAGCGGCGCGACATCTCCGCTGACGGCGACCACATGATATCTGGCATTGTATCTGAACTCCTCCGCGGGCTGCCATTGAAACCGTCATATGGACAAAGCCTCTTCACGAGGTCTTATATTTTGAGTATAACCAGAATGTCAATTCTGTTCATGGTCGGAAATTCCTGGAGGAGCGATATGTCCGAGATATTCATTGCCGCCGCCAAGCGGTCGCCAATCGGCAGGTTAGGAGGCTCTTTGGCCGGCCTGTCGGCCGCTGAAATCGGGGCGCAGGTGATATCGGGCCTGCTCGCCGGGATCGATCTGGATCCGGCGGCGCTCGATGAAGTGATCGCCGGCCAGGTTCTGTCGGGGGGCGCCGGGCAAAATCCGGCGCGGCAGGCCGCCCTGGCGGCGGGCATTCCCGTCGGCGTTCCGGCGATGACGATAAACAAGGTCTGCGGAGCGGGCCAGAAGTCGATCCATCTCGCGGCGCAGGCGATCAAGGCCGGCGATGCCCGTCTCATCCTGGCGGGCGGGCAGGACTCGATGAGCCGTGCGCCCTATGTCGTCGACAAGGCCCGCTTCGGCCAGAAAATGGGCGATGTCGAGATGCGCGACATGATGATTCTCGATGGATTGTGGGATGCGTTCCACGACGTTCATATGGGGGTGACGGTGGAAAGCCTTGCCCGGAAATACCGGATCACGAGAGATGAACAGGATGAATTCGCGCTCGCCTCGCAGCGGAACGCGGCCAGGGCCCTGGCGAACAAGCGCTTCGAGCAGGAGATCGTTCCCATCCGGACAAGGACCAGAAAGGGCGAAGTCGTTTTCGATCGAGACGAGCATCCGCGGGAAACAAGCCTGGAAAAGCTCGGTGCGATGCCTCCGGTTTTCGCCGAGGGCGGCACGATCACCGCGGGCAATTCATCCGGCATCAATGACGGGGCCTCTTACGTGCTCGTCGGCGACGAGGCCCGGCTGGCGCAATTGGGACTTGAGCCGATCGCCCGGATTGCATCCTACGCCAGTTTCGCCATGGAGCCCATGAATATGGGTCTCGGTCCGGTCGGCGCCTCCCGGGCGGCGCTGGAAAAGGCCGGCTGGACCGTCCGCGATCTCGACGTCCTCGAAGTCAACGAAGCCTTTGCCGCGCAATCGCTCGCGGTGCAGCGGGAAATGAACTGGGATCCGGAAAAAGTGAACCCCAATGGCGGCGCGATCGCGCTCGGACATCCGCTGGCGGGCTCCGGCAATCGAATTGTCGTGAGCCTGGTCCACGAAATGACGAAGCGAAAGGCGAGGCGAGGCCTGGCCACGCTCTGCATAGGGGGAGGCATGGGCGTGGCGATATGCCTGGAATGCCAGGGCTAGCGGGTTTTCGCTCGGCAGTTCCGTCGCCCATCGTGTCGAGGCAAGATAGATCACCGTCTGGTCAGCCTGCCTCTTCTTATTCGGAGATCACCATTCGCCCGAAGCAGCGACCGTCCTGCCCGACAATTCGGCCGATGTTCCGAACGGACGAGATAGATCGTCTAAGGATCCGTTCGCCGTGATCCGGCAGGAGCGTGCCATTCTCGGTTCCACCCGCGCTCGACGGCATAACCGGCTGGACGTATTTCCGGTATGGCGACAGGGGCACGTTTCGCCCCGGTCCGATCGGGATCCACAGGATCAGGCTCTCGCCGCCAATGTGGTAAGCGCCTTCGAGCGGTCGAGCCAGCCGATCTGCCGACCATTATCCAGAACGGGCAACGGGCCCTCCGCGGCGACGAGTTCGGGGGCGATCTCCGCGATGGTCGCATTCACATTCACGCCCGAGGTCAGCGTACCGGGTTCGGCAGTCATGATGGAGGACACCCGGACGACCCTTGCAGGCGGCACCTTGGCGACGAAGCGGCGCACATAGTCGGTCGCGGGCTGCATCACCAGTTCTTCCGGGGTGCCGATCTGGATGATGCGTCCTGCTTCCATGATCGCGATACGGTCGGCGAGACGAATGGCTTCGTCGAGGTCGTGCGTGACGAAGACCACGGTCCGGGTCTGGGTTTGCTGCAAGCGCAGCACTTCGGCCTGAAGATCCGCGCGGATCAGGGGATCGAGCGCCGAGAACGGCTCGTCAAGGAACCAGAATTCCGGATTGGTGGTTAGCGACCGGGCAATGCCGACCCGCTGCTGCTGGCCGCCGGAAAGCTGGGCGGGAAAGCGTGTTTCGCGACCTTTCAGGCCCACGGTCTCGATCAGTTCCATGGCGCGCGCCTCGGCCTCGGCGCGGGGCGTCCCCTGTACCTCGAGCGGAAAGGCGACATTGCCGACGACGGTCCGGTTGGGGAGAAGCGCGAAATGCTGGAACACCATGCCCATGCGCTGGCGGCGAAGCTCCACCAGTTCCCTGTCGCCGAGCTTCAGGATATCGCGCCCACCGAAGGCGATTTCGCCCACGGTCGGCTCGATGAGGCGCGTGAGGCAGCGCAGGAGGGTGGATTTCCCCGACCCCGACAGGCCCATGATGGCGAAGATCTCGCCGCGTCCGATCCGGAACGTCGCGTCCTGCACCGCGCCCACCAGGCCGGCGGCGGCAAGCGCCTCGGGGCCGCGCGCCTCATGCGGGAGCCGGTTGAACGCGCCGGTATCGCGGCCGAATACTTTCCAGATTCCCTTCGCATCGATTGCGGCCGGAGTTTCCCGGCTGGCGACGGCGTCAGGCATGGGCCTCTCCTTCGTGTCTTGCGGCGCGCTGCGCACCGGATTTCAGCAAGGCATCGGCAACAAGGGCGATGCAGGCGACGCAGAGGCCCGCAACGATGCCAGGGCCCGTCTCGCCGCGGGCGAGCGAGGTATAGACTTCCTGCCCGAGTTCGCGCGTGCCGACGAGGGCCGCGATGACGAGCATCGACAGCGCCATCATCACCGTCTGGTTGACCCCGAGCAGCAGCGTCGGCAGCGCCGATGGCAGGCGCACATGGCGGAAGGACTGCCAGGGCGTACAGCCGGACATAAGCGCGGCCTCCATGCGCTCGGAAGGCACATGCGCCATGCCGACCATGCCGTAGCGGATGGCGGGCGCCACCGCGTAGGAGACGATGGCGATCAGCGCGGAGAAATCCCCGTTGCGGAACAACATGACGGCCGGCAGGAGATAGACCAGGGTCGGCAGGGTTTGCAGCGTATCGAGCACCAATTGCACCGGACGATGCAACCGGGGCTGTCCGGAGACCCAGATGCCGAGCGGCAGACCGATCGCGAGCGCGAGCGCAACCGAAAGAACGGTAAGGTAGATCGAGGACATGGCGGCCTGCCAGTAACCCGTCGCCAGGACGAACAGCATCAGAAGGAGCACCGTGAGCGCGGTACGAAGGCCGCCCAATGTCTGGCCCGCCAGCGCGAGCAGGACGACGACGAGGCTCCAGGGCGCCGCCTGCAGCAGGTCGCGCAAAGGATTCATGACGCCGAGCAGCATGCCGGTACGGATCGCCTCCAACGGTTCGTAGAAGTTCTGGTTGATCAGGCTGACGGCGCCGTTCCAGAAGGGTGCGGTCGTCAGCGTCCACGCGCCGGGCCATGCGGCGAGCGGAGGCCATGCGAGGCTCGCGACGGTCGGCGCGAGAAGCAGAACAAGGGCGAGCAGCGTGTCTCGCCGGCTCCAGAGCCCGCGCCGGCCGGTCGACTGGTTGTGCGCGGCTGCCTGCGTGAGCCGGTCGAGCACCACGGCGAGCGCCACGATGCCCATGCCCGCCTCGAAGCCGGCGCCGAAATCGAGCCGGCGCAGCGCGCGCAACACATCGTAGCCGAGACCGCCGGCGCCGATCATCGAGGCGATGATCACCATGTTGAGCGTCATCATCACCACCTGATTGAGCCCGATGGCGAGCCGAGGCGTCGCCACCGGCAGCTCGACCTTCCAAAGTGTCTGTGCCCGGCTACAACCCGTCATCCGGGCAAGTTCGAGCGTTTCCGATGGTACCGAGCGCAATGCCAGCACCGTGGCATGCACCATCGGCGGCAAGGCATAGACCACGGTGGCGAAGAGCGCCGCGCTGGGGCCGTAGCCGAACAGAAGCAGCGTCGGCAGCAGATAGGAGAAGATCGGCACGGTTTGCATGACATTCATGATCGCGCGCAGCCACGTCTCCGCACGGGCGGAGCGATAGGCCCAGATGCCCATGGCAAGGCCGAGCGCGAGCGCCACGACGACGCAGATGACGACGGAGGCGAGCGTCGTCATGGCCGAAGCCCAGAGGCCGAAGAAAACGAGATAGGCGCCTGCGACAAGCGCAAGAGCGGCGAGGCCGCGCCCGGAAAGCCGGTGGCCGAGAAGCGCTGTCGCCAGGACCACGCCGAACCAGCTCAGCGGCGGCGCGATTTGCACCTTGTTGAAGCCGGCGCCTCTGATCCACCCATCGGCCAGCACGAGTTTCAGCCAGTCGATCGGCGTCTGGGCCGCCGCCGCCAATGCCCGGGTGATCTCGGCGATTTTCACGCCGCCGATGCCTGCATCGCGTGCGAACCAGTTCAGCGCCGCGCCGACCCAGTCGGAAAGCGGAACGAGTGCCTGGTCGGAGAGCCGCGCAAGCGAGGCCGGCATCAGCAGGCCGGCAATGATCACACCGAGCATCAACGCGAGCCCGGCCCAAAGACCGCTTCGGCCTTCGGCGATCTTCGGGTTTGCGAAAACGTGCGCCATTATCTCCTCCCAGGGTGGGCTCAGGCCGGGGCCAGGCCATGCCGGCCCCGGCCTATTCGGTTATTTTTCCGCGCAGGCCGCCCAGCCCCGCCACGTGGCTTCGTTCGTCTTCGCCCATTCCATGGCAACGTCCTTGACCGGGCGTCCCTTGACATCGACCTGGTAGACCAGGTCGCCAAGCTCCTTGCCGTCGATGGTGAACTTGCGCACGATATCGTAGGCGCAGGGCCAGACCTTCTCGCCGCCGGCCCAGGCCATCTTCTTGATCCAGCCCTCCGGCTTGCCGCAATCATAGGCCATCGTCTTGTTTTCACCCCAGGAGGGATCGGCGTAGCAAGCCGGCTCGTAAGGTGGGAACTTGACGAACGAGCCGGAGAACACGGCCGGGACCCAGTGCGGTTCATAGACCCAGAGGATGATCGGCGCCTTGCGTTCATAGGCCGACTGAAGCTCCGCGAACATCGCCGCTTCCGTGCCGGCGTGAACGACCTCGAAGGGCAGGTCCAGCGCCTTCACACGCTCCTCGTCGAAGCCGCCCCAGCTAACGGGTGCGCCGAGATAACGTCCCTTGGGCGCGGTTTCCGGCGCGGAAAAGGCCTCGGCGCATTTTTGCAGCGCCTTCCAGTCGGGCAGGCCGGGGCACTTTTCCTCCATATAGGACGGATACCACCATTCTTCCTTCGCATGCGGGCCGAGTTCGCCCATGTCGAGGATCTTGCCCGTGGCAAGAGAGTCGTTGAAAGGCTTGTCCTGCGTCGTCTGCCAGGTCTCCAGCGCGATGGTCAGGTCGCCGGTTTCGAAACCGGGATAACGCGCGCTGTCGTCGGCCACAACGGTCTCCACGCTGTAGCCGTAGGTGGACAGGATGATGTTGAGAATTTCGGTGTCGATCAGCATCGACGACCAGTCGGCCACCATCAGCTTGATCGTATCGCTGGATTCGGGCTCGAAGGCCGTGGCAGGCGACGCCGCGCCCATGCTCAGCGCCAGTATCGCGGATGCTATCAGTCGTTTCATGATCATTCCCCTCCGTTTCATGTTGCGGTTCAACCCTTGGCGTACCAGCCGTTATCGACATAGAGCGCCTGTCCGTTGACGAAGCTGGCGTCGTCGGACGCAAGCCACAGGGCGGCGGCGGCCACCTCTTCGGGCTCGCAGAGCCGGCCCTGCACGGCGTGCAGGTCGGTCTCGTTCCAGTTCTGGCCGAGCCCGTCGAGCTCGACGATCTCGCGCAGGCCGTGCGCTGTCTTGACGAAACCCGGGCAGACGGCGTTGGCGCGGATTCCCCGGTCGCGGTATTCGATGGCGATGGAGCGTGCGAGCTGGAGAACCGCGCCCTTGGTCATGCAATAGAGGCTTTCAAGGGAGAACCCCTTCTCCCCGCCGATCGAGGAGGTGATGACGATCGAACCGCCGCCGTTCTCCAGCATGTGCGAGACGACCTCCCGGCAAACGATGAAGGCCGAGCGGACATTGATGTCCATGAGGCGGTCGTAGTCGGCGTCGGTGCTTTCGTGCAGCGGTTTGACGATGATCGTGCCGGCGTGGCTGAACAGTGTGTCGACACATCCCCATTTGCGGACAATGGTGGCCAGCGAGGCGCGCACGGCGGCCGTATCCGTCACATCGGTCGCGAGGAACAGCGCTTCGCCTCCGGCCGCCTTTATCTCGGCGGCCGCCTCTTCACCCGCCGCGGCCTGAATGTCGAAAATCGCCACGCGCGCGCCGGCTTCGGCAAACATGCGGGCCGCGGCGCGGCCGATGCCGTTCGCGCCGCCGGTGACGATCGCCGTCCTCCCCTCGAGCCGCCCCGTTGCGGCTGGCCGGCCCACGACCTTCGACGCGATATCCATGGCGCTTCTCCTGAATGGATCATTGGTATGCTCTTAATACCATTGAATCGCGACGCACTTGTCAAGCATCTATTTCGACCTCGATGAAATTTATGCGGCGTTGCGGGTCATCCGGCGAATTGCGGCCCAAAGCAGGCCATGCAGGCCGGCCATGGCGGCCTCGGCCCCGGCGGCATCCTCGCCTTCCAGAGCCGCCAGCAGGCTCTCGAAGGATTTCAGCGCCTCATTGGCGGAGCCGTCGGGCAGGGCGCCCTCGAAGGGAAGGAACAGTTCGGCAAGGCCGTCCTCGATGGCGCGGGCAAGCAGGGGGTTTCGCGAGGCGTCGCCAAGCGCCAGCAGGAACAGGGCTTCGGCCTGCTTGCGCTGCGGCGCGGTCCGTGCGGAATGCATCATGTCCGTCGCCTGTCGAAGGCGCTTGAGATCCGACGTATCCCGTCGCGCCGCGGCGAGGCGGGTGGCGGCGAGCTGGTTCACGGTCAGGAACTCCACCACGCGCATGGCGGCGGCGGGAGCGCGGGACATGCGGCGGCGGGCGAGCTGGGTCAGGCGATCCTCGTCGGTGACGAAGGCCCCGCCCTGGGCGCCGCGCCGCACGGTGATATATTGGTTGGTCTCGAGCACGCGCAGCGCCTCGCGCAGCGTCACCCGGCTGATGCCGAACTTGTCG
This sequence comes from Rhizobiaceae bacterium, assembly GCA_020441805.1. Classification (GTDB taxonomy): domain Bacteria; phylum Pseudomonadota; class Alphaproteobacteria; order Rhizobiales; family Rhizobiaceae; genus Rhizobium_E. Next base: position 35,911 of record JAGRLJ010000008.1, read on the forward strand.
GAGAGCTGCCGCTCGGCCGGCAGGCGCTCGGCTGGCAGCAACAGACCGGCGTGGATCTGCCGGCGGAGCAGGTCAACGGCAAGTCCATGGGCCGCCTGCGGCTCGACCTGTCTCAACCCCCAGAGCACTGATCACACCGCCGTGAACGTGTTATCGACGAAGATTTCCGCGCCGTTGACGAAGCTCGATGCGTCCGAGGCGAGGAACAGGGCGACTTCCGCGACTTCCTCGGGTTCGCAAATGCGGCCCTGCATGGCATTGACGTCGTTCTCCGACGCAAAGACTCCATAGCTTCGCAACTGTTCGATCTCATGTTCACCATGCTGGGTGCGGACAAAGCTCGGGCAGATCAGGTTCGACCGTATCCCCTGATCTCGATACTCGACCGCCAATGCGCGGGCAAGTTGATGCATGGCGGATTTCGAGGCGCAATAGAGCGCTTCGAGATGGGTCGCCGCGCGCACCCCAGTGGTCGAGGTGAAGATCAGCACGCCTTTTCCGCGCTCCAGCATTTCGGGAAGCACGAGCCGCGACATCAGGAAGGCGGACTTCGCATTGTTGTCCATCAGTTCGTCCCATTCCTCCAGCGTGCATTCGAGGAAGGGCTTTACGATGATGATGCCGGCATGGTTGAACAGGATATCGACCTGGCCGAACGCCGCCTTCGCGGCGAGATAGGCAGCCTCCGCGTCTTCGGGGCGAGAGACATCCGCATGAATGAAAGCGACATCCAGCCCGCGTGCCGCAAGCGTCTCGGCCAGCCGCCGGGCGGCCTCCGCATCGCGATCCGCGATCATGACGCGCGCGCCTTCTTCGGCAAACAGCGTCGCGCTTGCCGCACCGGCGCCCTTTGCACCGCCGGTGATGAGAACCGATTTCTTCAGGAGGCGTTTCATGGTCTAAAGATTAGACCGCGCGATTCGCGAAGTCCAGCCCGCGCGGCGGGGCATCACCCTCCGTAAAGGCCCGTTTACACCGCCGGTTCGGAATACCGGCGCACAGCGGAGGGTTGCCTGACCAACCTGTCCCGTCACGAACGACGACTCGGATGAGGCCAGCCATGCCACGAGGCTCGCGACCTCTTCCGGCTTGCCCGTGCGCCCGACCGGATGGATCCTGCCGATCTGCTGGCGGAATACGGCCGGATCCGGCATGCTCTCGATCAAATCGACCCCTCGTCCCCGAGGCGCCGGGCAATCGCCAGGCCGATCCCGCTTCTTCCGTCCGTGACCAGGGCGACCTTGCCTTCAGACCTCGCCATCCTGCCGGCTTTCCGCCATTGACCTCGACCAGCGAGCCACACATGTAGCGTGCGGCATCGGATGCGAGGAAGACCACGACCTCGGCAATGTCTCCGGGCTCGGCGATGCGTCCGAGCGGTACCGTCTTGCCGAGTTCGGC
>JAGRLJ010000008.1:37434-41292 GCA_020441805.1 Rhizobiaceae bacterium
TGACATCTGCGAAACGCGCTCCATGCCCCATACCTGCGACGATGCCTGGGGCGGCGACATCGTCCACGCCGCATGCACCCATATCGGCGCCACCGTCCAGCCGCGACTCAACGAGGGAGTCTGGCTGGCGCAGCCCTATGTCGAGGGAGACAAGGAGACCGCTGAAGGGGGTCGTCATTCTCATATTTTCAAGTGAATGCCGCCGGGCGAATCGATAGGCGGCGCGCGTCGCCGGGAGCATGGACGCCGCCGGCGATCTGCGCGCGCAAGCTCAGATAGATGCCGCACGCCGTTCCCGCCCGATATTTGTCCTGCCTCGACTGACCCATGTTTCATGTCTATAACTGGCACTCCAATTCATGCCGGTTGCCTGCGATATGACGGGCAAGCCAAGGACGATGTGCCATGTGAGCGCCATTTCCCCGCGAAACGCGACTGGAGAATGCTTCCGGCCGGATGTGGTTTGTTCTCGAAAACCTGGATACGATGCCCGAAGACGCGCTACAGGAGGCGACATCGATACTCACGGAGGGACTGGATGCCCTGATGCCCCTGGTGGAGAACATCCTGGAATCCTCTAGCGTCACGGGCCTTCATCGACCATTGTCGAAACCACCGAGTACCCACCCACATGACCGCCTCCCCTCAATCCGGCCCGACGCCGCCGAGCCACGCGCTTTTTCGCTGGTATCTCGCCTTCGGCCTTTTCGGCGTTCCACAGGCCGCCGGTCCGATCGCTTTCGCGCTTATCGCGCTTCCCCTCACGGGCGACGCGAAGAGCGGCGCCTCGATCGTGGTCGTCATGACCATCGCCCAGGTTCTGGGTGCGATGCCTATCGCCCGGATCGGACAGCGGTATAACATCGCCCGGTTCCTGCGGGCGCTGGTTGCCGTCAGGATGATCGCGCTGTTGATGATCGCCGGTCTGGCGGCGATGAAGGCATCGTTCGACCTGCTGCTGGTGGCCGGAGCATTTGCCGGCGTCGTCAACGGCGCCGCATATGGCTATATCCGGGCCATCCTGAACTTCATCGTCACCCCGGCGAACCTTCCAAAAGCGCTCGGAATCGGCGCCACGCTCAATGAAGTCACCTTCGTCGCGGCTCCGGTGCTCGCCGCCTGGATGGGGTCCGTTTCGCCGCCGATATCCGTGGCCGTCATCGCCCTGCTCGGCGCGGGTCCGCTATTCCTTGTCTCGCAGGTCGAAGGCCGTCCAACGGAGCGGACGGCGCCCGTCGAAGGCGCTCTTCTCAAGCCCGCCATCCTGGCCTGGCTTCTGTGTTCGGCCTCCGGCGGAGCCATCGTCGCGACCATCGAGGTCGGCGCGGTGTCCCTGGCGCTGGACTTCGGGCTGCGGGCGGAACTCGGCATCATTTTCACGGTTGCACTTTGTGTCGCCTCCATCTCCGGCGGCGTCTGGGTGACCGTGCGCAACAGGATGGCGGGCCGATCCCTGGTCATAGGATTGGCAGGCACGATGACGGCAGGCGCCGTTCTGGTCGCCTGGGAGCAATCCGTCGCGCTGACCGTTGTCGGCTGCGCCGCGGCCGGCCTGGCCCTGGCGCCCCTGGGCACGCACTATTCGCTCATCCTCGACACCCTCGCTCCACCATCGAGACGACCCGAAGTGTTCGCGCTGCTTCGCACGTCGAACGCATTGGGCGTCATCTTTGCATCCAGCCTGCTGGCCTGTGGATATCTCAGCGTTGCCTTGATCGTCGCGGGAACGCTTCTTTTGGTCGGAGCCTGGCAGGCCATGCGTCTTTCAGGCCATGGGCGCGGGAGAGAAACCTGTCCGGCCAGTGAACCTAAGTCTCCGCCACGCAAAGCCCCGGATTGACCCGGCAAAGGTAAATCTGCTTTTGGGGTGATTGGAGCGGAACCGGAGACCCAGCCATGCTTGGAGAGCATCGGCAGATGGTTGTCAGCCGATGACAGGAACCCGCGCGCGCCGAACGATCCTAAACCGCCATCTGGATCCGACGTCGAGACACCAAGCGATCGCCTGGCTGTCCACAACCTTGCGGCCGTCGTCATTATGGCTCTTGCCGCACGGTATCATAAACGAGTCTTCTACTCGCGGATCTCGCGAGCGAGGTCCTGCAACCGGCGGAATGCGTCGTAGCGCCTGGCATGCAGGGCGGCGATTTCTTCGCCGCCGGGCTGATAGATGCGGTCGGTCGTCGAAAGCGCGGCCATGGCGGCGCGTACATCCGGGAAGGCGCCACCGGCGACGCTGCCGAGAATGGCCGCGCCGAGCAGCACCGGCTCCTCCGCGCGGGTCGCCACCAGCGGCTTGCCGGTGGCGTCGGCAAGAAGCTGGCGCACGAGATCGAGCTGACCGGCGCCGCCGCTGATCACGATCTTGTCGACCGGCGCCCCCGCCGCCGCCTGAGCGTCGATGATCTGGCGCAGGCCGTAACCGATGCCGCAGAGACCCGCGATATAGAGGGATACGAGATTGCCGATATCCCGCTCCATGCCGAGGCCGACGATCGCGGCGCGGGCATGGGGGTCGGCGAAAGGCGCGCGGTTGCCGAGGAATTCGGGCACGACATGCAAGCCATCGGCAAGCCGCGCCACCCCGGAAAGCGTATCCGCCTTTTCCGCGGCCAATTCCGCCAGCAGCGCCGGCAATGAAAGCCCGCGCGATCTTGCCAGCGCTTCGGCCTCGCCCGCCGCCGGATGGAACGAGAGCAGTTGCGCGATGGCGGCGCCCGCCGCCGACTGTCCGCCCTCGTTGAGCCACATGCCCGGCACCATGGCGGAAAAATACGGCCCCCAGACACCGGGCACGAAGACCGGCTCGCGGGTCGACGTCATGGTGCAGGAGGACGTGCCGAAGACATAGCCGAGATTGCTTTCCGGCGACCCTTCGACCCCCACCGTGCCGATGCCGCCCGCATGGGCATCGATCATGCCGGCCGCGACAGGCGTGCCGACGGCCAGGCCGAGTTCGGCGGCCGCGCGCGCCGTCAGTCCCGCGCCGAGCGGCGTGCCGGGCTCGACGACGCGCTGGCCGATGCGGGCAAAATCCTCATCCGCGAGAATGCCGAGGCCGATGCCATGGAAATAGGCGGGGTCCCAGCGCCTCTCATGCGCGAGATAAGTCCATTTGCAGGTGACGGTGCAGGTGGAGCGGGCGAGATCGTCCGTCGCACGCCATGTCAGGAAATCGGCGAGGTCGAAGAATTGCCACGCCGCGTCGAAGACCCTCGGCCGGTTCTCCTTCAGCCACAGCAGCTTCGGCGTTTCCATTTCCGGCGAGATGATGCCGCCGACATAGCGCAGGACGTCATGGTCCCCGGCATTGATGCGCTCGACCTGATTCACCGCGCGATGGTCCATCCAGACGATGATGTCGCGCGCGGGGTCCTCCGATGGCCCGACGGGCAGCGGCTGGCCGCCCTCCCCGAGCACCACCAGCGAACAGGTCGCATCGAAACCGACTCCCGCGACCTTGTCGGGCGCGATCCCCGCCTTCTCGACCGCCTCGCGCACCGAAGCGCAGACGGCGGCCCAGATATCCGTGCTCGACTGTTCGACCATCGCGCCCGGTTCGCGGAACAGCGAAATGTCGCGTTTTGCGGAGCCGAGCATGCGGCCCGAGAGATCGAAAAGGCCGGCTCTGGCGCTACCGGTGCCGACATCGACGCCGACAAGGTAGCGTTCGCCGCCTGCCGGCTGCGCGGAGGAAGGAATGGTCATGGTTCTACCGCCTGCAATAGGGAATTTTCGGGCGAGCGGCACGACGCCGCTTGCCCCTCGCTTAAAGCATCTCGCCTGAAATTGGGAGCCGGTTTCAGGCGGTCGACACGCGCAAACAAGGGCTCGGAGCGCCGACCCGATCCCAAAAGC
>JAGRLJ010000142.1 GCA_020441805.1 Rhizobiaceae bacterium
CTGGTTGCCGAGCGGCTTGGTCGGCAGGATTTCCAGTTTTCCGGGCCGGGGATGCCTGTGGAAGAAAAGCGCCTGCTCGTCGAGTTCGCCGCTCGTCGGCACGGGTTTCGTCTTGTCTTCGCTCATGTCCGGTCCCCCTCGTTTCGGCCAGAGATTTACCTGATTTTCCCCGCAAATCCAGTTCAACCGCCACCGTCGGAGTCCTGGAAACGGAATTTTCAGCCCATACCGGCAATCCGGTAGGAGGAATCCCGCGAATTGAGATGCCCATGCCCATTCATCGGCGTGGCCCGGCCATCACGCAATGTCATTTGATCTCCGCCGGCACGCTCTTTATCGAGGAAACGAAACCGGGCGAGGAGACAAGAGATCGCCGACTTTCTGACCGAGATTCTCGTCCAGGCACGGACGCCGATGGTGCCGGCGGCGCTTTTCACCGCCTTTCTCGCCGGCCTGGCGCGCGGCTTCTCCGGCTTCGGCAGCGGCCTGATCTACATGCCCATCGCCTCGGCGGCGCTTGGGCCGCGCGTGGCGGTGGCCTCGCTGCTGATCTTCGATTTCATCGTCGCCGGACTGCCGATGCTGCGGCGGGTCCGAGACATCGAACTCAAGGGCATGCTGCCCGTGGCGGCGGGAATATCGCTCTTCACGCCGGTCGGCGGCTGGATCGCGGCGCATGGCGATCCGACCGTCATCCGCTGGTGCATTTCGGCGATCGTCTTCCTTGCCATTCTCCTCCTGACCACGGGCGTGAAATGGCATGGCCGCGAGACGCTGCCGGTCACGCTCGCCGTCGGTGCGCTCTCCGGCACCTTCGGCGGCATGGCGGCACTTTCGGGGATCGTGGTCGTCATCTACTGGCTGGCGCGGGATCTCGACCCCGCGATACTCCGGCGCAACATGTTCACGCTGCTGCTCTTGACGGCCGTTGTCCAGGCCGTGACCTTCGCGCTGAACGGACTGCTGACGGAGCAGGTCTTCGCCATCTCCGCGCTGATGCTGCTGCCCTATGTGGCGGGCACCTTCATCGGCTCCATGGTCTTTCCCCTGGCCTCGCCGCGGACGTTCCGGAAGATCGTCTACGGAATGATCCTGTGTTCGGGAATCGTCGGCCTGCCGCTTTTCGATCCATGGCTCGGGCGCTGAAAGGCAAAGCCCTCCCCCATCGGCATGAGGAAGGGCTTTGTTGTCCGGATCGGGCTGCGATCAATCTACGCTGACGCGCTTGCCCGTCCTCACGCTTTCCACCGCCGCATCGGCGAGCTGGAGCGCGACCAGGCCGTCGGCGCCGCTCGGGCTGATCGGCGTGCCCTTCTCGATCGCCGAGATGAAGGCGGCGATCTCGTTGGCATAGGCCTCGGTATAGCGGGTCATGAAGAAATCGTGCAGCGGCGGTCGGGTATAGCCGTCGCCATTGGCGATCTCGATCGACACGGCGCGCTGGTTCTCGGCGGAAACGACGCCCTTCGAGCCGTGAACCTCGATGCGCTGATCGTAGCCATAGGTGGCGCGGCGGGAATTGGAGATGATCGCCTGCTTGCCGGAAGCGGTCTCGAGAATGACCGAGGCCGAGTCGTAGTCGCCCGCTTCGCCGATTTCCGGATCGACCAGCACCGCGGCATGGGCGGAAACCGACGCCACCTCCTCGCCGAGCAGGAAACGGGCCATGTCGAAATCGTGGATCGTCATGTCGCGGAAGATCCCGCCGGACCGCTTGATGTAATCGATCGGCGGCGCGCCCGGATCGCGCGACGTGATGGTGACCATCTCGACATCGCCGATACGGCCATCGGCGATTGCCTGACGCACGGCCATGAAATGCGGGTCGAAGCGGCGGTTGAAGCCGACCATCAGCTTGGCGCCGGTCTCCTCGACGACGTCGAGGCAGGCCTCGACACGCTCGACGTCGAGGTCGACGGGTTTCTCGCAGAAGATCGCCTTGCCGGCGCGGGAGAAGCGCTCGATGAGATCGGCATGGGTGTCGGTCGGGGTGCAGATCACGACGGCGTCGATGTCGTCGGCGGCCTCGATCTGGCTGATCGAGCGGACCTCCGCCCCATACTGGGCGGCCAGGGCATTGGCCGCGTCGGCGAAGGCGTCGGCCACCGCCACCAGCTTCGCATCCGGGTTCGAACTCACCGCCCTGGCATGCACCTTGCCGATGCGACCCGCGCCCAGCACTCCGAATCTGACTGTCATCCTGGTATCCTCGAAAGAGATTGACATATCGGTCTAACAAAACGGAACAGCTAGATCAATCATCGATAAATAGAATATTTATTCTATTTATCGATCGTTTCGTACCGCGCATTTCGATCGAACCCTCCCGAGCCTTGAACCGGTCCACCCGAAATGTCATCTGTCGGACAGCACCGGAGGAGCCATGACCGAGAAGAAGAGCAAGCAACCCTTCTACCTGATCGATACCGACGCCGATTTCTACCGGCCCTTCGGGGTGAGGCTGGCAATCTGCATCGCGGCGACCTCATGGGCCGCGCTGGAGATCTGGAGCCGGCAGCCCTTCTGGGGGATCATTGCCGGTGCGACGGCGGTCTATTGCGTCTATGTATTGTTCCTGACCTACAATCCGCCGCCGAAGCAGGAGGCCGCGGTCCTGACCGAGGAGCCCGGGGAAGACGACAACGCCTCGGGCGACAAGGTTTAAGGCGACAGCGCCGCCTCCACCAGCCGGTTGGCGATGGTCATCCGAGCCGTCGCGGCGGCGCGAAAATCCTCGTGCACACGATCAGGATGATTTTCGCGCGCGAAGGCGCGGCGGCGCGCGCGGATATCCGCCCGGTCCATTCCCGGCCTCAGTCCGAGATCGTCCGCCACGTCCCGTTCCGACAGCCGGTCGAGCCAATCCGGAGGGGCGGGCGTCGAAGGCACCGAAGGTTCCGAGAGCGAAGGCTCGGCGAAGGCTTCGTAAAGTGCGCCGAGCGGCCGGCCGTCATCCGCGTCCCGGAAGCTCGTATCGGCCACGAAGGCCGAGCCCACGCGCGGCCGCAGAACGACGGGCTCGTCGTCTTCGGCCTCCCCTTCCGTTTCCATGCCGTCGAGCACGGTCTCGAACAGCGATTTACCGAAGACCGGCATGCGTCACTCCTTGTCCTGCCGCGTCATAAGCCCTGAAGCTGGTCCCGACCGTTCTCCTCGACGATCAAATCGTGCAGCAGGCGCGCCGACGGCGGAAGGCCGCGACCGCGCGCGGTGATCAGGCTATAGGGTTCGAGGCCGATCTCGAAGGCGGTGTCGAGGACCGCGATCCCGCCCGCGGCGCCCGCCGTGACGGCGACGAATTCCGCGACCTCGCGGGAGATCGGCGCGACGGCGTCGCTGTTGACGACCATGGCCATGGTGAACAGCACCGAAGGCGTGCTGACGATATTGTCGGGCAGTTGCACATTGGAATCGATGAACAGCCGCTCGATGGAACGCCGCAGCAGCGCGCCATGCGGCTGGAACACCCAGCCATATTCGCGCAGCTCCGCAAGGCCCGGCCTGTCGATCGCCAGCAGCGGATGATCCTTGCGGACGATCAGGCAGGAGTGCTCGAAGCCGAGCGGCCGCGCCTCGAAATCGCGCGGGTTGAACTCGTCCGGCAGGCGCCCGATCACGAAATCGTAGCGCGCGGAGAGCAGTTCCCGGGCAAGCACATTGCTGGCCTCGACATGACAGTTGATCTGGATGGCGGGATACATGGCGCGCACCCGGCGGATGGCCGGCACCGCAAGCGTGATCGCCGGGCCGGTGACGGAACCGAGATGGACCGAGCCGCCGTAACCCGTCTTCAGCTCGGTGATCTCGCGGCTGGCCTCGCGGATCTCCAGCAGGATGGAGCGGGCGCGCTTGGCCATGGCCTCGCCGAAACGCGTCATTTCGACCCCGCGCGCGGCGCGCTGGCAGAGCGGCGCCTTGAGCAGCGATTCAACCTCGTGCAGCATCCGGGACGCCGCCGGCTGGGAAATGTTGAGCGCTTCGGCGGCCGCGCTCACCTGGCCCGAGTCAGCGATCGCCAGGATCAGCCTGAGATGCGACAGCTTCAACCCCGCCTTGATCAGGAAATCGCCCTCCTTTTCAGGCTGATAACCCGCCCATCCGCCGGACCGGTGACCATCCTTCGAATTTTCTCGCCGTGCCGCCATCACGCTTCCGATTGAAAAGTATGACTTTTTAGACAATATAACATAATTGGTATAATTATCTATCTGTATTTTATTTGACAGGTATATGAGTTTGATTGCAGTTTGCAGCCGGCGCGTGGGAGGAAACTCGGCTCACATCCGGATTGCCGTCGTCATAAACCTTTGAAAAGGCACGGCCGCAATCACACTGACCATGACGACCTCCGGTGCCTCCGCGACCGGGGCCGCGCCGCCCGACGACAACCCAGGGAGAGAACCCAGATGAAACTCGTAACCTCGCTGCTCGCCGCCGCAGCCCTGTCGATCGCGTCCTTCGTGGCGCCGGTCTTCGCGCAGGACAAAGGCGTCGTGGGCATTTCCATGCCGACCAAGACCTCCACACGCTGGATCTCGGACGGCGAAACCATGGAAAAGCTGTTCAAGGACGCCGGCTATTCGCCGGACCTCCAGTTCGCCGACGACGATATTCCGAACCAGCTTGCCCAGATCGAGAACATGGTCACCAAGGGCGCCAAGGTCCTCGTGATCGCCGCCATCGACGGCACGACACTGTCCGACATCCTGCAAAAGGCCCATGACGCCGGTGTCAAGGTCATCGCCTATGACCGCCTGATCCGCGATTCCGGCAATGTCGACTACTATGCGACCTTCGACAATTTCCAGGTCGGCGTCCTCCAGGCGAGCTCGCTGGTCGACGGCCTCAAGGCCAAGTTCCCGGATGTGAAGCCCTGGAATATCGAACTCTTCGGCGGCTCGCCGGACGACAACAACGCCTTCTTCTTCTATGACGGCGCGATGAGCGTGCTCCAGCCGCTGATCGACAAGGGCGACATCGCGGTCAAGTCCGGCCAGCAGGGCATGGACCAGGTCGGCACGCTGCGCTGGGATGGCGCGGTCGCCCAGGCCCGCATGGAGAACCTGCTGTCCTCGACCTATACCGACGAGAAGGTCAACGGCGTGCTCTCGCCCTATGACGGCCTTTCCATCGGCATCCTGTCCGCCCTCAAGGGCGTCGGCTACGGTTCCGGCGACATGGCGATGCCGGTCGTGACCGGCCAGGACGCCGAACTGCCCTCCGTCAAGTCGATCCTCGCCGACGAACAGTATTCGACGGTCTTCAAGGACACCCGCGAACTGGCGAAGGTCACCGTCAACATGGTCAATGCGATTATGGAAGGCAAGGAGCCGGAAATCAACGACACCAAGACCTACGATAACGGCGTCAAGGTCGTCCCCTCCTACCTCCTGAAGCCGGTCGCCGCCGACAAGTCCAACGTCAAGGACATCCTGGTCAGCTCCGGCTACTATACCGCGGACCAGATCGACAACTGATCGGGACCGGAACGGAGCCCGGGGGCCCGCATCGCGCGCGGGCCCTTCGCGGGGCCGAAATGAAATCCTATAATCCCCGGCGGGCCCATGACATCCATGCCGAGGTGGAATGATAGACCATGAGTAACATCATCCTCGAAATGCGGGACATCACGAAGACCTTTCCCGGCGTGAAGGCGCTCGACAAGGTCAGCTTCAAGGTCGAGGAAGGCGAGATCCACGCGCTTGTCGGCGAAAACGGCGCCGGCAAGTCCACCCTCATGAAGGTGCTGAGCGGCGTCTATCCCGCCGGAACCTATGACGGGGAGATCGTCTATGACGGCGAGACGCGCCGCTTCTCCAGCATCGCCGACAGCGAGCATCTCGGCATCATCATCATCCACCAGGAGCTGGCGCTGGTTCCGCTGCTCTCGATCGCCGAGAACATCTTCCTCGGCAACGAGGTCGCCACGGGCGGCGTGATCGACTGGCCCGCCACCTTCTCCCGCACCCGGGAGCTGCTGGGCAAGGTCGGCCTCAGGGAACCGCCGACGACGCTGATCACCGATATCGGCGTCGGCAAGCAGCAGCTCGTCGAGATCGCCAAGGCGCTGTCGAAGAAGGTGCGGCTGCTGATCCTCGACGAGCCGACGGCCTCGCTCAACGAAACGGATTCCGATGCGCTGCTCAAGCTGCTGATGGAATTCCGCAAGCAGGGGCTGACCTCGGTCATCATCTCCCACAAGCTCAACGAGATCCGCCGCGTCGCCGACAAGATCACCATCCTGCGCGACGGCGGGACGGTCGAAACGCTCGACGCCCATGGCGGCGATGTCAGCGAGGACCGGATCATCAAGGGCATGGTCGGCCGCGACATGGAGGACCGCTATCCACCACGTGTCGCGACCATCGGCGAAACGCTGCTCGAAGTGCGGAACTGGAACGTCTTCCACCAGAACCACCGCGACCGACAGTTCCTGCACGACGTGAATTTCCACGTCCGCGCCGGCGAGGTCGTCGGCATCGCCGGCCTGATGGGCGCCGGTCGCACGGAGACGGCGATGAGCATCTTCGGCAGGTCCTGGGGGCACAGGATCACCGGCGGGGTGCGGATGCGCGGCAAGCCGGTGGATGTCGGCACCATCCCCCGGGCGATCGACGCCGGCCTCGCCTATGTGACCGAGGACCGCAAGCAGCTCGGCCTGGTGCTGATCGGCAACATCATGCACAACACCACGCTCGCCAACCTCAAGGCCGTGGCCAATGCCGGCGTGATCGACGAGCACCGGGAGCGCAAGGTGGCGAGCGATTACCGCACCCGCCTCCGCATCCGCTCGCATTCGATCTACCAGGAGGCCGTCAATCTCTCGGGTGGCAACCAGCAGAAGGTCGTGCTGTCGAAATGGCTGTTCACCACGCCCGAGGTGCTGATCCTCGACGAGCCGACCCGCGGTATCGATGTCGGCGCGAAATACGAGATCTACACCATCATCAACCAGCTTGCCGCCGAGGGTAAGGGCATTCTGATGATATCGTCGGAAATGCCCGAATTGCTCGGCACCTGCGACCGTATCTATGTCATGAACGAGGGGCGCATCGTCGCCGAGCTTTCGAAGCAGGAAGCAAGCCAGGAAACAATCATGCGCGCGATCATGCGCTCCGGGGGGAAGCATTAATGGTCTCCGACACCACGACCGAACAGGCCCATCCGTCCTTCGGCGAATATTTCCGCAAGAACATCCGCGAATACGGCCTGCTGATCGCGCTGGTCGCCATCATGATCTTCTTCCAGATCATCACCGGCGGCGTCCTGTTCCGGCCCGTCAACCTCACCAACCTGATCTTGCAGAATTCCTTCATCGTCATCATGGCGCTCGGCATGCTGCTGATCATCGTCGCGGGCCATATCGACCTCTCCGTGGGCTCGATCGCCGCTTTCATCGGCGGCGTCTCGGCGGTCATGCTGGTGAAACTCGGCTGGCATGTCTCGATCGTCATTCCGCTATGTCTGGTCATCGGCGGTCTCGCGGGCGCCGCGCAGGGCTACTGGATCGCCTATCAGAAGATCCCGGCCTTCATCGTCACGCTGGCCGGCATGCTGGTCTTTCGCGGACTGACCTATCTGGTGCTGTCGAACCGTCCGCTCGGCCCCTTCCCCAAGGAATTCGGGTTGCTGTCGACCGGCTTCGTCCCCGACTTCCTGTCCTTCACCGATCCCTCGACCAGCCTGATCAAGAACTATCTCGCGCTGATCTTGGTGCTGGTGCTGGTCGGCCTCGCCATCTATTACGGCTTCCGCGACCGCCGCCGCAACGAGGCGCACGGCACCGACAACGAGCCCTATGCCTTCTTCCTGCTGCAAATGGGCATCATCAGCGTCGTCGCCGTCTTCCTCGGCTACCAGCTCTCGACCTATCGCGGCCTGCCCAACGTCCTCGTCGTGATGGGCCTGCTGATCGCGCTCTACACTTTCATCACCAACCGGTCGACCATCGGCCGCCGCATCTATGCCATGGGCGGCAACGAGAAGGCGGCGAAACTGTCCGGCATCAATACCGAGCGGCTGACCTTTTACGCCTTCGTCAATATGGGTGTGCTCGCGGCGCTCGCCGGCATGATCATCGCCGCCCGCCTCAACTCGGCGACCCCGAAGGCCGGCGTCGGCATCGAGCTCGACGTGATCGCGGCCTGCTTCATCGGCGGCGCCTCGGCGTCCGGCGGCGTCGGCAAGATCACCGGCGCGGTGATCGGCGCCTTCATCATGGGCGTCATGAACAACGGCATGTCGATCATGGGCCTGAGCATCGATTACCAGCAGCTCGTCAAGGGCCTGGTCCTGCTGCTCGCCGTCTATTTCGACGTCTACAACAAGAGAAAAGGCTGAGGTTTTCGAGGGCGACGGCCCTCGCCTCTCACATCGCCGATCCCTCATGACGCGGAGCCATCCTCCGCGAAGGGCGGAGGCATGTCATGGAAAGGACAGGAAAGTGCTGATTTCGCAGATTAGGAACGACAGGGGCGGCGTCACCGTCGCGGTGCGCGAGGCGGGCGGCGAGGCGCGCGCGGTGAAGAACGCGGACGGCGTCTATGCGCTGGCCATGGAAGCCGCCGACGGCGGCGGGTCACTCGGGGATGCGATCGAAGCGCATGGTCTCGGCGAAACGGTCAATCTCGAAAGCGCGCGCGACCGGGGCCTCTTCCTGCCGCCGATCACCCATCCCGACCCGGCGCATCTGCACCTCACGGGAACCGGCCTCACCCATCTCGGCTCGGCGGCGACACGCGATTCCATGCACAAGAAAGCCGTGGAAGCGGCCGAGGAGACGCTGACCGACTCGATGAAGATGTTCCGCATGGGGCTCGAAAACGGCAAGCCGAAGCCCGGCGAGAAGGGTGTGCAGCCGGAATGGTTCTACAAGGGCAACGGCACGCAGGCTGTCGCCGGCGAAGAGCCGCTCGTCTCCCCCGCCTTCGCGCTCGACGGCGGCGAGGAACCGGAAATGGCTGGCATCTATGTGATCGCCCGTGACGGCAACCCGTTCCGTGTCGGCTTTGCCGTCTCCAACGAATTCTCCGACCATGTCACGGAGCGGATCAACTATCTCTATCTCGCCCATTCCAAGCTGAGGCAGGCGAGCTTCGGGCCGGAAATCCGGATCGGCGCGCCGCCAGAGGACATTCGCGGCACCTCTCGCATCCGCCGCAGGGGCGACGTGATCTTCGAAAAACCCTTCCTGTCGGGCGAGGCGAACATGTCGCATACCTTCGCCAACCTCGAATACCACCATTTCAAATATGGTCTTTTCCGCCAGCCGGGCGATGTCCATGTACATATGTTCGGCACGGCGACGCTTTCCTTCGCCGACGGAATCAGGCCGGAAGAAGGCGATGTCTTCGAGATCGAGGTGCCGGAATTCGGATTTGCATTGCGCAACCCGTTGAAGATTGCCGCAGAAGAGGAAATATCCATCCGGCAACTTTGATCGACACCGAATCTGGAGAAAGACCATGGCACTTCATCAAAACCTCATCGGCGGCGCATGGGCGGGCGGGGACGCGGTCCCCAATATCAATCCGTCGGACACCAACGAGGTCGTGGGCGAATATGCCCGGGGCACCGCCGACGACGTGAAGGCGGCGATCGCGGCGGCGAAAGCCGCCTTCCCGGCCTGGTCGCGCTCCGGCATTCTCGAACGCCACGCCGTGCTCAAGAAGGCCGCCGACGAGATCATGGCCCGCAAGGACGAGCTTGGCGCGCTGCTGTCCCGCGAGGAAGGCAAGACCCTGCCCGAAGGCACAGGCGAGGTGATCCGCGCCGCCCAGATCTTCGACTTCTTCGCCGGCGAGACGCTGCGCCTGACCGGTGAAACCGTGCCTTCGGCGCGTCCCGGCATCGGCGTCGAGATCACCCGCGAGCCGCTCGGCGTCATCGGCGTCATTACGCCCTGGAACTTCCCGATCGCCATTCCGGCCTGGAAGATCGCGCCCGCGCTCTGCTACGGCAACACGGTGGTCTTCAAGCCGGCCGACCTCGTGCCGGGCTCGGCCTGGGCGCTGGTCGATATCCTTCACCGCGCCGGCCTGCCGGCGGGCGTCCTCAACCTCGTCATGGGCAAGGGATCGATCGTCGGCCAGGCCATGCTGGAAAGCCCGGATCTTGCCGGCATCACCTTCACCGGATCGACCGGGACCGGCAAGCGCGTGGCGCTCTCCTCGATCGAGCACAACCGAAAGTTCCAGCTCGAAATGGGCGGCAAGAATCCCTTCGTCGTGCTCGACGACGCCGATCTCGGCGTCGCGGTCGAGGCGGCGGCCAATTCCGGCTTCTTCGCCACCGGCCAGCGTTGCACGGCCTCCTCGCGCATCATCGTGACCGAAGGGATCCATGATCGCTTCGTCGCGGCGCTGACAGAGCGGCTGGCGAAGGTCACTGTCGGCCACGCCATGGAAAAGGACACTCATGTCGGTCCGGTCGTGGACCGGAACCAACTCAGGCAGGACACCGACTATATCGAGATCGGCAAGCAGGAAGGCGCCAGGCTCGCCTTCGGCGGCGCGCTGCTCGACCGCCCGACGCCCGGCTTCTACCTTCAGCCCGCCCTTTTCACCGAGGCGACCAACCAGATGCGCATCGCCCGCGAGGAGATCTTCGGCCCGGTCGCGGCCGTGATCCGTGTCAAGGACTATGACGAGGCGCTGGCCACCGCCAACGACACGCCCTTCGGCCTGTCCTCCGGCATCGCCACGACGAGCCTGAAATATGCGACGCATTTCAAGCGCAATTCCGAGGCCGGCATGGTGATGGTCAATCTTCCCACCGCCGGCGTCGATTTCCACGTGCCCTTCGGCGGCCGCAAGGGTTCCTCCTTCGGCCCCCGCGAGCAGGGCAGATACGCCAACGAGTTCTTCACGACCGTGAAGACCGCCTACACATTGCCCTGAAGGGCGCCAGGACACTGAAATGACGAAGAAGAAAGCAGAATGGCCCCGCCGCCTTAGGTCCTACGAATGGTTCGGAGGCACGGGAAAGAACGCGATCATGCACCGGTCCTGGATGAAGAACCAGGGACTGCCGGCGGATACGTTCGACGGCCGGCCGATCATCGGCATCTGCAACACTTGGTCGGAGCTCACGCCCTGTAACGCCCATCTGCGCGATCTCGCCGAACGCGTGGCACGCGGCGTCTACGAGGCGGGCGGCTTCCCGGTGGAATTCCCGGTCTTCTCGACCGGGGAAAGCACGCTTCGTCCGACCGCGATGATGTTCCGCAACCTCGCCGCCATGGATGTCGAGGAAGCGTTACGCGGCAATCCCGTCGACGGCGTCGTGCTGCTCGGCGGTTGCGACAAGACCACGCCGAGCCTGCTGATGGGCGCGGCGTCGGTCGACATTCCGGCGATTCTCGTCTCTGGCGGGCCGATGCTGAACGGCAAGTGGCGCGGCAGGGATGTCGGCTCCGGCACCGCCATCTGGCAATTCTCCGAAATGGTGAAATCGGGCGAAATGTCGCTCGAGGAATTCATGGACGCCGAGCAGGGCATGGCCCGCTCCGCCGGAAGCTGCATGACCATGGGCACGGCCTCGACCATGGCGTCGATGGCCGAGGCGCTGGGCATGACGCTGCCCGGAAACGCCGCCATTCCCGCCGTCGATGCGCGGCGGCGGGTGATCTCCCAGCTTTCGGGCCGCCGCATCGTCGACATGGTCAAGGAGGACCTGCGGCCCTCCGATATCCTGACCAGGGAAGCTTTCGAGAACGCCATCCGGGTCAACGGCGCCGTCGGCGGCTCGACCAACGCCGTCCTGCATCTGCTGGCGCTTGCCGGCCGCATCGGCGTGGAACTCTCGCTCGACGACTGGGACCGGCTCGGCCGCGACGTGCCGACCATCGTCAACCTCCAGCCCTCGGGCAAGTATCTGATGGAGGAATTCTACTATGCCGGCGGCCTACCGGTGGTGATCAAAGCCGTGGGCGAGATGGGTCTGCTGCACAAGGACGCCATCACCGTCACCGGTGACACGATCTGGAACGGCGTCAAGGACGTGGCGAACTACAATGACGAGGTGATCGTGCCGCGAGAGAAGGCCCTGACGCCATCGGGCGGCATCGCCGTGCTCCGGGGCAATCTCGCCCCACGCGGCGCCGTGCTGAAGCCCTCCGCCGCATCGCCGCATCTCATGAAGCATCGCGGCAGGGCCGTGGTCTTCGAAAGCATCGAGGACTATCATGCCCGCATCGGCCGCGACGATCTCGACATCGACGAGACCTGCATCATGGTGCTGAAATACTGCGGACCCAAGGGCTATCCCGGCATGGCCGAGGTCGGCAATATGGGGCTTCCCCCGAAAGTGCTGAAGAAAGGGATCACCGACATGATCCGCATTTCCGACGCCCGCATGTCCGGCACCGCCTACGGCACCGTGATCCTGCATACCGCGCCGGAAGCGGCCGAGGGCGGACCGCTCGCATTGGTCGAGAACGGCGACATGATCGACGTCGACATCCCCGCCCGCACGATCCATCTCGACGTGTCCGACGAGGAACTGGCGCGCCGCCGCGCCGCCTGGGTAAAGCCCCCCATGCCGATCACCGGCGGCTACGGCAGGCTCTATCTCAATACCGTGACCCAGGCCGACCAGGGCGCCGACCTCGATTTCCTCGTCGGCAAACGCGGCGACGCCGTGCCGCTCGGCCGGGACAGTCATTGAGGCATTGGAGGAGTGGAATATTCCGCACCCCTTGAAACCTGTTCCGATCGACCTATATTCTGATCAGCGATGTCATAATTCGTTAACCAAACGGATTTATCGTCATCATCATTCGATCTTCCCGTGACCACGGATGTACTGGCACTGTCGAGGATCGGATTGCGGAGAGGTCAGGCTGAAATCGCCTGGCCTTTTTGTTTTTGATCGCCGCCTCATCCTCCCTTCGAGGCGATATAAGCGAGCGCGACCTCCCGCATCTGCCTCCTGTCCATGATCTCGCCGTGACCGGCATGGACGCGGCCGACATCGAGTTCGGCGAGCCGTCGCATCGTCTTGAGGTAGATTTCCACATCGGCGCCCGGAATGTCGTCGACCAAGCCCTCGTCATAGATGGCATCGGCGCTGAAGAAATCGCCGTTTGCCTCGTCCAGAAGCCCGATCGACCCCGGGGAGTGGCCGGGAAGATGCAGGACGGTGAAACGCCGGTCACCGAGATCGATGGCGTCGCCTTCGTCCAGGATTTCCGTCAGCGGCGCGGGCTCAAGCCGGTAGCCGGCCATGGTCCAGCTCGGCGAAGGAAGCGCCGTCGTTGCCCCGTCGATCGACATGAAAGCGGAGGCGAGCGTTCCCCGGTCGTCCATCCCGGCAAATGTATGGGCTTCCAGCCGGTGGCCCGCCCTGCGCCCGTAGAGATGGAACGAACCGACATGGTCGACATGGGCATGCGAGGCGATCGCCAGCACCGGCTTGCCTGTCGCCGGCGACACCTCGGTCAGCGGGCGCAGGCCGGCACCGAAATCGAGCTGGATATCGAAATCGCGCCCCGCGATCCGATAGAGATTGGCGCGGAAGAACTCATGGACGAAAGGTTCACGAATCCGGACGACGCCGGGCGCGACCTGGGCGACCTCGAACCATGTCATGCCGTCTTCTTTCCCGCCGGAGAGGCCGCGCCGGTCCGCGCCGACGCGTCGGGCACGTCCCCCGCTCCGGGAATATTGGCATCGAGGAAGGTCAGGGCGCTCATCAGGTTGCCGGCCTTCGTCAACGCGACATGATCCGGATCCTCATCGATGACGCTGATCGTCACCGGCAGGCCGTAGCTCGGATTGTCGAGCGCCGTGGTGATGCTTTCCTTCATCAGGTCCATGAACTGGACCCCCGGACCGGCGAAAACGAGCGGAATGGGATCGAACATGCTGAAGAGGTTCGAAAGCCCGGTGCCGATCGCGCGGCCGGCTTCCTCGAAGGCATCGCGCTCGGGTCCGGGAGCCGAGCGCGCCCTGTCCGCCAGGCGGCGCATGTCCCCGGCCGTCGGCTCCTCGGCGAGCATCCGGCTGGTATCCGCGCCCATCGCCGCGCGCCAGATCGAATGCTGGCCTGCATAAGCCTCGACGCATCCGCGCCGGCCGCAGCGACAGAGCGCGCCACCGGGCTTATAGCATATATGCCCGAATTCGGTCGCCGATGAGGTGATGCCGGAAAACAGATGGCCGTTGAGATAAAGGCCCATGCCGATGCCGATCGTCATGACGACGGCCGCGAAATTGGGGCCATAGCGTTCCGGCGCGCGCCAGCGCAGCGCCTCCGCGATCATGTTGCATTCATTGGCGAGCTCCGTCGGCGCCATGAACTCGCGCTCCAGCGCCTCGCCAAGGGGAATATTCTGCTCGTCGATCACCGGCGAGGACAGAAATACCCGACCCGCTCCGTCGACGATGCCTTCCACCCCCACGGAAATACGCGCGAGCGGCCCGATCCCGTGCCCCTGCCCGTCGAGCAGCGCGCCAAGCGTGGAGATCGTGGCGCCGATCAGCTGCTCGCCGGTCATCGACTTGGTCTTGACGTTGACGGTGGTGGAGGCGATCACGCCGCCGCCATAGTCGTAGATATCCGCTGTCACCCGATTGAGCGCGAGCAGGATGACGGCGACGGATGCGTGGGAAGGGTTGGGAGCCAGCCGTATCTGGGGACGACCGCGCCTTTGCGCCGGAAGCTCGGAAATCTGCTCGGCCGCGATGACGCCGCGTTCGATGAGGCTGTTGGTGATGACGGTCACCGTCGAAGCCGACAGCCCGGTGGCCGCGCTCAGCTCCGTTCTCGAGAGCCCTCCCCGGCGCCGAAGCGCCAGCAGGACGCCGAGCTGGTTCTGACGGCGCACGTCATCCGGGCGAACGATGGTATTCACAGCCAAACCCTCCCACCCTCGCTGCACTGCAAAATTATTGATGCATCGCAATGCCTTAGGGTCAACTCAAAAACCATCTTGACACAGCTTTGATTGTGCGTCACTACTTTTTTCGAACCTCGAAAAAAAGAGGCTCACAAGCGGCCAGGCTGGACGTTGGCGCCGGGTAGAGGATGCGCCGCGGTCAATCGGCCAGGATTGGTTGATGCAATCAGCATCGGGAGGAAGATTATGAAAAAATTTGCGATGGCGCTTGCGAGCGCCGTATTCGTGATGACCGCCGCCGGCTCCGCCATGGCCGCCGGCAAGACGATCGCCGTGTCCTGGAAGATCTTCCAGGAAGAGCGCTGGAAGACCGATGAGGCGATCATCAAGAAGATCGTCGAGGACAATGGCGACAAATATATTTCGTCCGACGCGCAGGGCTCGGCGGCCAAGCAGCTCACCGACATCGAGTCGCTGATGTCGCAGGGCGCCGACGTGCTTCTCATCGTTCCGTGGGATTCCGAAGCGATCCTGCCGGCTGTCGAGAAGGCCTCCGCCGAAGGCATTCCGATGATCGCCTACGACGTCCAGATCGAGCATCCCTCGGTGCTCTACATGACCTTCGACAATGTCGGCGTCGGCCGCCTGATGGCGCAGGAAATGCTGAAGGTGAAGCAGGAAGGAAACTTCGCGATCATCAAGGGCGATCCGGGCGACCCGAACGCGACCTTCCTCTATAACGGCATGATGGAAGTGCTCAAGGACAGCATCGATGCCGGCAAGATCAAGATCGTCGGCGAGGCGTCGTCCGACGGCTGGAAACCGGAAAATGCCCAGAAGAACATGGAGCAGATCCTGACCGCCAACGACAACAATGTCGACGCCGTCCTCTCCGAGAACGACGGCATGGCCGGCGGCGTCGTCGCCGCGCTCCAGGCTCAGGGTCTCCAGGGCACGGTGCCGGTCACCGGCCAGGACGGCGACAAGGCCGCCCTGAACCGTGTCGCGCAGGGCACCCAGCTCGTCTCGATCTGGAAGGACTCCCGCGCGCTCGGCAAGATCGCGGCCGAGGCCGCCCTCATGCTCGCCGACGGCAAGTCGATGGAAGACGTGCCGAACGTGACCAAGTTCAAGGACGGCGCCCGCAAGGTCGAGATGAACGCCGTTCTGCTC
>JAGRLJ010000143.1 GCA_020441805.1 Rhizobiaceae bacterium
TGATAGCCCTTCTGGCCGTTGATCGCCTGGTGCAGGTAGCCGCGCTCGCTGAACGGTCCGGCCGGGAACAGCTCGTTCGGGCACTTGGTTTCCTGTAGGCAGAGGATATCGGGCTGCTTCTCGTCCAGGAACCGCTCCACGATCGGCATGCGCAGCCTGACCGAATTGATGTTCCAGGTGGCGAGGGTGAACTGCATGAAAAATCTCCGGGCGATGAATCGCGCCGGAGACTACATCATGTCGGGTAAAATCAAATGGCGAAAGCGCGGGCATCCCCCGCGAATCGGCCGGTCACCGCTTGCGCATGTTGCGCTTGTGGACCTCGTCATAGGGGATCGTGAACACGCTCTTGTCGAACTTCACGCCGGCCTGGGTGTTGAAGATCATCACCGACGTGTCCTTGCCCTGATTGTCGGTAATCGTCCACTGCCGCAACTCGTAGCTCGCCGGATCGAACATCATCGTGATGGTCGAATCGGAGAAGAGCGACTTGTCGCCGAGCTTGATGGTGATGAGGTCGGGCTCCTCCTTGACGTCGCGCACCATCTTGCTCCTGAGGTCGATGCGGTTGTCGAGCAGCAGCGCGAGCGGCGTCTTGGACAGCGGGTAGAGGTCCCAGGTCCGGAGCTTGGAATTGCCGATCACCACCGAGCGGCCGTCGGAAATCACGCGCATCGGCGAGGGCTTCTCGTAGTTGAAGCGGATCTTGCCCGGCCGTTCGAGGAAGAATTTTCCGGCCGTCTGCTCGCCCCGCGGGCCGAACTGGACGAATTCGCCCTGCATCGTCTTCACCGACGAGAAATGGTCGGCGATCTTCTGCGCAACGGCCGATTCCTGGGCTGCCGCCCGCGGCGCCGGCTGCGCGAGGCATACCGCCAGCGCCGCCGCGCCCGCCAGCACGAAGCGCCGCGTCGGCCCGGCGCCCGCTCCGCGGCCCGCAGTCTCGAATCGATTCATCTGGATCTCCTTTCCGCCGCCCCTAAGGTAGAACAAAGTGCGGCGCCTTCAAGGCGCCCCGATCCCGCATCCGGCGGCTCCGCGTCATCGGCGCCAAGCCGTCCGGCGGGTTCAGCGCGCCAGCACATCCTCTTCCGTCGGCACGAGAATCTCGCGCTTTCCCGCATGGTTGGCCGGGCCGACAATGCCTTCCTTCTCCATCCGCTCGATGATCGAGGCCGCCCGGTTGTAGCCGATGCCGAGCCGCCGCTGGATATAGGAGGTCGAGGCCTTGCCGTCGCGCAGCACGACGGCCACCGCCTGGTCGTAGGGATCCTCGGACTCGCCGAGATTGCCGGCGCCGGCCGGCCCGCCCGCATAGTCCCCGTCTCCGTCCTCATCCTCGTCGGCGGTGATCGCGTCGAGATATTGCGGCGCGCCCTGGCTCTTGAGGAAGGCGACGACCTCCTCGACCTCCAGGTCCGAGACGAAGGGGCCGTGCACGCGCTGGATCCGGCCGCCGCCGGCCATGTAGAGCATGTCTCCCTGGCCGAGCAGCTGTTCGGCGCCCTGCTCGCCCAGAATCGTGCGGCTGTCGATCTTCGAGGTCACCTGGAAGGAAATGCGGGTCGGGAAGTTCGCCTTGATCGTGCCGGTGATGACA
>JAGRLJ010000009.1:0-6707 GCA_020441805.1 Rhizobiaceae bacterium
ATCTCAATATCGACGAGGTGATCCGTATCATCCGCGAGGAGGACGAGCCGAAACAGGTCATGATGGTCCGCTTCGACCTCACCGACCTCCAGGCGGAATCGATCCTCAACATGCGGCTCCGGTCGCTGCGCAAACTGGAAGAGTTCGAGATCCGAAAGGAATTCGACGACCTTTCCTCCGAGAAGGCGGGGATCGAGGCGCTGCTGGGCTCCGACGACAAGCAATGGTCGACGGTCGCCTGGGAAATCGGAGAGGTGAAGAAGAAATTCGCCAAGGCGACGCCGATCGGCCGCCGCCGCACCGACTTCGCCGACGCGCCGGAGACCGACATCGAGGCGATCAACCAGGCGATGATCGAGAAGGAACCGGTGACGGTCGTCGTCTCGGAGAAAGGCTGGATCCGCGCGCTCAAGGGCCATCTCCAGGATTTCTCCAGCCTCCAGTTCAAGGAGGGCGACAGTCTCAAGGTCGCCTTCCACGGCCAGACGACCGACAAGATCATCGTCTTCACCACCGGCGGCAAGGCTTTCACCCTTGGCGCCGACAAGCTGCCGGGCGGGCGCGGCCATGGCGAACCGCTCCGGATCATGATCGACATGGACAACGATCAGGACGTGCTGACGGCCTTCGTGCTCGACACGTCCCGCAAGCTTGTCGTCATCTCGCATCAGGGCTATGGCTTCATCGTTCCGGAATCGGAGCTGGTGGCCAATACCCGCAAGGGCAAGCAGATCCTCAACGTCTCCATGCCGGACGAGGCCAAGCTCGTCGTGCCGGCCCAGGGCGACCATGTCGCCGTCATCGGCGAGAACAGGAAGCTCCTCGTCTTCCCCACCGCGCAACTGCCGGAAATGACGCGCGGCAAGGGCGTCCGCCTCCAGCGCTACAAGGACGGTGGCATTTCCGACGTCAAGGTCTTCGCGCTGGAGGAGGGGCTGTCATGGGACGATTCCGCCGGCCGCAACTTCCTCCGCAGGAAGGACGAGCTTGTCGAATGGCTGGGCGATCGGGCCTCGGCCGGCCGGACGGTGCCCAAGGGTTTCCCGCGCTCGGGCAAGTTCTCGGGGTGATCAGGGCGGAATAGTGAAGTCGCGCAGGAAACGCGCGGCGCCATCCTCATCGATTTCGCCGGCGGCGAGCATCATCATGAAAGCATAGCTTTCGGCATCCGATGCGGTGAGGCTGCATCCGTTCAACGCCAGAAAGGCCGCAGCCACGACAAGGGCCGTGCGGCGATTGCCCTCGGTGAAGGGGCAGTTGCGCGTCAAGCCAAAGAGATAGCTCGCCGCCAGCACGGCAATATCGGTCTCGCCGTGGGCCGCTTTATTCCGCGCCCGGTCGAGGGCGGATTCGAGCGCGCCGCGATCCCTCAGGTTCCGGTCGCCGCCGAAGCGCGCTGCGAGCAGTGCGTGAATGCGTTCCGGCAGCCTCGCATCGATGAACGTGATCGTCATTCGGCGAGCTTCTTCAGCGCGACGCGGTATTTCTCCATCATGTTCCGGGCGGCCTGTATCTGCCGCTGGAAGGCGACGTCGCTGATGTGAAGAACGATGCGATGCTCCTCCGCGCGGAGTTCGAGATCGTCTCCCTCCTGCAAGGCATAGCGTTCCAGCAATTCCTTCGGAATGATAATGCCCATCGAATTGCCGACTCGGCGAAGCTTGACATCCATCTTCAATCTCCATTGTTATAACTTAATTATAACGATGGAGCGCGCCGGGTCAATGCGGCGGTATTTCCTCCCGGCGCAACGTATGGGTCGAATGCCAGACGAGCGCGATGAGGATGATCGCCCCGCCGATAAGGGTGGCGACGGGCGGCTCCTCGGAAAAAACGAACCAGACCCAGACCGGGGCCAGCACCGTTTCCAGAAGGTAAAACATGCCCGTCTCGGCGGCGGAGAGGTATTTCGGCCCGATGGCCAGCGCCCAGAAGGCGAAGGGGATGAGGAACAGGCCGTTGAGCGTGATCCAGAGCGGCGCGTTCAGCGCATAGCCGACCTTGCCGATCATGACGGCGCCGATCGTGGCCGGCAGGATCGCCGCGACGATCGGCGTGAAGCCGAAATCCTCGCCGCTCGCCCGGCTCAGCGTGATCGCGCCGGCGGCGAAAAACGCGGAGGTGGCGGCCGAGAGGTCGCCCCATATATGGCCGCTCTCCAGGCTGCTGCCCACGATGACGAAGACGCCGGCCGCCATCGCCGCCATGGCGAGGAAGGTTTCGCGTCGCGGCCTCTCGCGCAGGAATATCCAGGAGAGCAGCGCGCCGAACATCGGGTTGAAGGCGAGGATGAAGGCGACATTGGCCGAACTGGTATTGAAGACCGCAAGCATGAAGAAGGTCGTCGACAGCGCGTAGAGGACCGCGACCGCGACGCCGGCCCAGCCGGGGATCAGCCTCGGAATCCGGCCCCTGACCGCCCGCAGCACGCAAAGCGCGATCAGCGCCACCGAGACGGTGAGGATCGAGCGCATGAAGAGGGCCGACCAGACATTGCCGTCGGCGAGGCGCAGGATCGGAATGTCGAAGGAGAGCGCGAGCCCGCCGAGAAACGTGACGGTCACGCCCTTCATATGGGGCGAAAGATGCGGGAAAGGCATGGCGACCGAGAGGGCGGGTTATTCTTCCGACGGACTGTAGCGGGTCCAGCCCTGCATGAGCAGATGTTCCTGCGGCAGAAAGCGTGTCTTGTACGCCATCTTGCGCGAGCCCTCGACCCAGTAGCCGAGATAGACATGCGGCAGGCCCCTGACCCTGGCGCGCCTTATATGGTCGAGGATCATATAGGTGCCGAGCGACCGGTCGACCAGCGTCGGGTCGTAATAGGAATAGACCATGGAAAGGCCGTCGGCCATGAGGTCGGTGAGGGCCGCGGCGACCAGCTTTCCGGCCGGCCGTTCGGCGATGCCGTCGCCTTCCTCGCGCAGCCGGTATTCGACGATGCGCGTGTTGACATGGGTATCCTCGATCATCATCGCATAATCGAGCACCGTCATGTCGGACATGCCGCCGAGCTGGTGTCGGCTGTCGAGATACTGGCGAAAGAGCGAAAACTGCTCGGTGGACGGTTCGGCCGCATAGTCCTTGGCCACGAGGTCGGTATTGGCCGCGAGCACGCGCTTCATCGACTTCGTCGGCGCGAATTCGTCGGCGAGGATGCGAACCGAGACGCAGGCGCGGCAACCTTCGCAGGCAGGGCGGTAGGCGATATTCTGCGACCGGCGGAAGCCGCCCTGGGTGAGGATGTCGTTCATCTCGGGCGCGCGCTGGCCGACCAGATGCGTGAAGACCTTCCGCTCCACCTGGCCCGAAAGATAGGGGCACGGCGCCGGCGCCGTCATGAAGAATTGCGGTGAGGGATGGACCTGCGTGTTCATTCGTTAGGGAGATTCTCTCGCCAATGCTGGTTCGTCCAGCATGGCGGAAGAATGCGAAAAATCAATCCCGGAATATTGGGGCGCCGCCGGTCAGTAGCCCGTGGCGCTCGCGCGCACCATATAGGTGCCGAGCAGCATGTCGTGGATCAGCCGTCTGCGCTCGGTGAAAAGGCCAACCAGCAGCAGGAAGGGCGTCAGCAGCGAGTTGATGATCCAGAAGGCGAGCACATGGACCATGGCGATGCCGAAATCGACGCGGCGCCCGTCGTCGCGGGCCATTGCGAGGTCCATGACCTGCATGCCCGGCGTCGCCTGCCGATCCGACCCCAGGGTCAGCGCGAAATAGAGACCGGCGACGATGAAGAAACTGACCGGATAGAGATAGAAGCCCAGGCCGAGCGTCAGGATCGACAGGACGAACAGGATCACCCAGGCCGGCACCAGGAGCACGGCGACGATCGCGTAATCGATCAGGAATGCCAGGACGCGCCGCGTCAGCACGCCGTCGAAGGCATGGTCGGCATAGTGGGGCATGGACGGGTCGAAGGCGCTTGCCATTTTCGTCTCCGGTGTTGAACCTGACGAAGATATGGGAAGGGCGGGGACCGGCTGCAAGGACCGCCGCCGGATTGCCGCTACGCGTGAGGCTCCGGCGCCGGGCGAGTCGCGGGAGCGAAGCGGGCGAGGAGGCCGGACCATTCCGGCCGGACATCGAGTCCGAACACCGTCCGGAATGCGTCGCCGAGTGCCTCGGGGCCGTCCAGCGACCGGACCTCGGCATTGCCGCGCGCGGGCCGGGTCATCAGCCGGTTGCCGAGCAGCAGGAAACGGGCGTCGGTCGTGGCGCGCGCGAGCATCAGGTCGCGGCGGAAGCGCGAGTCGGGATGGGTCGAGGTGAAGAGATTGGCTTTCGCCAGATCGCCGGGCGCGGCGGTCCCCGCCAGGATTTCATAGACCGGCGACCAGTTCCCGCCGGTCCGCATATCCAGGACATGCCCGTCGCCGGAGGCGCGCAGGCGGAAGGTTTCGAGCGGCGTCGCCTGGGCTTCCGCCGTATCGAAGGCGAGCGGCGCGGTCGGCGTGCCGTTGCCGAAACCGGCATCGACGAGATAGTCGCGTCCCGCGATGCGGACCACGAGCGCCATATGCGTCGCCTGCGCCGGCACCGCCTCGGCCGGCCGCATCCAGAGCACGCGGGCAAGCCGCGCCGTGACGCTGAAGCCGAGTGCGGTCAACGCCGACTGGAGCAGGCCGTTCTGCTCGAAGCAATAGCCGCCGCGCCTTTGCGCGATGAGCTTGTCGCAAACGGCGGCGAGGTCGATATCGATGCTCTTTCCCAGCAGGACGTCGATCGCCTCGAACGGGATCGCCTCGGCCTGGCGGCCGACGATCGACGACAGCGTCGCGAGGTCGGGCGCAAGACCGCCGCGATAGGCGATCCGCGCCAGATAGGCGTCGAGCTCCATGGTCAGCTCTTCGCGAGGATGCGCGCCGCATCGATCGCGAAATAGGTCAGGATGCCGTCGCAGCCGGCGCGCTTGAAGGCGAGGAGTTGTTCGAGCATCACCCGCTCGCCGTCGATCCAGCCCTGGGCGGCGGCGGCCTTGACCATCGTATATTCGCCGGACACCTGATAGGCGAAGACCGGCAGGCCGAATTCCTGCTTGATGCGCCAGCAGATGTCGAGATAGGGCAGGCCGGGCTTGACCATCAGCATGTCGGCACCTTCCTCGACGTCGAGCGCTGCGTCGCGCAGGGCCTCGGTGCCGTTGGCGGGATCGATGTAATAGGTCTTCTTGTCGCCCTTCAGCAATCCGCCGGTCGAGATCGCCTCGCGATAGGGCCCGTAATGGGCCGAGGCGAACTTGGTGGCATAGGACATGATGCCGACCTCCTGGTGGCCGGCATGGTCGAGCGCCTGGCGGATGGCGCCGATGCGGCCATCCATCATGTCCGACGGCGCGATCATGTCGGAGCCGGCATCGGCCTGGAGCACGGCGGCGCGGGCGATCGCCTCCACCGTCTCGTCGTTGACGATGACGTCGTCGCGCAGGATGCCGTCATGGCCATGGCTGGTGAAGGGATCGAGCGCGACATCGGTGATGATGCCGATGCCGGGCACGGCCTTGCGGATGGCGCGCGTCGCCGCGTTGATCAGGTTGTTCGGATGAAGCGAATGCGAGCCGGTCTCGTCGCGCAGGGACAGGTCCTCGTTGGGAAAGGTCGCGAGCGCGGGAATGCCGAGATCGGCCGCTTCCTTCGCCGCCTCGACCGCCTTGTCGACGCTCATGCGGCTGACGCCCGGCATGGCGGGAACAGGCTCGACGATGCCCGAGCCCGCGACGATGAAGATCGGCCAGATCAGGTCGTCCACGGTGAGCCGGTTCTCTGAGACGAGCCGGCGGGTCCAGTCGGCCTTGCGGTTGCGCCGCATGCGGCGGTGGCCGGTGATGCGGTCGACAAGATGGGTCTTGCCTGTCATGTCTTAAGTCCTCTCGGCGCGGCGGGCAGGCCGGGCGCCTGCCTTGCGATCGGCGCTTTAGCATGGCCGCCCGCACCAGGGAAAGGGCAGGTAAGGGCGACAGGTCGTCCCACGACGGGACAGGGGCCGCGCACGGCCCGATCTGGCCTTCGCGGCGTCGATGCGATAGAAAGCGGTGATGGCCGATATCGAAACAATGCCGCGGCAGGCGGTCTTCCTCCCCGAACTGCTGATGACGATCTTCCTCCGCCTGGTGGCGGCGGGATGCCTGTGGTTCGGCTTCCGCATCTGGTCCGATCTGATCGGCTACGGGTCCGGCGGCGCGCTGAGGATCGATCTCCTCGACACCGACCAGCAGGCGGCGGTGGCCTGTCTCGCGGTGCTCTATCCTATCGCGGCGATTGGGCTGTGGCTCAGGGGATCCTGGGGGCCGGTCGTCTGGACGCTCGCCGCGGCGGTCGAGATCGCGCGCCACGAGACGCTTGCGGGCAGCTTCATCGACGCCGCTCCGACGCTGCTCGCGATCGCCGCCACGGTGCCCGTCTATATCGCGCTCAGGCTGACGCTCTGGCTCAGGAAGCCGCCTCGAACCGAGCCGAATTTCGCGCAACGGTAGCTTCCCGTTTACCAAAACATATCGAGACAAGGCGGTAAGGCCGCGTTAATCCTATGATTTAAGTAGAATTTTAGGTGCGGGCGCTAAGTTGGCTCACATAAGGCGGAGACAGAAAAACGAGAACCGCCGTTAAACAGTGAGGCAGAAAAATGAACCCGAAGCTCAAGGCTCCCGCACCGCAGGCACTCGATCCGCAGGATGAGATCATCCACAATCTCTATCTCGAAAGCGT
>JAGRLJ010000009.1:6796-10650 GCA_020441805.1 Rhizobiaceae bacterium
CTGCTCTTCAATATCGGCTCCTCGGAACTGACCGCCGGCGAACTGCGCTCGCGCGGCTATTACATGGGCTCCAACGTTTCCTACAACGTCAAGAAGCTCGTCGAGCTCGGCTTCATCAACCATGCCCGCTCCCGCATCGACCGCCGCTCGGTCCGCATTTCGCTCACCGACAAGGGCCAGGAGGTCGCCGAGACCGTCGCCAGGCTCTACCAGCGCCATGTCGGCTCGATCCACAAGGTGGGCGGCATCGGCCAGGACGAATTCGGCCAGATGAACAAGCTGCTCCAGCGTCTGGACCGCTTCTGGAACGATCAGATTCTCTATAGATTGTAATAATTTAACAGTGTATAACTCTCGCGTTTCCTCCAGTTGCGCGAGAGCGCCAACGGGCGCTCCGGGGCACAAAAGCCCATGGGGCGCTCGTTCGCATGGCGAACGAGAAGAGGCAGGTTTTTCGGCGCTGCGGAGGACGTCGTGCCGGCAAAGGTTGCCAACGCCCTCCCGGCTGAACCCTCGTTCCTGACCGACGAGACGCAGAAGCCGGCTGGCAGCGCAACTCAATTCGCCTTGAATCGCCCGCCGCCGTTGCGCCCGCCTCGCGGACAGGCGTCAATCCCGGCCTTGAACGGCCGCAAGCGCTGCCTACATCAGAATGGTCAACGGAAAGGAGGTCCATTTTGGCCAACATTTTGACCAACCGGTAAAACCCCAGAAGCGCGGGGTAACCATCGCTCACCGGAAATCGCTTGATAGAAGCGAAAGAGCAGTTCGGCTGATTGCCGGATGGATACATGGCAATGCTAGGCGTGTTACGCCTCTCAGGACTGGGCGCAGTATGTTCTATCCCAATTGCGCAGTTCTGGGAGTGGCAACCCGGTTGTGTCCCGTGGCTGAGGTCACGTGTGGGCCGACCGGGTTGTGTATTTTCAGTGAACGGTCGACGAGCAGTCGGCTCATGTGTGACCGACCAGCCAGGACCTATCGTGTCTTGGGCGTTTGCGTCTCGTGTACCGGAGCATTGCGCCCTCAAGGGTTTGGACGGCGTCGCGAAGCCATCGTAAAGGCACGGAGATCCCAGCGAATGCCCTTCGTCAACTGTGCGACATATGGGGCGGTCGGCACATTCGCCGCGGAAACGGCAAGAGATCCGGTTCCCGCGATTTGATTGGGCCAGCATGTCCAGGTCGGTCGAAAAAGTGGTCATTATCGTCCCCCTCGCCGGAATCGCCTGCCGCAAATGAATTGACGGCGTAAAACGTCTTGCCTCCGACGCGCTGCCTCGCGCTCCCGGAGACCGATATGAAAATCCTGAATACCCTTTTGGCCATCGCCGCGCTGATCCTTGCGGCCGGATGCACCATCGAATCCGATATTATTCTGCCCGATCCCACCGCCGCGGGCGAGGCGATCCCCGGCTTCCCGACCGACAGGCCGTTCAGGCTCGAGACCTTCGACAGGGAGAAAGGCGGCTACAAGGCCTTCGCGACGCTGACCCCCGAACGCGAGACACAGGCCGTCCGCTATGTGCTCGGATTGGACGACGGCACGCCGAACCGGCTGGTGGTGCAGGCCCGCAGGATGAGCGACGGCAATTACCTGATCCGGTTCGCGCAGCGCATCGAGGGCATGCGGCCCAATCTCGATGAGAGCGGACTGGCCTTCGTCACGATCCGGGACGGCACCTATTACCTGATGAGCAGCATTTCCGACGACGGCTGGCTCGAGGAAATTTTCAAGGGCGAGTCATTGCCGCGCGGTGCCGGCACGCCGACCATTCGTCTCGACACCATGGACCAAGCGGCGAGGATATCCGCCTGGTTCGGCGCCAATTTCACCCGGCTGGCCGAGCGGCGGGACTATACCCGCTTCCGGGTCGCGAAGTGACCCGGGCGGCTTGCCGGCCCTTGCACAAAAGGGCCACATTGTTGTGACAACTGCGCAACATGGCGATGGCGAACCGGGACGAGAGCGGCCGGTCGCGCGTGACGGCATTGCCCCGGCGGCGCGATCACGGCAAAATGAACACCGGTTCCGTGTTTCATTAACCACGTTCGTGCTAGGGGCAGGCCATCGAGTTTGCCGGGACAACAGGAAGGCTGTGCGCATGTCTGGTCATGACCGTAATTCACCCCTCTCGCGCAGGACGTTCCTGACGTCGGCCGCTGCCATGGGCGCGGCCGCGATGTCGGCGCCGGCCCTCGCCGAAGTGGTGATGGACGACATTATCAATGCCCCGCGTCGCGGCAACTGGGACGACCAGTTCGACGCCAAGGCCTCCCGCACCGCCGCCGCCGTGCAGACCAAGAACCCGATCTTCGGGTCCGGCGCCTCGGCCAATCTCCAGCAGGCCATCTACGATTACGAGGCCATCGTCGCCAATGGCGGATGGCCGCGCGTCAACGCCGCCGTCAAGCTCAAGATCGGCATGAGCGATCCGGCTGTCGCCGACCTGCGCAAGCGGCTGATCATTTCCGGCGATCTGTCGCGCTCGGCCGGCATATCCAATTCCTACGACTCGCTCGTCGAGGAGGCGGTCCGGCGTTTCCAGGCCCGGCACGGCCTGCCGCTCGACGGCGTGATCGGCCGCTATACGCTCGATGCGATGAATGTCCCGGCGGATACCCGCCTGATGCAGCTCCGCACCAATCTCGAGCGCGTCAACGCCATCACCACCGATCTCGGCCAGCGTTACGTCATGGTCAATATCCCGGCCGCCTATATCGAGGCGATCGAGAACAACCGCGTCGTGTCCCGCCACACCGCCGTGGTCGGCCGGATTTCGCGCCCGACGCCGATCCTCGATTCCAAGATCTACAATGTCACGCTCAATCCCTACTGGACCGCCCCGCGCTCGATCGTCCAGAAGGACATCATGCCGCTGATGCGCAAGGATCCCACCTACCTGGCCACGAACAAGATCCGGCTTTTCGACGGCAAGGGCAACGAGGTCGATCCGTCCACCGTGGACTGGCAGGCCGAGAAGGCGCCGGATCTCATGTTCCGGCAGGATCCGGGCAAGATCAACGCCATGGCCTCGACCAAGATCAACTTCCACAACGAGTTCGCGACCTATATGCACGACACGCCCCAGCAGGGCCTGTTCAACAAGCTGTCGCGTTTCGAATCCTCGGGCTGTGTGCGCTGCCAGAATATCCGCGATCTGACGACGTGGTTGCTGCGGGATACGCCCGGCTGGAGCCGGCAGCAGATCGAATCGACGATCAAGTCCGGCGTCAATACGCCGGTCAACCTCGCCGCCGAGGTTCCGATCTATTTCAAATATGTGACCGCCTGGTCCGCCAAGGACCATATCGTGCAGTTCCGGGACGACATCTACCAGATGGACGGCGCGCGGGAACTGGCGTTGCAGACCGGCCTCAACCAGGAGCCGGCCGTCGCCAACAACTGAGTTCCGGGATCTCCGAATTGGCAGGGCCGCTCCGGCTTGATCGCGGGCGGCTTTTTGCGTGAGACGGACAGTCTTCCTCTCGCCGTGCGGTCTTCCGCCTGTTCGGCGCGTCACGACCGTCAGCTTCCGCGACCCCCGCGCGGCCGGACCGGGCTTTGCACGCTCGGAGCGGAGCGACGCCGCAAGTGTCACATCGCCCGGCGCAATCCGTCTTGCCCTCGGCATCGCGGGCCGCTAAGAGCCTGTGCGACACAGACCGTCACCACCCCGGAGCGAGAGCCACGACATGAGCGCAAACGCCGCCTTCTTCACCCGCACGCTTGCCGACAGCGATCCCGATATCTTCGGCGCGATCACCAAGGAGCTCGGCCGCCAGCGCCATGAGATCGAGCTGATCGCCTCGGAGAACATCGTCTCCCGCGCGGTGCTCGAGGCGCAGGGCTCG
>JAGRLJ010000144.1 GCA_020441805.1 Rhizobiaceae bacterium
TGCAGAAGCTGATCGAGGAAAAGCGCATCGAGATCGCGCCCCTGGCCTTCATGCGCGGTCGCACGCTGTCCAATGCCTTTGTCGTTCTGGACGAGGCGCAGAACGCCACCACTATGCAGATGAAGATGTTCCTGACCCGCCTCGGCGAGAACGGCCGCATGATCATTACCGGCGACCCCAGCCAGGTCGACCTGCCGCGCGGGGTGAAATCGGGCCTCGTCGAGGCGCTGGAAATCCTTTCCGGCGTCGAGGGCATTTCCGTCATCCGCTTCAAGGACACCGACGTCGTGCGCCATCCGCTCGTCGCCCGCATCGTCCGCGCCTATGACGCCGAGGTCGCGAGCCGGCCCGAACGGGACCAGAGCGCGGTCTGATGTCCGGCGGATCGCAAAGGCTGGAGATCCAGCGCGATGTCGAGGCCGGCGCGTGGCCCGAGGCGCCCGCGCTCGCGGCGCTCTCGGACCGCGTGCTGGACCATGCCGCGCGCCATCTGGCGGAAAAGGAAGGCCAGCCCTTTCCCGACACGCCCGTCGAGCTTTCGCTGGTCTTCACCGACGACGCGAATATCAGGATCGTCAACCGCGATTGGCGAGGCCAGGACAAGCCGACCAACGTCTTGTCTTTCCCGGCTTTTCCGGTCATGCCCGGCGGCCGGCCGGGGCCGATGCTGGGCGATATCGTGCTCGCCGAGGAGACTTTGCGCCGAGAAGCCCTTGACCTCGCTATTGCCTTCGATGATCATTTGGCTCATCTACTGGTGCACGGCTTCCTGCATCTGTTCGGTTACGACCACATGACGGATGAGGAAGCTGCGGTCATGGAAGGCCTCGAGACCCGCATTCTGGCGGAGTTGGGCCTCGCCGATCCCTACCGGGAATGACCATAACGACAGTCGAGGCAATGAGCGAATATTCCACACGGTCGCACGAGGCGACGATCGAACCGCCCTCCAAGGGTGAGGACAGCGGTTCCACTTCCAAGGGCGACAGTACCACCGCGCCCAGACAGTCGATCTGGGCAAGGGTGGCCCGACTTCTCCGGCCGCAAAACGCATCGAGCCTGCGCGAGGACCTTGCCGACGTGCTCGCCACCGAGGAAGGCGCCGCGATCGGCTTTTCGCCGGTCGAGCGCGCCATGCTCAACAACATCCTGCGCTTCCGCGAGGTGCGCGTCGAGGATGTGATGGTGCCGCGCGCCGAGATCGAGGCGGTCGACCAGGACATGCCGATCGGCGAATTGATGATGCTGTTCTACGATACCGGCCGCTCGCGCATGCCGGTCTATTCCGAGACGCTCGACGATCCCAAGGGCATGGTCCATATCCGCGACCTTCTCGGCTACATGATCAAGGAAAGCCGCAACAAGCGCCGCACCCAGGGCAAGACGGCCGCGCTTCCGCTGCCGGACGGCACGACCGCGCCCAAGCCGCGCTCCAAGCCCTTCGACCTTGCCCGGGTGAATGCCGATACCACCATCGCCGGTGCCGGCATCATCCGGCCAGTGCTTTTCGTCCCGCCCTCGATGCTGGCCTCCGAACTGATGGTGAAGATGCAGGCCGAGCGCATCCAGATGGCGCTGGTCATCGACGAATATGGCGGCACCGACGGCCTCGCCTCGCTCGAGGATATCGTCGAGATGCTGGTCGGCGACATCGAGGACGAGCATGACGACGAGGAAACGATGTTCGCCCGCCAGGCCGACGATTCCTATATCGCCGATGCGCGGGCCGAGCTTGAGGACATCGCCGCCGCCATCGGCCCGGATTTCGACGTCGCGGAACGCCTGAACGAGGTCGATACGCTCGGCGGCCTGATCTATTCCGAGCTCGGCCGCATCCCGGCGCGGGGCGAGGTGGTCCAGGCGGTGCCGGGCTTCGAGTTCCATGTCCTCGACGCCGATCCGCGCCGTATCAAGAAGGTCCGGATTTCTCGCAGCAAGGCGGCGCTCAAGCGGGCCAAGGCGCGGGAGGAGTCGGAGCAGGCAGAGGCAGCGGAGCCGAAGGGCGAGGACTGAACCGGGCGGAGGGGCCTTGCGCCTATATCGAGAGGTCTCATCCTCCACACTCCGCCGCCCGCTTGAGCAGGAAATCTCGCTCCCGGCTGTTCCGCGTCAGTGCCGCGGCGCGCTCGAAGAAGGGACGCGCCTCGGCGGCCCTGCCGGCGCGGCAGAGCGAATCGGCCCGTGCGGCGGGAAGCGGCGCATAATTGTCGAGCAGGCCCTGCGCCTCGATCGCGTCGATCATGGCAAGCGCCACCTCCGGTCCCCGGGCCATGCCATGGGCGACGGCGCGGTTGAGATCGACCACGGGCGACGGCATGACCGAACTCAGCCGGTCGTAGATCGAGGCGATCCGTGGCCAGTCGGTGTCTTCCATCCGCCGGGCGCGGGCATGGCAGGCGGCGAGCGCGGCCTGTAGCGCATAGGGGCCGTTCGCACCGCCCAATGCCAGGGCGCGGTCGAGGGCGTCGAGCCCGCGCCGGATCAGGAGCTGATCCCAGCGGGCGCGGTTCTGCTCGGGAAGCGGGATCGCCGAACCGTCGGCGCCCGTACGGGCGTGAAGGCGCGAGGCCTGGATTTCCATGAGTGCGAGCAGGCCGAAGACTTCCGGTTCGTCCTTCGCCAGCCCGGCCAGGATGCGTCCCAGCCGCTGCGCCTCGGCGCAGAGCGACGGCCGTATGAGGTCGTCGCCGGCAGTGGCCGCATAGCCCTCGTTGAAGATCAGGTAGACGACCTCCAGCACCGAGGCGATGCGCTCGTCGCGATCGGGCCCGCGCGGAACCTCGAAGGCAAGACCCGCCTCGGCGATCTTCTTCTTGGCGCGCAGGATGCGCTGGGAAATCGTGGCTTCGTTGGAGAGGAAGGCGCGGGCGATCTCGTCCATGGTCAGCCCGCCGATCAGGCGCAGCGTCAGCGCCGCCCGCGCCTCCCGCGTCAGGATCGGATGGCAGGCGGTGAAGATCAGGCCCAGGAGTTCGTCGCCGACATCGTCGTCCATGGCAGCCTCGAACGCTTCCATGCTGTCGTCGCGCTCATCCTCCAGGTCGCGGCCCAGCTCCGCGTGCTTGCGCTCCAGCATCTTCCGGCGCCGGAAGCCGTCGATCGCGCGCCGCTTGGCGGTGGCCGTCAGCCAGGCGCCGGGATTGCGCGGCACACCGTTCGCCGGCCAGTCCGAGAGGGCGGCGACCAGTGCGTCCTGCGCCAGTTCCTCGGCTTGGCCGACATCGCGCACCATGCGGGCGAGGCTGGCGATCAGCTTCGCCCGCTCCATGCGGAATACGGTCTCGATCGTCCGGTGGATATCCTCGGCGGCCATGCCGCCGAGTTAGGGGAGCCACCGCGGCCATGTCAACCGGCAGCGGCGGTTCAGCGGCTCTGGATCTTCTCGCGGATCGCCTCTTCCTGTGCCTGGAGCTCGGGCGTGAACTCGGCGCCGAAATCGGCCGCCTCGAAGACCTGGCGGATTTCGAGTTCGCTCGGGCCGGGCATCGGGTTGGGGCAGCGCCTCGCCCATTCGACGGCCTCCGCCATATCCTTGACCTCCCAGAGCCAGAACCCGGCGACCAGCTCGCGGGTCTCGGCGAAGGGGCCGTCGATCACCGTCCGGTTCGGGCCGTCGAAGGCGATGCGCTTGCCCTTCGACGAGGGATGGAGCCCCTCGCCCGCCAGCATGATGCCGGCATTGACCAGCTCCTCGTTATACTTGCCCATGGCCTCCAGGAGTTCGGTGGAGGGCATGATGCCCTGCTCGCTGTCTCCCGTCGCCTTGACCATCACCATGACTCGCATCGTCGTCTCCTTTTGTTTGCCGGAGGCTTTCCTGCCTTCCTGTGGAAACGACGAGCGATCTTTCGCCGATCCGACAGGCCCGGTCCATTTTTCCACTTTTTTAGAACAGGCGATCGCCATAGCCGGCGAGCGCGCCGTGAGCGAGGCGGGGGCGGTCGATCGTCGCGTCCCGCGATGCGCGCACCGGTTCGAGCAGCGGGCCGATCTTGAGCCAGCCGACAATCTCGCCCGCCGTGACGCGGCGCGGCCACCGTGGCGCGGCCCGATCCGCCGGATGGCGGGCGAGGAAGAGGCCCGGCCGCGTCGCGAGGATCGGCGGGTGTTCCTCCGGCCGGTCGGCGTCGAGCCGCAGCGCGCCGTCCGGGCCCTCATAGTCGAAATAGCCGATGCCGTGCCGGTTCATCAGGTCGAGAATCGCGGACCGCAGCGGCTCGTTCATCCGGCGTCCACCTCGAAAAGCGGCATGCCGGGATGCACGGGCGCCCCGTCCTCGACCAGGATCCGCAGGACGGTTCCGGCAATATCGGACTCGACCGGGTTGAAGACCTTCATCGCCTCGATCAATGCCACGCGCTGCCCGTCCTCGATACGGGCGCCCTCGGTCACATAGGGTGCGACACCGGGG
The DNA here is from genome assembly GCA_020441805.1 of Rhizobiaceae bacterium. Taxonomy (GTDB): domain Bacteria; phylum Pseudomonadota; class Alphaproteobacteria; order Rhizobiales; family Rhizobiaceae; genus Rhizobium_E. Next base: position 4,412 of record JAGRLJ010000144.1, read on the forward strand.
GCGGAAGCGCGGTAGAAGGTGCCGGTCATGCCGCAAAGAATGCGATGCGGGCCGGCCTGCTCCCCAGCCGGGCTTTCGGCTTCCGGGGGAGTTTCGGCGGCGTCGATATGATCGAGGCCCAGCGTCCGCCGCTTGGCGATGCGGATGCGCGTGGCCCCGTCATTGACGTCGAGTTCCTGCAAGCCCGATTGTTCGAGCATCCGCATCAGTTTCTCGATCAGCGCCAGATCCATGCCGTCAGGCTCCCGCGAACGGCTTGACCGCGACGCCCCGCGCCTCGAGCGAGGCGCGCAGCGAGCGGGCGATCTCGACCGCCGAGGGCGTGTCGGAATGGACGCAGATCGAATGGATCGGCGTCTTCAGCCATTGGCCGGAAAGCGTGCGGATCGCGCCTTCGTTCAGCATGGCGAGGATGCGTTCGGCGATCTCCCCCGGCTCGTGCAGGACCGCGCCCGGAACCCTGCGGTCGACGAGGAAGCCTTCTTCGGTATAGGCGCGGTCGGCGAAGATCTCGGAGCGGAATTCCAGCCCCATCTCGCCGGCGAGCCGGTCCATCTCGCCAAGCGCGATCGTCAGGCAGACGAGCCTGGGATTCACCGCCTTGACCGCCCGGCAGGCGGCGAGCGCCACATCGCGATTCTGCTGGGAGAGATTGCCGAGCGCGCCATGCAGCTTGACATGGGTGAGCCTGTGGCCGGCATAGGCGGCCATCGCCTCGGCCGCGCCGATCTGGTAGGCGATCAGCCGCTCGATCTCGCCCATCGTATAGGGCATGTTGCGGCGGCCGAAGCCGTAGAGGTCGGGATAGCCGGGATGGGCGCCGACCGAGACGCCCTTCTCCTTCGCCCTGGCAAAGGTCGCGGCCATCACTTCCGGATCGCCCGCATGCAGGCCGCAGGCGATATTCGCCGAGGTGACGATGTCGAGCATCGCCGCATCGTCGCCCATTTTCCACGGGCCGAAACCCTCGCCCATGTCGGAATTGAGATCGACCGTCAGCATCGCACTTGCACCTCTCGCTCAGGCTCTTTCTAATCGGCTTTGCGGCATGCTTCAATTCGATGAAGATTTTGCCCGTGGATATTTGCAAGCGCCGCAATCTGATATATCAGTACGGCAGCCAAGGAAGATCGAGCGTGCAATCCATCGAACCCAGACTGTCCTTCGAGGGCGCCGGCGCCATTCTGGTGGATGGCGCGGCCGGTCCTTTCGACGACGACGTCCAGGCCAGGGTGTGGAAGCTCGCCCGCGACCTGAAATTCCTCGACGGCGTGCTGGAAACCGTTCCGGGCATGAACAACCTCATGGTCGTCTTCGATCCGCTCAGGATCGAGGCCTTCGTGGTCGGGCAGTCCATCCGGGATCTTTGGGGCCGGGCGGGCGGCGGCGCCGAGCCCGGCGCGATCCATGACGTGCCGGTTTTCTACGGCGGCGAGGA
>JAGRLJ010000145.1:0-1091 GCA_020441805.1 Rhizobiaceae bacterium
CCTATCCGCTGCCCGAGGCCCAGCTGGACCGTTTCCTGCTCGAAATCGACGTCGAATATCCCGATCTCGATGCCGAGCGCCGCATCCTGCTCGAAACCACGGGCGTGCGCGAGACGCCGGTCGAGGGCGTGATCGATGCCCGGCGGCTCCAGGAGATCCAGACGCTGATCCGGCGCATGCCGGTGTCGGAAAGCGTGCTCGACGCCATTCTCAGGCTGGTCCGCTCCGCCCGGCCGGGCAACGGCAACGAATTCGCCGACCAGAAGGTCGCCTGGGGTCCCGGCCCGCGCGCCGGCCAGGCATTGATGCTGACCGCCCGCGCCCGAGCGCTTTACGAGGGGCGCTTCGCGCCCTCGGTCGACGACGTGGTCGCACTTGCCGGCCCCGTGCTCCAGCATCGCATGGCGCTGACCTTCGCGGCCCGCGCCGACGGCGCGAGCATGAAGGAGGTCATCGCCAAACTCGTGGCCCCGCTCCGCGGCTAATAAGGAAGGTACCGAGCGACATTGGCACCGATCGGCCAGACCGTTCCGCAAACCATGCCGGCCGCCGCCCTCTCCCGGGCGCGCGAACGCGCGCGCATGCTGCCGGATTGCCTGGTCGAGGCACGGCGCATCGCCAATACGGTCATCGCCGGCTGGCACGGCCGCAAGAAACGCGGCATCGGCGAGAATTTCTGGCAGTTCCGCCCCTATGTCGAGGGCGACAGCCTGACCCGCATCGACTGGCGCCGTTCGGCGCGCGACGATCATACCTATATCCGCGACCGCGAATGGGAAGCCGCGCATACGATCTGGCTCTGGGCGAGCCTGTCGCCGTCGATGATGTACAGATCGGCGCTCGGCACGGTTTCGAAGGAGAGCCGCGCCCTCGTGCTGATGCTCGCGACCGCCGAGATCATGGCGCGCTCCGGCGAGCGCATCGGCTGTCCGGGTGTGATGGAGCCGGTAGCCGCGCGCAATGCCGCCGAGCGGCTCGCGACCGCCCTTCTCCATGCCGACCTGTCCTCGACCCTGCCTCCGACCGACATGATCCGGGGTTCGAGCGACGTCGTGCTGTTCGGCGATTTCCTCGAACCGCCGGCGGATGTC
>JAGRLJ010000145.1:1147-11241 GCA_020441805.1 Rhizobiaceae bacterium
CCCGCCGAGGAGACCTTTCCCTATGCCGGCCGGGTGGAGTTCACCGATCCCGCGACGGGCGGCAAGTTTCTCTCCGGCCGTTCGGAACTGCTGCGCGACGAATATCGCCAGCTCTATTTCGCGCGGCGTCAATCCCTCCGTGACGAACTGCGCCATCTCGGCTGGAACTTCGTCGCCCACAGCACGGGCCGGCCCGCTTCCGAAGCGCTGGTGGCGGTGCATATGTATCTCTCCGGCCAGCCCGGCCGAGTCGGGCTTGGAGCGCATTGATGGGAGCGCTCGCCTTCACCGCGCCGCTGATCCTGACAGCGCTGGTCGCCCTGCCGCTGATCTGGTGGCTGTTGCGGCTCACCCCGCCGCGCCCGGAAAAGGAGGTCTTCCCGCCCTTCCGCATCCTGCTCGCGCTCGGCAAGCGGGAGGAGACGCCGGCGACGACGCCGTGGTGGCTGCTGCTGCTCCGCCTCGTCATGGCCGCGCTGGTCATCGTCGCGCTGGCCGGCCCGCTTCTCAACCCCGGAGCGCCGTCGCTCGCCGCCAATGGTCCGGTCGCGATCGTCTTCGACAATAGCTGGGCTGCGGCGCCGACATTCGACCGCCGCCGGGCGACAGCGCAGCTTCTTCTCGAGGAAGCGCGCGACAAGGACCTGCCGGTGAGCCTCGTCTTTACCGCCGACGACACCCATGACGCCACGTTCGGAAGCGCCGAACAGGCGCTGACGCGCCTTGCCGCAGCGCTGCCGCGCCCCCTCCCCGCCGATCGCGGCGCGGCGATGGCGGCGATGAAGGGCGCCTTCATCGATGTGAAGCCGGCGACCCTGGTCTTCCTGTCCGACGGGCTGGCGGCATCGGGCGACCGGCCGTTCCTCGACGGCCTCGCCACGCTGGGCGCCGCCGATATCCGCGTTTTCGGCCTCGACGCCACGGCGGACACGATCGCGATCGCCAGTGCCGCCAACAGTTCGGACCGGATGAGCATGACGGCGATACGACTCGCTTCCGCGCCGGAGCAGAAGGTCATTGTCTCCGCCCGCGACCTACAGGGTCATGTGCTCGCCAGCGCCGATCTCGTCTTCAAGCCGGGCGGTCGGACGGCGACGGCGACGATCGACGCGCCGTTCGAACTGCGCAACGACGTCTCGCGTCTCGCCCTCGACGGCTACGAGACCGCCGGCGCGGTCCGGCTGCTGGACGACAGCTTCAAGCGCCGCAGCGTCGGCCTGATCTCCGGCGAGGTCGGCGACCGGAGCCAGCCCCTGCTCTCGCCGCTCTATTATATCAGCCGCGCGCTGTCGCCCTTCGCCAATCTTTCCGAGGCCGGGGGCAAGGATCTGGCCGAGGCGATCCCGGCCCTGACCGCGACGGCTCCCTCGATGATCGTCATGGCGGATATCGGCCGCGTGCCGCCCGCCGCCGAAAAGGCGCTGGAAGCCTGGATCGACGCCGGCGGCACGCTGGTCCGTTTCGCTGGTCCCCGGCTCGCCACGGCGCCGGCCGACGATCCGCTCATTCCCGTGCGGCTGCGCGAGGGCGAGCGAGCGCTGGGCGGTTCCATGTCCTGGGCGTCGCCGCAGCCGCTCGACGCCTATCCCGAACGAAGCCCGTTCCACGGCCTGACGGCGCCCGAGGGCGTGCTCGTCAACCGGCAGGTCCTCGCCGAACCGTCGAGCGATCTCCAGGACATGACCTGGGCAAGCCTTCGCGACGGCACGCCGCTCGTCACGGCGAAAAAACGCGGCCACGGACGGATCGTCCTCTTTCACGTGAGCGCCGAGTCGTCCTGGTCGAACCTGCCGCTCTCGGGCGACTTCGTCGAGATGCTGCGGCGGATCGTGCAACTGTCCTCGACCGCCGCCCAGACCCGCACAGCGGCCGATGGCAAGACCGTGCTGCCGCCCTATCGTCTGCTGACGGCCAGAGGCACGTTGACGACCGAGAAGGGCCTTGCCAAGCCGCTCGAAGCCAACGCGCCGGCAAAGGTGAGCTTCGCCAATCCGCCGGGCCTCTACGGTACGGAGGACGGCTTCCTCGCGCTCAATCTCCTCGCGCCCGGCGAAACGCTGGCGCCACTTGCGCTGCCATCCGGCCTGCCGGTCGTTCAGGCCGCCTTCGCGGGCGACGACAGCGTCGCTCTCAAGCCCTGGCTCCTCGGCGCGGCGGTGCTGCTCGCGCTCGCCGATACATTCGCCATGCTGCTGCTGGGCGGCGCTTTCGCGCGCCGAAGCCGCGCCGCCCTCACCGCCATGATGCTGGTCGCCGCCGGCCTTGCCGCCGCTCCGGGCTCCGAAGCGCGCGCGGACGACAGCCGTCCCGGCGACGAAACGCTGATGGCCCGTCTCGACAAGACCCATCTCGCCTATGTCGTGACCGGCGAGGCGGAGGTGGATCGCATATCCGAGCGCGGCCTCGCCGGCCTGACCGACTATCTCTATTACCGCACGACGCTGGAGCCCGGCGATCCCGTCGGCGTCGATATCGCCAGGGACGAACTTTCGGTCTTCCCGATCCTCTACTGGCCTATCTCCGCCACCGCGCCGATGCCGAGTCAGGATGCGATCAGCCACGTGGACGCCTATATGCGCGCCGGCGGCACCGTGCTCTTCGACACGCGCGACCAGTTCTCGGCCATCTCGGCGGCTTCCGGCGTCAGCCCGAATACCGACCGGCTGCGCACCATCCTCGCCGGCATGGACATTCCGCCGCTGGAGCCCGTGCCCTCCGACCACGTCCTGACCAAGAGTTTCTACCTGCTCAAGGCCTATCCGGGGCGCTATGCCGGCAGCCCGCTCTGGGTCGAGGCCTCGACCGGCAAGCCCGATCCGTCCCGGCCCGCACGCTCGGGCGACGGGGTCACGCCCATCATGATCACCGGCAACGACTTTGCCGGCGCCTGGGCGATCGACGACATGGGCGCGCCCCTCCTGCCGCTCGTGCCGCCCGACGAAAACCAGCGCGAAATGGCCTATCGCACCGGCGTCAACATCATGATGTACATGCTGACCGGCAANNGGCAACTACAAGGCCGACCAGGTGCATGTGCCGGCGCTGCTCGAGCGGCTGGGGCAGTGAGATGACCGTCACCTTCGCACCCCTTTTCTCTCCATGGCTCATCGCCGTCGCCGCGATGGCCGCCGCAGCGCTCGCCGCGCTCGGCCTCTATCGCCGGCAGCGCGGCATGGCGCTGCGCACCCTCGCGCTCGCGCTTCTGGTGGGGGCGCTGGTCAATCCCACGATCATGAACGAGGAGCGCGAGCCGCTTTCGACCATCGTCGCGATTGCCGCCGACCGCAGCCAGAGCCAGGATGTCGGCGAGCGGCGAGCCCAGACCGATGCCGCCATCGACGCGCTCAAGGCCACGCTCGGCCGCTTCAAGGGCATCGAGATCCGTATCATCGACGCCGGCCGCGACGCCTCGTCCGAAACGCCCTCCACCCGGCTCTATTCACATCTCGCCGGGGCGCTGGAGGATGTGCCACCGAGCCGGATCGGCGCCGTGATCGCGATCACCGATGGCCAGGTGCACGACATTCCCCGCGACAACCGCCTGCCGGGGATCGACGCTCCCGTCCATGCCCTGATCACAGGCCGGGAAGGCGAATACGACCGGCGTGTCGAGATCGTCAAGGCGCCCCGCTTCGGCCTGATCAACCATGAGCAGGAACTGACGCTCCGCGTGCTGGACGACGGCGCCGAGCGGACGGAACCGGCCGAGGTGACGATCCGGATCAACGGCGAGGTGAGCAACCGGATGACGGTCACGCCCGGCGAGAACCGTATTGCCCGGTTCCGCCTGCCCCGCGCCGGCAACAATATCCTGGAAATCGCGGTGGCCGAAGTACCGGGCGAGGTGACGCCGGTCAACAACCGGATCGTGCAGAATATCGACGGCATCCGCGAAAATCTCCGCGTCCTGCTGGTGTCGGGCGAACCGCATGCCGGCGAGCGCGCCTGGCGCAACCTGCTCAAATCCGACGCTTCGGTCGATCTCATTCACTTCACCATCCTGCGCCCGCCGGAGAAGCAGGACGGGACGCCGATCAACGAGCTCTCGCTGATCGCCTTTCCGACACGGGAGCTCTTCGTCGAGAAGATCAGCGATTTCGACCTGATCATCTTCGACCGCTACCAGCATCGCGGCGTGCTGCCGATCCTCTATTACGACAATATCGCGCAATATGTCCGCGAAGGCGGGGCGCTGCTGCTGGTCTCCGGCCCGGAACATGCCAGCGCCGAATCGATCGCCTATACGCCGCTCGCCTCGGTGCTGCCGGTCATGCCGACCGGTCAGATGATCGAGAAACCCTTCTATCCCCGCCTGTCCGACATCGGCAAACGCCACCCCGTCACCCGCGGGTTGATGGGATCGGAGATGGAACCGCCGCATTGGGGCCGCTGGTTCCGGTCGGTCGGCGTCGCGGTGCCCTCGGGCAATATCGTCATGGAGGGCTCCGATAAGTCGCCGCTGCTGCTGCTCGACCGCACCGGCGAGGGCCGCGTGGCGATGCTGCTGTCCGACCAGGGCTGGCTCTGGGCGCNNCGCGGCTTCGAGGGCGGCGGGCCGCATGTCGATCTCTACCGGCGCATCGCCCATTGGCTGATGAAGGAGCCGGCGCTGGAGGAAGAGGCGCTGACCGCGCACGCCGCAGGCCACGATATCGTCGTGACCCGACAGACGCTGGGCAAGGCGGTGCCGCCCGCGACGCTGCGTGCCCCTGACGGCACGACGAGCGAGGCGAAGCTCACGGAAACCAAGCCGGGCCTCTTCACCGCCACGGTCAGGACGACCCTGACCGGCCTCTATGAAGTCGGCAACGGCGACTTCAGGACACTGGTCCATGTCGGCGCGGTCGATGCGCCGGAATTCCGGGAAATGGTCTCGACCGCCGAGAAGCTCCGGACGCTCGCAAGCGACAGCCACGGCATCGTGCGCCGCCTCGACCAGGGCGGGCCAACGGTTGAGATTCCGCAGGTCCTGACCGTTCGCGGCCAGGTGCGCGTCGAGGACCCGAACCGGCTGGCCGTGCGCATGACCGACGAAACGGAACTCAAGGGCGTGACGACCCTGCCGCTCTTCGGCGGTTTCCTCGGACTCGGCCTCCTGGCGCTCGCCATCGGCGCGACATGGTGGCGCGAGGGCCGGTAAAGACCGCTCTACCTGGTTTTCAGGCCGTAAGACATAAGGGCTCTGTATCGATGCTTTTCGCATTCCCTGTCCGGGAAGCGTGGCGGACATCATCCCACCAGCGGATCTCTCCTCCGATCCGGTCATGGACGCCTTCCGCCATCGGCACGACCAGGATGCGGCCCGGATCGACGGGACCGGGGAACTGGAGCGCGTTATAACGCACCTTCTCGAAACCGAGCGGCATGTAATAGGGCGGATCGCCGACGAGGATGACCGCTTCGGAGCCGCCGCGCCGCGCCGCCTCGACGGCGATCCGGACGAGTTCGCGGCCGATACCCATATTCTTGTGCGAGGGCCGCACGGCGAGCGGGCCGAGAAGGTGGCCTATGACGCCACCCGCCTGCACCGGCGTCATCCGGACGGAGGCGATGGTCTCGCCGCGATCGGCGCAGACGAAGGAGAGGGAAAGGTCGTGCGGCCCCTGCTCGCGGATGCGGGCCGCCGCGCGCGCGAACCGCCCGGGGCCGAAGGCCTCTTCGTTGATCAGTTCGATGGCGTCGTGATGGCTGGCGTCTTCGGTCAGGTAGACGAGGTCATGCTTCTTCATGAGGGCGGTCCGCTCTGCGACAATATGCGATGAGGTCCCGCGCGCCTTGCGTGCGGGCGGTTCAGTGCTTCATCGCGGTCGTCGCAGCTGGGTCATTCCGCCTGTCTATCCTCGATCCATCACACCTTGCGAGTGTGCGACAGCGCCGATAGCAGGAATTTTATCGTCCGCCAAGAGCCAAAACGCTGCGTTCAACGTTTCGCCTCTCGAAAAGCCGGCCGGAAGCGGGCAAATTGGAGCATGCTTTAGACACAGGCGAAATCCGGAGAATGACATGGGACTGCTGGTCGACGGTGAATGGAAAGACGTCTGGTACGACACCAGGGAGACGAAGGGGCATTTCGTGCGGTCGCAGGCCCGTTTCCGCAACTATGTGACGGCGGACGGCAGCCCCGGCCCGACCGGGGACGGCGGCTTCAAGGCCGAGAGCGGGCGCTATCATCTTTATGTCTCGCTCGCCTGTCCCTGGGCGCATCGCACGCTCATCTTCCGTGCGCTCAAGGGGCTGGAAGAACATATATCGCTCTCCATCGTCCATTACCGCATGCTGGAAAACGGCTGGGAGTTCCGCGCGGAAGACGGCGCGACCGTGGATCATCTCTTCGGCGCCGATACGCTCTGGCAGATCTATACGCGGGCGGACCCGGCCTATAGCGGCCGGGTGACGGTGCCGGTGCTGTGGGACAGGAAGACCGGCACGATCGTCTCCAATGAATCGTCCGAGATCATCCGCATGTTCAATTCGGCCTTCGACGGAATCACCGGCAACAGGCTCGATTTCTATCCCGACGATCTCCGAGGCGACATCGACGCGCTCAATGCCCGGATCTACGACGCCATCAACAACGGCGTCTACAAATGCGGCTTCGCCACGACGCAGATCGCCTACGAGGAGAATTTCGAAAAGCTCTTCGCCATGCTGGACGAGCTGGAAGGCCGGCTCGGCGACGGCCCGTACCTGTTCGGCGAGCGGCTGACCGAGGCGGACTGGCGGCTCTTCACCACGCTGGTGCGGTTCGACCCGGTCTATGTCGGCCACTTCAAATGCAATCTGAGGCGCATCGCCGACTATCCGAACCTCCGGCGCTACCTCAAGCTGCTCTATAATATCCCCGGCGTGGCCGGAACGGTGGATTTCACCCATATCAAGAACCACTATTATCAGAGCCATCGCACCATCAATCCGACCGGCATCGTTCCCGTCGGCCCGGTGATTGATCTCGCCCACTGAAGCCGGTAGAGCCAACGGAAACATGTGGAGGCTTCAATGGCGATTACGATCCTGGACGGCGGCATGGGCCGCGAACTTGAGCGCTCGGGGGCACCGTTCCGACAGCCGGAATGGTCCGCGCTGGCGCTGATCGAGTCGCCGGCCCATGTCGGTCGCGCGCATGCGGCCTTTGCCAGGAGCGGCGCCGACGTCATCACCACCAATTCCTATGCCGTCGTTCCCTTCCATATCGGCGAAGCGCGGTTCGCGGCCGAAGGGCTCCGCCTCGCCGACCTCGCCGGCCGGCTGGCGCGCGAGACGGCGTACGAGTTCGGCGTGAAGGTCGCCGGTTCGCTGCCGCCCGTGCTCGGCTCCTACAGGCCCGATCTTTTCGATCCCGCCAAGGCCCGGCCGATCCTCGAAATCCTGATCGAAGGCCTCTCGCCCCATGCCGATATCTGGCTTGCGGAGACGCAGAGCGCGCTGGCCGAGGTCACGCTGGTCAAGGATCTGCTCGGCGACGACCCGCGTCCGCTCTGGCTTTCGTTCACACTCGACGACCACGATGCCAAGGCCGTGCTTTCGGGTGTGATGAAGCCGGTCCTGCGCTCGGGCGAAGCGGTCGCGGACGCCGCCCGCCATGCGGTCGCGCTCGGGGCTTCGGCGCTGCTCTTCAATTGCAGCCAGCCCGAGGTGATGGAGGCCGCCGTCCGCGAGGCGCGCGCCGCGCTCGGCGATGCTCCGGTCGATATCGGCGTCTATGCCAATGCCTTCGCCTCGGAGGCCGACGACGCGGCCGCCAACGAGACGCTGCACGGCATCCGCGCCGATCTCACGCCGCCGCTCTATCTCGGCTGGGCGCGCCGCTGGGTCGATGCCGGCGCCACCATGGTCGGCGGCTGCTGCGGCATCGCGCCGGAACATATCGACGAACTGGCCAGGGCGCTGAAATAGTCACCAGAGATCGTCGAATTCCGCTTCGCCCGCAAGCTCGGCGAGCCTGCGCCGCGTCGCCGACGTCGTCCCCTCCGGCAGGCCGTCGAGCGGAAAGAAGCCGCATTCGACGATCTCGTGGTCGCGCGGGCGCGGTGCGGTCTGCATCACCTCGCAGCGATAGAAGACGACATGGTCGCGCTTGGACGTGCGGCGATTGTAATAGACATGGACCAGCCGGGGCGGCGCGGTAAGGACCAGATTGCCCTCCTCGCGCAACTCCTTGGCCAGCGCCTCGCGCACCGTCTCATAGCGTTCCACGCCGCCACCGGGCATGTGCCAGCCGGGAATGTAGGAATGCCGGACGAGGAAGATACGCCCCTCCGCGTCGAAACAGGCGGCGCGTACGCCCACCGTCATGCCCTTGATGAAGAAATACACGAAATGGGCGACGCGCGTCATGACGCGGTAACGGAACGCGCTCATCTCCGGCGGCGTTAGATCCTGCATGCCACTTGCCCCTTCACGCCCGCCCACCTACAACGAACCGATGTTTACATTGGCGCATATTTCGGACGTCCATCTCGGTCCTCTACCAAAGCTGACTTTCCTCGAACTGCTCTCCAAGCGCATCACCGGCTATGTGAACTGGCATCGCAATCGCGGAAAGCACCTGTTCGGCAACACGCTCGAGCGGCTGCTGGAGGAGATCGTCAAGGCGCATCCCTCCCATCTCGCCATTACCGGCGACCTCGTCAACCTCGCGGCCGATGTCGAGATGGACGCCGCCGCCCAGTGGCTGCACGCTTTCCACCAGCCGCGCGACGTCTCCGTCGTACCCGGCAATCATGACGCTTATGTGCCGGGCGCGCTCGACAGGGCTATCCAGCTCTGGAAGCCGTGGATGAGCGGCGACGAACCGCGCGACGACGGCCACCTCTTTCCCTATCTTCGGGTCCGCGACAATATCGCCCTGATCGGGATTTCCACCGCCACCGCCACCCCGCCCTTCATGGCCTCGGGCTTCTTCGGCCCCAACCAGGCGCGCCGCTTCGAGCGCCTGCTGAGGGAGACCAGCGCACGCGGGTTCTTCCGCGTCGTCATGATCCACCATCCTCCGATCCGCGGCGCCACATCGAACTACAAGCGGATGATCGGCATCCGGCGCTTCCATGCGGCAATGCATATGGATGGCGCGGAACTGGTGTTGCACGGCCACACCCATCTCAACACCACCTACTGGATCGAGGGCCGCACCGGACGGGTTCCGGTGGTCGGGATCGCGGCCGGCAGCCAGAGCTTCGGGGGCAAGAAGCCGCCCGCCGCCTACAATCTCTTCCATATCGGCGGAGAACGGGGCCGATGGACGCTGCGGAGGGAAAGGTTCGGCCTCGGCAGCGACAACGAGACCTTCGCCAGGGAAACCGAGGACATGCTGCTCGGCGCTTAGTCCAGCGTGCGCCGGAACCGCAGGAGCGCCAGCCCGGCATAGGCGAGGATGAACAGGCAGAGGATGCCGATCTCGAAGGAAACGGTCGGCCAGTCGGCCCCCTTGAGCATGACCGCGCGGATGACGCGGAGAAAATGGGTGAGCGGGAATATCTCGCCCAGCCATTGCGCCCAGCCGGGCATGCCGCGAAACGGAAACATGAAGCCGGACAGCAACAGAGAGGGCAGGAAGAAGAAGAAGGTCAATTGCATCGCCTGCATCTGCGACCGGGCGAGCGTCGACATCGTATAGCCGAGCAGAACAAGCGACAGCACGAAGGCCAGCACCGCCGCGAGCAGCAGCGGCAGCGCGCCCGTGAAAGGCACGTCGAAGATCAGCCGGGCGGCGATCAGCACCACCCCCATCTGCACCGCCCCCACCGCGAGATAGGGCAGGATCTTGCCGAGCATGATCTCGAAAGGGCTGACCGGCATGGCCAGCAGGTTTTCCATCGTGCCGCGCTCGGTCTCTCGGGTCAGCGCCATCGCGGTCATCATCACCATGGTCATTTGCAGGATGACGCCGAGCAGGCCGGGCACGATATTGTACTGTGACACGCCTTCGGGATTGTAGCGTCGATGGACGACCACTTCCAATGCCTGCGTCGCGGCCGCCGTCTGCTGGATCTCCGTGCCCTGCTCCCGTTGCAGGGCCTGAGCCGCCACGGTCGAGAGGGTCGAGATCGCGCCGCTGGCCACGGACGGATCGGTGGCGTCGGCCTCGATCAGGATCT
>JAGRLJ010000146.1:0-5680 GCA_020441805.1 Rhizobiaceae bacterium
GGAATTCGCCGTCGAGGCGCAGAAGTTGATCAACATTTCGCTGGAGGGGAGCGTGGGGTGATACAACCGCAACGTCATCCTCGGGCCTGTCCGAGGATCTGGTGAGTTGAAATAATCGGGATGACGGGCTTCGTCTACATGATGTCGGACAAGCCGCGTGGTGTGATCTATACCGGCGTGACCTCGGACTTGTTGGGAAGGGTTTGGGAACATCGCAATCATGTATTTCGGGGCTTCACGTCGAAATACAGAGTCGAGAAATTGGTGTGGTTCGAACAGAATCCCAATATCGTTCTTGCGATCCAGCGTGAAAAGTCGCTGAAACGGTATCATCGAGAATGGAAGATCAGCTTGATCGAAGGGCTGAATCCAACTTGGGAAGATCTGTTCGAGCGCATTGGAGAGATCGAAAATGTCTACCGACCGCATCCGAGCACGAGAATGTGGGACAACTATAACTGAGGCGTGGTCAGATCCTCGGGACAAGCCCGAGGATGACAAAGGCAGGCTTGTGCTATCCCATTCATCCAAATCCGGGACGTTGATCTGGCAGTCATCCTCCACCAGGGCCGTCATCCTCGGGCTTGTCCCGAGGATCTGGTGAGCGACGTGAAAGGCACGACGGGGCGGGTGCCTGAGAGCGAAAGATGGAAGTGTCGAACGGCAAGGCCTTTGACGCGACCAAATGAAATATACGGGTCCTTGAAACCCGCACTATGACAGGAAGAACGAAATGCTGGAAATCAGAAACCTTCATGCCCGCATCGCCGAGGACGGCACCGAGATCATCCGTGGCCTGAACCTCACCGTGAAGGCGGGCGAGGTCGCCGCGATCATGGGACCGAACGGCTCGGGCAAGTCGACGCTCTCCTACATCCTCGCCGGCCGCGAGGATTATGAGGTCACCGAGGGCGACATCCTGCTCGACGGCGAGAGCATCCTCGATCTCGACCCGGCCGAGCGCGCCGCCAAGGGCGTGTTTCTCGCCTTTCAGTATCCTGTCGAGATTCCCGGCGTCGCCACCATGCAGTTCCTCAAGGTGGCCATGAACGAGCAGCGCAAGGCGCGCGGCGAGGACGAACTGACGACGCCCGACTTCATGAAGCGGGTCAAGGCGGCCGCGAACGAGCTCAAGATCAATCCGGACATGCTGCGCCGGCCGCTCAATGTCGGCTTCTCCGGTGGCGAGAAGAAGCGCGCCGAGATTCTTCAGATGTCGTTGCTCGAGCCATCGCTCTGCGTTCTGGACGAGACCGATTCGGGCCTCGATATCGACGCGCTCAAGATCGTCGCCGACGGTGTCAACGCGCTGCGCTCGCCGGATCGCGCCATCGTCGTCATCACCCATTACCAGCGGCTGCTCGATTATATCGTGCCGGATTCCGTCCATGTCCTCTACAAGGGCCAGATCATCAAGTCGGGGAGCAAGGAGCTCGCGCGCGAGCTGGAAGCCAACGGCTATGCCGAGATCATCGGCCAGGCGGCCTGAGCCGGAGGCGAGACCATGACCGTTCACACCCTCATCAAGCCGACCGGCGCCGAACAGGCGCTGCTCGATGCCTTCGGCCAGGTCGCGGGCATGCTGCCCGGCGATGCGGCCGTCATCAGCCAGAGATCGACATTGCTGCGTGGCCTGCGCGAGAGCGGCCTGCCGACCCGTCGCCGTGAAAGCTGGCACTATACCGACCTGCGCTCGCTCCTGAGGACGGTGCCGGCCAACCAGTCGGCCTCTGCGATGCCGGTCGCGCCGATCGTCGAGGGCGCGCGCGTGCTCGCGATCGTCAACGGCGCTGCCCAGCCGGCCTCCGTGCCGGACGGCGTGACCATGCGCGCCTATGCCGACGCGCTGGGCGACGGTTCCGCGCTTAAGGAACTGTCGCTCCGAGACGACGACGATCTCATCGGCCGGCTCAATGGCGGCTTCGTCCGCGACGGCTTCATCATCGACGTCGCCGACGGCGTGGAACTGTCGGAGGTGTTGGAAATCCAGTCCGTCCAGGGTGGCGGCCATCATCACAGCCGGTTCCCGGTCCGCTTCGGCAAGGCTGTCAGGGCCACCGTTGTGGAACGGCATATTGCCGGTTCGTCGGCCCCGGCCCTCGTGTCCTCGGTCGGTGACATCGTGCTGGCGGATGGCGCCGAGGTGACCTGGATCGTCATGCAGCAGCAGGGTGCCGACGATATCCATCTCGGCCAGCTTCGCATCCGGCTCGGGCGCGAAGCCAAGCTCACGCTCTATGTCATCAATGCCGGCGGCAGGCTGGTCCGGCAGGACCTTTATGTCGATGTCGATGGCGTTAATTCGGAGCTGACGCTGCGGGGCATCAATCTTCTCGGCGGCGAGAGCCATACCGACGTCACGCTCGTTCTCGGCCACAATACCGAGCATACGGCATCGACGGAGATCATGCGCAACGTGGTTTTCGACAAGGCGAAAGGTGTGTTCCAGGGCCAGATCCGGGTCGCCCAGGGCGCGCAGAAGACCGATGCCAAAATGGCCTGCAACACGCTGCTGCTTTCGGACGATGCCGAGTTCTCGGTGAAGCCGGAGCTCGAGATTTTCGCCGACGACGTGGTCTGCGGCCACGGCGCGACGGTGGCGGATATCCACCCGACGCATCTCTTCTACCTCCAGTCGCGCGGCATCCCGGAGAAGCAGGCGCGTCACCTTCTGGTCCAGGCCTTCGTGCAGGAGACGGTGGAGGAGCTGGACGACGAGGCCCTGATCGAGGCGCTGGAAGGCGTGATCCAGGCCTGGCTGGAAAAGCACGCTTGATTTACGGGGCGCGATTGTCCCTTTCCCCGCTTGCGGGGGAGAGGGGCGAAAAAAGGACCCACGGCGCCACAGTCCCGTCTCCCCGAGGGCGAGGAGACGGTGACGGCGGCCGGATGAGGGGCAGCAAGACGAATGAGAACTCGAATGGATGTTTCAATGACAACCTATGACGTCGAAGCCATCCGCAAGGATTTTCCGATCCTCTCGAGGACCGTCTATGGCAAGCCGCTGGTCTATCACGGCGCCTCGGCCCAGAAGCCGCAAGCGGTCATCGATGCGGTGGCGCATGCCTATTCGAACGAATATGCCAATGTGCATCGCGGCCTGCATTTCCTCTCCAATGCGGCGACCGACGCCTATGAGGCGGCGCGCGAAAGGGTTCGCGGCTTCCTGAACGCCGGCTCGGTCGATGAGGTCGTCTTCACCAAGTCCTCGACCGAGGCGATCAACACCGTCGCCTATGGCTGGGGCATGCCCAATATCGGCGATGGCGACGAGATCGTCGTGTCGATCATGGAGCACCATTCCAATATCGTGCCCTGGCATTTTATCCGCGAGCGGCAGGGCGCGAAGCTGGTCTGGGCGCCGGTGGACGACGAGGGCGCCTTCCATCTCGACGATTTCGAGAAATGTCTGACAGACCGGACCAAGCTCGTCGCCATCACCCACATGTCGAATGCGCTCGGCACGGTGGTCGATGTCAAGGAAGTCTGCCGCATCGCCCATGAACGCGGCATACCGGTGCTGATCGACGGCAGCCAGGGTGCGGTCCATATGCCTGTCGATGTCCGCGACATCGATTGCGACTGGTATGTGATGACCGGCCATAAGCTTTACGGACCGTCGGGCATCGGGGTGCTTTACGGCAAGACGGATCGCCTCAAGGCCATGCATCCGTTCCAGGGCGGCGGCGAGATGATCGCCGAGGTCACGATGGAGAACGTCACCTACAACGATCCGCCGCACCGCTTCGAGGCCGGTACGCCGCCGATCGTCCAGGCGATCGGGCTGAGTCATGCGCTCGACTATATGGAGAAGACCGGCCGTGCCGCGATCGCCGCGCACGAGGCGGCGCTCGCGGCCTATGCCGCCGAGCGTCTCCGTTCGGTGAACTCGCTGCGCATCATCGGCAATGCGCCGGGCAAAGGCGGCATCTTCTCCTTCGAGCTCGAAGGCATTCACGCCCATGACGTCTCGATGGTGATCGACCGGCAGGGCGTGGCGGTGCGGGCCGGCACCCATTGCGCCCAGCCGCTCTTGAACCGTTTCGGCGTCACCTCCACATGCAGGGCGTCCTTCGGTCTCTATAACACGCGTGCCGAAGTTGATATGCTGGTCGAGGCGCTCGAGCATGCCCGCAAGTTCTTCGCATAGGAGTAGGTGAGATGGCCGACAGCGACACGATGATCGAGAAGGTGGATGCGCGGGACGGGCTGGTGCAGTCCGCGATCCCCGCCGACGAACTGGCGCGGCTCTCCGACGACGTCGTCGCCGCGCTGAAGACCGTCTACGACCCGGAAATTCCGGCCGACATCTACGAGCTCGGCTTGATCTACCGCATCGACATCGAGGACGACCGGACGGTGAAGATCGTCATGACGCTGACCGCGCCCGGCTGCCCGGTCGCCGGCGAAATGCCCGGCTGGGTCGAGAATGCCGTCGGCGCCGTCGAAGGCGTTTCCGGCGTCGAGGTCGAGATGACCTTCGATCCGCCCTGGTCGGCCGATCGGATGAGCGAGGAAGCCCAGGTGGCGCTGGGATGGTATTGACGGCCGTTCCGGATTACCTTTCGATATGCGACGATATTTCTGCCACCATGTCATCTATCGGTAAAGCGAATCCCAGGGCCGCGCTCAAGTGACGCGACCGGTCGTTTCATTGTACTATTCACGCGGCGCGTGACCTGAAGAGGTTTGCACTGGGCTGACAGTATTGAACCCTTAACCCCGCTCACCTAGATTGAGATCAGGAAACACCGGGCCTTGAACCCGTTTGTTGCAGGAGAATGAGCCGATGGGCTTTCAGGTCATGACCATGACGGATGCGGCCGCGACGCGCGTTCGCGAGATCGTCGAGAACGCATCCACGGATGCGAAGGGCATCCGTGTCGGCATCAAGAAGGGCGGCTGCGCGGGGATGGAATATACGATCAGCCTCGTGACCGAGCCCAATCCGAAGGACGACCGTATAGAGCGCGATGGCGCCGCGGTCTGGGTGGATCCGGCCGCGGTGCTGTACCTGCTGGGAACCGAGATGGATTTCGAGGTCACCACGCTCCGCACCGGCTTTACCTTCAACAATCCCAACCAGACATCGGCCTGCGGCTGCGGCGAAAGCGTCGAGCTCAAGCCCGCCGATCTCGCGGCGCTTGCGGCGAGAGGGGATGCGGTGGTTCGCACCGGATCGTGATGCGTGCGCAAGGGCTGCCGGCGTCCCCGCGCGTTGCGGCATCGCTCTCGTCCGGTGAGGCGCTCGGATCAATCCCGCCGGATCAGCCGCAGCACGTCCCAGAGATCGGCGCCGGCATCGAGGACCGCCGCATTGGCCCTGTAGGCGAGTTCGGCTTCCGAGAGACCCTGCATTTCGGCCGCAAGGTCGATGCCGGCCTCCGCTTCGGGCCGGATATGGGCCTGCACGCCGCCCTTCCCGGATGGGCTGAAATCGGTATCGAGGCGCTGGCTGTTTCCGCTGCCCGCATGGGCGACATTGCCGGCGATCGCCGAAAGCCGTGACGCCTGCGCCTGGAGGCCGGAAAGAGCGGTGCCCGATATTGCCGATAGAACCATGATGCGCATCCGGTTGCGATGCGTCATCTTGCGGCAAAACAGTGAAGAACGGGTGAATCGCGCTCCCGCGTCTGTCCGGCCTCAGGCGTGGCCGCGAAGACCTCATGTGCACAGCAGG
>JAGRLJ010000146.1:5750-18963 GCA_020441805.1 Rhizobiaceae bacterium
CGAGCGTTTCCGTCGTCAGCCGTTGCAGCGAACCGTCGGCGATGGCGCCGGCGCTGAGCGGCAGCGAGGCCAGGAGCACGCCGGCGCCGGCTTCCGCGGCGCGAAGGGCGTGCACGAATGTATCGAATCGCAGGCGCGGAACATCCATCGGCGGCGCGTCGGTGGCGTGGCTCCAGTCGCGCCAGCCCGGCCGCGGACCGGACGTCGCGATGCGCGGCCATTGGCGCCAGTCGTCTTCTTGTCGCGATATGAGGCGAGGGGCGGCGACCGGGGCCAGTTCCTCGCGGAAGAGGCGTTGCGACTGGCGCCCGGCCCAGTTGCCGTCGCCGAAGCGGATTTCGAAATCCGCCTCGATCCGGTCGTAATCCGGCAGGTTCTGGATCGTCTCGAAAGCGAGCTGGACATGGGGAAGCCGCTCGGCGATGCCGGCGAGGCGTGGCACGATCCACAATTCGATAACGGAAGCGGACGCCGCGACCGTGATCTTGCGGCGCGGCGCCTCGAAAAGATTGACCGCGCTGTGCAGGAGAAGCGCCAGCGCGTTCTGCACATGCGGCAGCCATGCCTCGCCCTGCGTGGAGAGGGCCACACCGCGCGGCCCGCGATTGAAAAGCTGCGCGCCGATCCGAAGTTCGAGATTGCGGATGCGCTGGCTGACCGCGGCCTGGGTCAGACCGAGCTCGTCGGCCGCCGCCGTGAAGCTGCCGAGCCTGGCCGCGGCCTCGAAGACACGCACCCATTCGAGATGCGGCAGGATCTGCTGTTGCGTAGCCATAAGAAATTTGAGGTCAAGTCCAGAAAAACCATTGCTACTCCTTATGACAGTTCCCATGCTTGATGTCGATCATCGTCGGGCAACAGGAGGCGCATATGGCGCGGGCAGCGGAAGTGGAAATTCTCGAAGGCGGCGGATCGGTTGCTGTCACCTTCGCCAACGGCGAGACCTGCCGGTTTCATGCCGTCTGGCTCCGGGACAATGCCTGGGACGACAAGACGCGATCGCCGGGCAACGGCCAGCGATTGATCACGCTCGGGGAGATTCCCCGGACGATTTCCGTCGTCTCGGCGACGCTGGCCGGCGGGCAGATGCAACTGACCTTCGCGCCCGAGGGGCGAACGATCCCTTATGACCTGTCCTGGCTGGAGAGGCACGCCTATGACCGGCCCGCCGGCCATACGTTCAGGGGCTGGATGGCCGAGGATATCGAAACGTGGGATGCCGGCCTCGCCGATGGTGTGCCATTGGGCGATTTCTCGGCCATGCGTCAGGAGCCGCGCGCATTGCGCGACTGGCTGCGCGGCGTGCGGCGCTACGGTTTCGGCAAGATCACCGGTGGCCCGATCGAGAGCGGCGCGCTGTTCGATGTGGTGGCGCTGTTCGGCTACGTGCGCGAAACCAATTATGGCCGGCATTTCGAGGTCCGCACCGAGGTCAATCCCTCCAATCTTGCCTATACCGGGCTGGGATTGCAGGCGCATACGGACAATCCCTACCGCGATCCGGTGCCGACCGTGCAGGTTCTCTATTGTCTCGAGAATTCGGCCGAGGGCGGCGAGAACATGGTCGTCGACGGCTTCCGCGCCGCCGAAAGGCTCCGCGACGAGGATCCACATGGTTTCGACCTGCTGACGCGTTATTGCGCGCGGTTCGAATATGCCGGCGGCAGCGGCGTGTGCCTGCGCTCGCGCCGGCCGATGATCGAGCTCGCGCCGGATGGAGAGCTGGTCGCCGTGCGGTTCAACAACCGTTCGGCGGCGGCCATCACCGACGTGCCCTATGAGCATATGGCCGGCTATTATGCCGCTTACCGGCGCTTGGGCGAGATCATCGACGATCCGGCGATGGAGGTGAGCTTCAAGCTGTCGCCGGGCGAGTCCTTCCTTGTGGACAATACGCGGGTGCTCCATGCAAGGAAAGGTTATTCGGGCGCCGGGTCGCGCTGGCTCCAGGGCTGCTACGCCGACAAGGACGGCCTGCTGTCGACGCTCGCCGCCATGGATCTCAAGGACCGGGAGGCTGCGTGATGGGACTGTATGATGCTGACAACCTGACCCGCGACACCATTGTCGGCTTTCTCGGCGATATCTTCAGGCGCCGTGGCGGCGAGGAATATCTCGGCGAGCCGGTGACGATGGCCGAACATATGCTCCAGGGCGCCTATCTCGCCGAACGGCAGGGAGAGAGCGAGATCATCATCGTCTCGGCCCTGCTGCACGATATCGGGCATTTCACCAGCGAGTTCGGCACTTTCTCGATGGACGACACCCATGACCGCCATCACGAAGAGGCGGGGGCGGCCGTGCTCGAACGCTTCTTCCCCAGGCTGGTTGTCGATTGCGTCCGTGAGCATGTCGCCGCCAAACGCTATATCTGCGCGACCGACCCCGCCTATTTCAACGAGCTGTCGGCCGCCTCGATCCATTCGCTCAGACTCCAGGGCGGCCCGATGAGCGCGGAGGAGGTCGCGGCCTTCGAGAAGAATCCGAATGTCGCTGAGATCGTGCGGGTGCGCCGGCTGGACGATGCCGGCAAGATCGCGGGTCTCGTGACGCCGGGGTTCGACCATTATGCGCCGATGATCCAGCGCATCGTCGATTCCCACTTTGAGAGCCGGGCGGCCTGAAGCCGTCTCCGTCAGCGTTTGCGGACGAATTCGGTTCGCAGCACGAGGCCCCTGATCTGGTCGTGGCGGCAGTCGATCTCCTCGGGATTGTCCGTCAGCCGGATGGAGCGGATCACCGTGCCCTGCTTGAGCGTCTGGCCGGCGCCCTTGACCTTCAGGTCCTTGACCAGCACGACGGCATCGCCGTCCGCGAGCAGGTTGCCCGAGGCGTCTCGGACTTCGCTCGCGGCCGCCGCCTGCGCTGCCATCTCCGAGGCGGGACGCCATTCACCGGTGGTTTCGTCATAGACATAGTCGTCGTCACCGGCCATCAGCTTCTTCCTGTCGTGGCGTGTTGGAGATGCCTCCCGGTTACAGGAGGCCGGTCCCGCGCACAATGGCTCCGGACGCGCCAATTCGCCTGGGCGCGTCCGGGTCTCGCCTTGTCATTCCGCCGCCTGTGCATAATCCTCCACCGGCGGGCAGGAGCAGATCAGGTTGCGGTCGCCATAGACATTGTCGACGCGGTTGACCGGCGGCCAGTATTTGTCGACACGGAAGGCGCCGGGCGGGAAGCAGGCCTGTTCGCGGGAATAGGGACGGTCCCATTCGCCGACGAGGTCCTGCACCGTATGCGGCGCGTTCTTGAGCGGGTTGTTCTCCTTGTCCATCGCGCCGTTCTCGATCTGCCGGGCCTCCTCGCGGATCGCCAGCATCGCGTCGCAGAATCGGTCGATCTCGGCCTTGGTCTCGCTCTCGGTCGGCTCGATCATCAGCGTGCCGGCGACCGGCCAGCTCATGGTCGGCGCGTGGAAGCCGCAGTCGATCAGCCGCTTGGCTATATCCTCGACGGTGACGCCGGAGCTTGTCTGGAGCGGCCGGGTGTCTATGATGCATTCATGCGCGACACGCCCGCTGGCGGACTTGTAGAGCACGTCATAGGCGCCCTTGAGCCGGGCGGCGATGTAGTTGGCGTTGAGGATCGCCACCTTGGTCGCCTGAGTAAGCCCTTCGCCGCCCATCATCAGGATATAGCTCCAGGAGATCGGCAGGATCGACGCCGAGCCGAAGGGCGCGGCGGAGACCGCGCCATCTCGACCATCCGTCTCGGGATGGCCCGGCAGGTGGGGCGCGAGATGCTTCTTCACGCCGATCGGCCCCATGCCCGGGCCGCCGCCGCCATGCGGAATGCAGAAGGTCTTGTGCAGGTTGAGATGGCTGACATCCGAACCGATGTCGCCGGGGCGTGACAGGCCGACCATGGCATTCATATTGGCGCCGTCGAGATAGACCTGGCCGCCATGGCCGTGGGTGATCTCGCAGATCTCGCGCACCGTTTCCTCGAACACGCCGTGGGTCGAGGGATAGGTGATCATGATGCAGGAGAGATTGGCGGCATGCTGCCCCGCCTTGGCCCGGAAATCGTCGAGGTCGATGTCGCCGTTCTCCGAGACCTTCACCGGCACCACCTTCATGCCCGCCATCTGCGCCGAGGCCGGATTGGTGCCATGCGCCGATGTCGGGATCAGGCAGACGTCGCGATGGGTGTCTCCATTGGCGATATGGTAGTCGCGGATGGTGAGGAGCCCGGCATATTCGCCCTGCGCGCCCGAATTGGGTTGCATGGAGAAAGCGTCGTAGCCGGTCACGTCGCAGAGCTTGGCCGAGAGATCGTCGAGCATCGCCTTGTAGCCCTGGGCCTGGCGGGCCGGCACGAAGGGATGGATCTCGGAAAATTCCGGCCAGGTGATCGGTAGCATCTCGGCGGTGGCGTTGAGCTTCATCGTGCAGGATCCGAGCGGGATCATCGCGCGGTCGAGCGCAAGATCGCGATCGGAGAGACGGCGGATGTAGCGCGTCATCTCGCTTTCGGCGCGGTTCATGTGGAAGATCGGGTGCGTGAGATAGTCGCTCGTCCGCAGCATCTCCTCGGGCAGGCGGTAGCCGGGCTCGAAATCCTCCGTGCTGAAATCGCCGCCGAAGGCGCGCCAGACCGATTCCAGCGTCACCGGCCGCGAACGCTCGTCGAGCGAAATGCCGATCCGGTCGTTGCCGATCCTGCGCAGGTTGACATTGTCGGCCTCGGCGGCCTTGAGGATCACGCCCTGCAACTTGCCGACCTCGACGGTGATCGTATCGAAGAAGGTTTCCGGCTCGACCTTGTAGCCGAGTTTTTCGAGGCCGCGCGCCAGCCGCACCGTCTTCTGGTGCACACTCTGGGCGATGGCCTTCAGGCCCTGCGGGCCGTGGAAGACGGCATACATCGACGCCATGACGGCGAGAAGGACCTGCGCGGTGCAGATATTCGACGTCGCCTTCTCGCGGCGAATATGCTGCTCGCGGGTCTGGAGCGAGAGGCGGTAGGCACGGTTGCCGCGCGCATCGACCGAGACGCCGACGAGCCTGCCGGGCATCGACCGCTTCCACGCGTCGCGAACCGCCATATAGGCCGCATGCGGCCCGCCATAGCCCACGGGCACGCCGAAACGCTGGGTCGAGCCCACGGCGATATCGGCGCCCATCTCGCCGGGCGATTTCAGCAGGCAGAGGGCGAGGGGGTCGGCGACGACGACGCCGATCGAGCCGGCCGCGTGAAGCTTTTCCATGAGCGGCGTGAAATCGTGGACATGGCCATAAGTGCCGGGATACTGGAAGACCGCGCCGAACACGTTGTGGACGTCGAGATCCCGGAAGGGATCGCCGACGGTCACGGTCCAGCCGAGCGGTTCGGCGCGTGTCCTGAGAAGGGCGATCGTCTGGGGATGGCAGTTCTCGTCGGCGAAGAAGGTCAGCGACTTCGACTTGGCGACGCGCTGCGCCATCGCCATCGCCTCGGCGGCAGCGGTCGCCTCGTCGAGCAGCGAGGCATTGGCGACGTCGAGCCCTGTCAGGTCGCTCACCATGGTCTGGTAGTTGAGCAGCGCTTCCAGCCGGCCCTGGCTGATTTCGGGCTGGTAGGGCGTATAGGCCGTGTACCAGGCCGGGTTTTCCAGGATCGTTCGCTGGATGACCGGCGGCGTGATCGTGCCGTAGTAGCCCTGGCCGATCAGTGAGACGAGCGTCCGGTTCCTGTCGGCGGTCTCGCGCATCTTGTCGAGCGCCTCGCGCTCCGTCAGCGGCTTGTCCCATTTGAGCGGCGCGCGGAGGCGGATCGAGCCCGGCACGGTATCGTCGATCAGGGCGTCGAGGCTGTCATAGCCGACGACTTTCAGCATCTCCGCCATTTCCGCGGGCGACGGACCGATATGGCGCCGGTCGGCGAAATTATACGGATCGTAGTCCGTGAAGGTGAAATCCTTGGGGAGGGCCATTATGCGATCATCCGGTTATAGGCGTCTTCGTCCATCAGTCCGTCGGCATCCGAGAGATTGGCGAGCTTGAGCTTGAAGAACCAGCCGGCCCCCTGCGGATCGGAATTGACCAGAGCGGGATCGGCCGCGATCGCCTCGTTGACGGCGACGATCTCGCCATCGAGCGGGCAGTAGACGTCGGATGCGGCCTTGACGCTCTCGACCGTCGCGGCATTGTCGTTCTTCGAGAAGCTGGCGCCGACGGCCGGCAATTCGACATAGACGAGGTCGCCGAGCTGTTCCGCGGCATGCGCCGTGATGCCGACGGTCGCGACATCGCCCTCGATCTTCAGCCATTCGTGCTCTTCGGTGAATTTCAGCATGTCTCACTCCCTGGAGATGGATTGGAATAGCGTTCAGGAGAGCGAGCGGACCACCCCCTCTGCCCGGCAGGCGGAGAGGATGGACGACACTTGCTTCTCAAGTTCATGGAATTCACCGCTTGAAGCGTGGCGCGACGAACGGCAGTTCCGTCACGGTGGCGGGCAGGAACTTGCCGCGGACCTCGGCGAAGACCCGCGTTCCGGGCGCGGCCTTTCCGATCGAGACATAGCCCATGGCGACGGGGCCATCGACCGTCGGGCCGAAGCCGCCCGATGTCACTTCGCCGATGCGCACCGTGCCGCCTTCGTCGCCATAGAGCGGCGCATGCGCGCGGACCGGCGCCTTGCCGTCCGGGCGCAGGCCGACGCGGCGTCGCGTCGCGCCCTGTTCGAGCTCGTCGAGGATGCGGTCGGCGCCGGGAAAGCCGCCGGCGCGTGCGCCACCCCAGCGGCGCACCTTCTGGATCGCCCATTCGAGCGCGGCTTCCGCCGGCGTGGTCGTCGTGTCGATATCGTTGCCGTAGAGGCACAGGCCCGCCTCGAGGCGGAGGCTGTCGCGGGCTCCGAGCCCCACCGGCTGGCAATCGGGATGATCGAGCAGGCGGCGGACGACGAGTTCGGCATGATCGGCGGGGATCGATATTTCGAAGCCGTCCTCGCCCGAATAGCCCGAGCGGGTGATGATGCAGTCGATGTCGTGCAGGTCGTCGACCTCGACATCCATGAATTTCATGCCGGTCACTTCCGGACAGAATTCGGCCAGCACCTGCTCGGCATGCGGCCCCTGTAGCGCCACCAGCGCCCGGTCGAGCAGGATCTCGAAAGTACAGCGGTCGGAGAGCCGTTCGGCCATGTGGCGGAAATCGTCTTCCTTGCAGGCGGCGTTGACAACCATGTAGTAATGGTCGCCGCGATTGGCGACCATGAGGTCGTCGAGGATGCCGCCGTCGTCATTGGTGAAGAAGCCATAGCGCTGGCGACCCGGCTTCAGGCCGACGATGTCGACCGGGATCAGGCTTTCGAGCGCCAGCGCCGCATCCTCCATCCGTCCCGAGCGCGGGCGGATCGCCACCTGGCCCATATGGGAGACGTCGAACAGGCCACAGTCCGAGCGTGCCGCCAGATGCTCCTTCATCACGCCGAGCGGATATTGCACCGGCATGTCGTAGCCGGCGAAGGGCACCATCCTGGCGCCGAGCGACAGGTGCAGCGCATGAAGCGGCGTTTTGAGAAGAGGTTGATCGTCCACGAGGCGGCCTCCGGTTCGACGCTTGCAGCGTCCAGCTCAAGGACGGGGCCGGCAGGCACCCGCACAACTCAAGCCCCCTCTGTCCGTTTGCCTGAGATTGTTATCCCTTCGGCAGGCGCGCATCGCTCGACCGCGCCATTCTCCAGAGTCCGTATCCTCGCCGCTGGTCCTTTTGCCTGAGAGTTTCCGGGGCGGTTGCTCCTTCGGCACTGCCTTGGCTGGCAGATTCTCCCAGCGGCCGATCCTTTGATAGCCGCGCTCATGGGGGGTGGCAAGGGGGCGTGGCGCTTTTGTCCCGGAATGTGTCGCCGACAGATCAGGAACGAGGCTCAATCCTCGGAATTGTGCCTGCGCCGTTCCTCGGCCTGATCGTCGAGATATTCGCGATATGCCTGCTGCAACGTGGAGTCGGGTTGGCGTTCGGCGGTGAGGAAGAAGAGGGCGAGCGCCGGCGGCTGGACCACGTTGAGCATGGCCTGCCGCTCGTAGTCGCCGCTCTTGCGGGCTTCGGCGGCGAGCGCATGCACCGTCTTTTCCGACGGCGACATGCCGCTCACCCGGGCGCTGGGCTTGAGCGGTTCGGCCGCGAAGGCGGCGGTATTCGCGGAGACGGTGACAACAGATATCATGACGGATCTCGCTTTCCAGAAGCCTATCCTATCAGTCCGCCCTGCACGAAAAGTTGCGGCAATTCATCGAATTTTAACGAACGGGCCAGCGATCGCCCGGGATATCGCCGTTTAAGGCCGGACCTTGCCGAGGTCGCGCCCAGGCGTTAACTGATGCCGCCGGCGGAGGGATCATGGAAGACAATATCGTCAGGACCGAGCGACTTCTCATGCGGCGCGCCGAGGTGCGCGATCTCGGCGCGATCCATGCGATCCTCTCCCATCCCGAGGCGATGCGCTACTGGTCGACGCCCCCGCACATATCGCTGCATCAGAGCCGGGAATGGCTGAAGGCGATGATGGCGTCGCCGGAGACCTTGAGCGACGATTTCGTGGTGGAATTCGAGGGCCGTGTGATCGGCAAGGCCGGCTTCTGGCGGCTGCCGGAGATCGGCTACATATTGCATCCCGACATATGGGGCAGGGGACTGGCCTTCGAATGCCTGTCGGCCCTTGTCGAGCGGGCGTTCCGGCGCTTCGATTGCGACCGTCTGCTGGCCGATGTCGATCCGCGGAACACCGCTTCGCTCCGGCTGCTTGAAAAGCTCCGCTTCGTCGAGACGCGCCGGGAAAAGGCGACCCTGCTGGTCGGCGAGGAATGGTGCGACAGCGTGTTCCTCGAGCGGAAGCGCGGGGCGGCATGCCGGCTGTGAAATGGCCTTTCCCGGTGTGTTCGAGGCTCACGATCTGGACGTCAGCCTGTCGTCGTCCCTGGTGTCGGGACCCTTGACGGTACCGACAGCGCCGCCGGGCCGTATTTGCCGTCCCGCAGGAATGGTGCGGACGACGGGAATCGAACCCGTACGATCATGGATCGAGGGATTTTAAGTCCCTTGCGTCTACCGGTTCCGCCACGTCCGCTCTCCTGCGGGTATCGGGGAAATGCCGGGGCGCGTCAAGCGGGCTCGCGCACTTCGTCCCGCCGCCCTTGACTTGGAGGGCGGTGGGGTATCAATTCCTCCCGCCTATCGCTTCACGGGGTTTCCCATGCCAAACGACGCCTCCCTCGTCACCGCCGCCATGCTGGCGATCGGCGACGAACTTCTCTCCGGACGCACGAAGGACAAGAATATCGGCCATCTCGCCGAGATGCTGACGCTTGCGGGGGTCGACCTCAGGGAGGTCCGCATCGTTGGCGACGAGGAGGACGAGATCGTCGCGGCGCTGAACGCGCTGCGCGGCCGCTACGACTATGTCTTCACCTCCGGCGGCATCGGCCCCACCCATGACGACATCACCGCGGATGCGGTCGGCAAGGCTTTCGGCGTCGCGGTCACGCATGACGAGAAGGCGATGACGATGATGGGCGAGATGTATGCGCGGCGCGGCATGGAATTCAACGAGGCGCGGCGGCGCATGGCGCGCATGCCCGTGGGTTCGGTCCATATCGACAATCCGGTATCGGCCGCGCCCGGCTTCAATATCGGCAATGTCTATGTGATGGCCGGCGTGCCGGCGATCTTCCAGGCCATGCTGGACAATGTGATCCCGACCCTTCGCACCGGCGCGCGCATGCTGTCGCGCACCGTGCGCTGCCCCTTCGGCGAAGGCGAGATCGGTGCGCCGCTCACTGCCGTGCAGAAGAGCCATCCCGACTCGGTTATCGGGTCCTATCCGAAATTCGACGGCAAGACCTATTCCACCGACCTCGTGATCCGCGCCCGCTCCGAGGCGGTGCTGGATGCCGCGGCGGCGGCGGTCGAGGCGATGATCGCGGAAACGGCCGTGGCCCAGGCCGCCGCAACCGGAATCGCGCGGGCGCGTTGATTCACGTCAATGCGCAATTGATATTCGTCATCGATAGTCGATCCATCGCCACACCGAGGAGGCCATGACCATGAAGACGATCGCCATCATTCTCACACAGGCCGAGACGACGCGGCCGGTCTTCGAAGCCGCCGAGACCATTGCCGGCGAGCACGGTGCCCATATCGTCGCCCTTCATGGCGAGATCATCGATCCGCCGCCGGTGCTGTCGCCGCTCGACCTGCCGGATTCCTCGGTGATCGCGAGCCTCTATGACGCGGCGGCGGAGAAGGCCGCGCGGATCAAGGCCGTCTTCGACGACTGCGCCGCGCGCGCCACCGTGTCGAGTGAATGGCGCCCCTTCAAGGGATCGTCGGGCGCGGCGACCGCGGGCCTGATCGACAGCGTGCGCGCCGCCGATCTGGTCATCGCCTCCCAGCCGCAGCAGGGCAATGTCAGCGAGCACGATTCGATCCTCTTCGAGGGTGGCCGTCCGATCCTGTTCATTCCGTGGATCGACAAGCAGTTCAAACAGTTCAAGCGCGTATTAATCGCCTGGGACGGTTCGCGCGGCGTGGCGCGATCGACCTTCGATTCGCTTTCCCTGCTGCACAAGGCGACCGAGATCGAGATCTTCACCGTGGATGCGCGTGACAGCCAGGACCAGCCGGCCGATCTCGCCTCCGCCGAAATCGCAGCCTCGCTCTCGCGGCACGGGCTCAATGTGACGACGCGCTCGCAGGCATCCGAAAAGCTGCCGATCTCGGCCGTGCTCGAAAACCGATGCAGCGATTTCGGCGCCGACCTGATGATCATGGGGGCCTATGGCACGTCCCGCATCATGGAACGCATCTTCGGCGGCGTGACCCATGTCCTGCTCGAATCGATGACGGTGCCGGTGCTGATGTCGCGCTAAGCCGGCGACACCCTTTCTCCGGGCCGGCGGGCGGGGACAACGTCCTCGTCCGGTCGACAATGCTCTTTACGGCATGGCCCGCCATCTCTTATGGAGGGCGGTCTTCATCCGCCGAGAGTCCCTGTCATGTCCCTTCCCGAAAAAGCCTTCCCCGTTTCCTGGGACCAGTTCCATCGCGACGCGCGGGCGCTGGCCTGGCGGCTCGCGGGCCTCGACAAGACGTTCCGGGGTATGGTCTGCATCACCCGCGGCGGCCTCGTGCCGGCGGCCATCATCTCGCGGGAGCTGAATATCCGGCTGATCGAGACGGTCTGCGTCGCGTCCTATCACGATTATGTCAATCAGGGCGAGATGAACGTGCTCAAGACGATCTCGGCGGATCTTCTCGTCGATGAGGGCGAGGGCCTGCTGGTGGTCGACGACCTCACCGATACCGGCAAGACCGCCTCGCAGGTTCGCGCCATGCTGCCCAGGGCGCATTTCGCGGCGGTCTATGCCAAGCCCAAGGGCGTGCCGACCATCGACACTTTCGTCACCGAGGTCTCGCAGGATACCTGGATCTATTTCCCCTNNTCCCCTGGGACATGGGCTTCACCTATCAGGAGCCGATCGCGAAGGAGCATCGCGGCTGATCCAGGAGCGGACCTTTCCCGGGCTCCCGCATCGGGATATGCTTCGCCTCGATCCGTGCGATGGAGGCGACGGTGCAGATCGGGGGAGAGCCATGAGGTTGGGCCGGCTGGGTGCCGCGATCCTGTTCGTGCTGGCGGGCGCGATGGCGAGGGCCAATGACGAGCCCTATGTCGGGCCGGTCGCGCAGTTCGTCATCGCCCATGTCAAGCCCTGGATCGACGACCCGCTGATCGTTTCCGCCGTCAAGGCGCAGAATGCCGTCTATGCGGATCTCGATCAGGCGGCTATCGACGCGCTCGACCAGACCTGGCGCATCGAGGTCGAATCGGATGCCCATCCGATGGTGGACCGCGTTCTGGCCAGCCCGCTTTCGAATTTCCTGCGGCGGAAGCAGGAGCAATCGGAAGGCATGATCACCGAGATCTTCGTGACCGACGCCAAGGGGCTCAATGTCGGCCAGTCCGACGTCACCTCCGATTACTGGCAGGGCGATGAGGATAAGTTCAGGAAGAGTTTCGGCGCCGGTCACGGTGCGCTCTTCATCGATCCGCCCGAACGGGACGAGTCGACCCAGATCTTGCAGTGTCAGGCATCCATGACGGTCGTCGACGAGACCGGAAGGCCGATCGGCGCGATCACGGTCGGGGTCAATCTCGACCAATTGTGAGCCGCCTGACGGCCGTTGCCCCGATCGCGGGCCTCCGAGTTCTTGCGGGTGATTTCTATGCTGAATCCCGAAAGATAGACCATTGCGGCAGGGCGCGAATCGATTCTTGCCGCAATGCACAAAGTGCGGTGGAGATGAAGGGCGCGCCGGCCCCGAGGAAAAAAATAAATAAATTCAGAACGATTTTCCTCTGTGCCGGACGGCCCGGCCGGAACCGGTTTCCGGAAGGCCGATCATTCCCGGGGCTGCGCCCTTATCCCGGTTTTCCACATCCTGTTGATACTAGATATGGTGTTAATAATTTCGTCGCAAACCAGCCCTTGACGGAATCAGGCCCGGCGCGCTTAATGGGATCGTTGCGGCGGCGACAGGATCGGATTGTAACGAGGCCCGATCCAAATCTCGAAAATCCGTGGGTGAACGGGGGCTCCGGCCCAAGGCGAAGCCATGCCTTGGCGGTGATGGCGAGCCCATGCGATTTTTTCCGTCAGCAAAGGAACTAGGACTGGCTTTGACTGTTCGTTAATACTATATTTAGTGTTCGCGCGCGGGCTTGGCTACAAGATACGGGATAAGGGTCGTTCCTACATCCCGATTGGGCAACTGGCGCGGACTGAACCCCCGCGTTCGGAACGAGACTTCATGCGCCATTGCAGGCGCGCGGCATCAAGCTAGGGGATTGACGAGATGCGCATTGAACGCAAGTTCACAAAGGCAGGAATATCGGCTTACGACAACGTCGTCTTCCGCACGGCGACGAGCGAAATCCGCAATCCCGACGGTTCGATCGTCTTCCGGCTCGCCGATATCGAGGTGCCCGAGCAGTTCTCACAGGTCGCGGCCGACATCCTGGCGCAGAAATATTNNATATTTCCGCAAGGCCGGCGTGCCGAAAGTGCTGAGAAAGGTCGAGGAAAACGATGTCCCCTCCTGGCTCTGGCGCTCGGAGGCCGACAAGGAGGCGCTCGCGAAACTCCCCAAGGACGAGCAATACGGTTCCGAGACCGATGCCCGGCAGGTCTTCGACCGGCTCGCCGGCACCTGGACCTACTGGGGCT
>JAGRLJ010000147.1 GCA_020441805.1 Rhizobiaceae bacterium
GGCATCACCTTCTCGGCGCCGTAATAGGTCAGCGTCAGCATCGAGCCGCCGTCCGACATCAGCTTCTCGGCGCGCCGCGCGACGGAGGTGAAGGAATAGACCGAGATCTGCATCGTCTTGGCGAAATTCTCGGGCGAGGTGTCGACGTAGCGGCCCGTCAGTTCGTCCTTGTCGGAGAAGCCGATCGCATGGACGAGGAAGTCGATCTTGCCCCAGAGCTTGCCGATCTCGTCGAAGGCCGCGTCGATCGAGGCCTCGCTGCTGACGTCGCAATCGCCGGCGACCACGGCGCCGATCTCGGCGGCCAGCGGCTCGACGCGCTTCCTGAGCGCCTCACCCTGATAGGTGAAGGCGATCTCGCCGCCCTGGGCATGAATGGCCTTGGCGATTCCCCAGGCGATGGAACGGTTGTTGGCAACGCCCATGATGATGCCGCGCTTGCCCGCCATCAATCCGGTCATGAATGCCCTCCAGAACTGAAAATCCATTGTCGCCTATGGCACAGGCCGGAAGGCGGTTCAAGCGACGCTCAAATCATCAAATGTTAGCAAAAGCAAGATTTGGTGTAGCGTCCGCGCGGTCGGAACGGCTCTCGCCCCGCTTTTCAACAGCCGGTTTCACCGGATTGTCACAGGAAGAGCCCCTCGCGCAGCGAACGCATCAGGTCGATCACCTTCTGGTCGGGATGGTCCCACAGCATGACGCGGATTTCGACGATCAGGTTGCCGCGGCGTCCGCCGCCGCGCGGCAGGCCCCTGCCCTCGACCTTCACCACGCGATTCGAGCCCGACCATTCCGGCACGCGGATGCGAACCGGCCCGTCGGGGGTTTCCACCGTCGTCTCGCAGCCGAGCACGGCGTTTTCGATGTCGATGTCGTGAAAGGTCCTGAGATCGTAATAATCGTGCCGGTACCATTTATGCGGCTTGATGCGCAGCGTCGCAACCACGTCGCCGCGTTTCATGCCGGGCAGCTTGTGGCCGTATCCGTCCAGGCGCACGGTCGTGCCGTCCATGGCGTCCTCCGGCAGGGGAACGGTCACGAGCTTGCCGTCCGGCGCCGTGATCGACGGAGTGACGCGATTGAGCAGGTCCTCGATCGTCACCAGGGCGTCGATATTGCAATCCGGCGCCTTTTCGGGCGCCGCGGCCTGGCGGGTCAGCCGCCGGACGAGATAGCTGAAGAGATTGCGCGCCGGCGAGGCGGTGGCGCTGCCGGGCGCCTCGTCCGGATCGGGCGCATAGGCGGCGGCTTCGGTCGCTTTTTCCTCCGGCGCCGGCTTATCTCCGGCGGATGAGGATCCGGCGCGCACCGTCTCGGGCCTGGGCGTCTCCGCGCGCGCATCCCCTGCCGCCGGCTCCGCCTGCGCCTCGTCGCGGGGCGATTGCCTCCGGCTGCCGAAAAGCTTTTCGAAGAACTGTTCGTGCTGCTCGGCGGTCGGCATGTCGTCGTCATCGTCCGCCGCGTCCGGCTCCGCCGCCACGGGCTTCGCCTGCGCCTCGGCCTGGCTCTTCATGCGCGCGCGGGCTTCGGCTTCCTCGCGCATGCGGGCCTCCGCCTCGGCGCGCGCCCTGGCCTCGGCCTCCGCGCGCGCCTTTTCGGCGCGGCGCTCCATGAAGGTCGGTTCCTTGCCGGCGCGGGACGGTCCGCCGCCGGCGCCGCTGCCGGAATTGCCGCCGAAGGCGGCGCGGCTCAGCATCTCGTCGTAGCGCCGGCGCTTGTCGGGGTCCTTGAGCAGGTCATAGGCCCGGCCCACCTCGGTGAAGCGGCTCTGCGCCTGCGGATCGTTGCGATTCTGATCCGGATGCAGCTTCTTGGCCATGGCCCGCCATGCCGCCTTGATCTCGATCTGGTCGGCCGCACGGCTGACGCCGAGGACTGTATAGGGGTCGCGCATCCTGTTTTCGCCGGCCATGGGTCCCGCCTGTCACGAGTTGATCGGCTGATCTATGACAAATCTTCGTATCCGTTCGGTAAATCGCCGCTGCGCCTTCGTGCAGGCCGGAAAGGCGTCAGGTCATTTCCTTGAAGGCCACGACCTGCCATTCGCCCGCGCCGACCAGGCAGGCCTTGCCGCCATAGTTCGAGATGCCGCGATAGGAGTGGCGTGTGGTGATGAAGGTCCGGCAGACATAGGAGCCGTTGTTCTCCTCGCGAATCGAGGTGATGACGCCTGCGCTGCCCGTCGTCGTATTGGCCCAGGGGATCGACACACTGCCCGACATGCGGCTGAGATCGGCGGAAGACACGGCATTGCGGACGGTGACCTCGTCGGACACCGTGTCGGCCGGCGCGCGCGTCGAGGGATTGTCCACCGAATTGGTGGTGATCTTGGTATCGGTCGCTTCCATGCCGATGCCCATGCAGCCGCTCAGCAGCAATGGCGCCGCGACCGCCGCGGCAAATTTCACCGCAGCTGCGACAGAGGCCTTTTGGCCGCCATAAGGCTTTGATATGTGTCGCAAACTACGCCTGCACAACTCGAACCTAGGATAGGGCTTCTCTCACATCATGAACGAAAATGAGTTAACAACCGGTGACTTTA
Source organism: Rhizobiaceae bacterium (assembly GCA_020441805.1). GTDB lineage: Bacteria > Pseudomonadota > Alphaproteobacteria > Rhizobiales > Rhizobiaceae > Rhizobium_E. The sequence goes on from JAGRLJ010000147.1 coordinate 2,546, forward strand.
CCCAGGAAAACGAACCCTATTCCCTGTTTGGCGCATGGCTGAGGGACGCCGAGGCGAGCGAACCGAACGATCCGAATGCGCTTGCGCTGGCCACCGTCGATGCGGACGGCATGCCGAATGTCCGCATGGTTCTCCTCAAATCGTTCGATCATGACGGATTTGTGTTCTTCACCAATTATGAAAGCCGCAAGGGCCGCGAACTGCTCGGCCAGAAGAAGGCCGCGCTGGTGTTCCACTGGAAATCGCTCCGGCGCCAGGTCCGGGTGCGCGGCGCGATAGAAACGGTTTCCGACGCCGAAGCCGACGCCTATTTCGAAACCCGCGCCCGCGGCAGCCGCATCGGCGCCTGGGCCTCGAAGCAGTCGCGCCCGCTGGAAAGCCGGTTCGCGCTGGAAAAGGCGGTGGCGGAATATACGGTGAAGTTCGGCCTCGGCCACATTCCGCGCCCCGCCTACTGGTCGGGCTTCAGGCTCAAGCCCATATCGATCGAATTCTGGCACGACCGCCCGTTCCGCC
>JAGRLJ010000148.1 GCA_020441805.1 Rhizobiaceae bacterium
GTGGCCGAGCCGGAAGAGGGCAAGATTTATACCGGCAAGGTCGTGAAGCTGGTCGCTTTCGGCGCCTTCGTGAACTTCTTCGGCCCGCGCGACGGCCTCGTGCACATTTCCCAGCTCGCCTCCGAGCGCGTCGCCAAGACCGGCGACATCGTCAAGGAAGGCCAGAAGGTCTGGGTGAAGCTGCTCGGCTTCGACGAGCGCGGCAAAGTCCGCCTTTCCATGAAGATCGTCGACCAGGCGACCGGCAAGGAAATCGTCCCGGAAAAGAAGAAGGAAAGCGAAGACGCCGAATAAGGCGGGCGCTTGTTTCTGAATTGAGGGCGCGGGAAATCCCCGCGCCTTTTTCTTATGGGCTTCGTGCCATGGCACCCCCGTCTACCGACAATTCCACACTTTCCGAGATTCCGTCATGACCCGCGAAGCCGTCAAAACGCTGTTCCATCCCTTCGAAACCGATGTGTTTTTGCCGCCGGGCGAAGGCGAGCATGTGCTGTTTCTCGGCGCGGAAGCCGGTTTCCGGCGCCCCGGCGGCTTCAATGCCGCGATGGAAGCCGTCCAGGGCTTCCGCCCGCTCTACAACGGCCTGCTCCGCCAGGGCATCGATGCCCGGCCGGCGGTCGAGGGCGACGATTTCGACATGGCCCTCGTTCTCCTGGGCCGTCATCGCGGTGAGAACGAGAATTTCATCGCGGAAGCGCTCTCCCGGACGAAACCGGGCGCGACGATTGTCGTCGCCGGCGCCAGGGAGGACGGCATACAATCCCTGCGCAAGCGGCTGCGGTCGCTCGATGTCGAGACCGAGCATCTGGCGAAATATCATGCGCAGGCACTCTGGTTCGTCAGGCCGTCCGATCCCACCGCGCTGATGTCGGCGCTGCGCCATCCGGCCGCCATGGTCGAGGAGAGGTTCGAGACCGCACCGGGCATGTTCTCGCATGGTGAGATCGATCCCGGCTCCCAATTCCTCGCCCGCTACCTGCCAAAGGACTATCGCAAGCAGGCCGCCGATTTCGGCGCGGGTTGGGGCTATCTCAGCGTCGCGCTGGCCGGGCAATCGCCGGAGATCGAGGGCATCGATCTCTACGAGGCCGATCATGCCGCGCTCGACGCCGCCCGGCGCAATATCGGCCGTCTTTGCCCCGGCTTGCGGACACGATACCACTGGCTGGATCTCGCCCGCGAGGAGGTGAAGGCCAGATATGACCTGATCGTCATGAATCCGCCCTTCCACGAAGGCCATGCCGCCGAGCCCTGTCTCGGCCAGGCAATGATCCGCGCCGCCGCCTCGGCCCTCCGAGCCGGCGGCGACCTGCTGCTGGTCGCCAATCGTGGCCTTCCCTACGAACCGGTCCTCGCCGAACTCTTCCGGACGAGCGGGGAGACCGCCCGCAATGCACGCTACAAGGTGCTTTGGGCCAGGAAATAGTTTTCCGAATAGAAAATATTCAAGATCAAGCACTTGCTCGAACTAATGGCATTCGCTCGCGAAAGCTTTTCCATGGACCGCCGTGGAAAATATGTCTATGTTCGCAAGATACGCCATATTTTTTACATTGGCCGCCATCGATGCCCCCAACCGCAACAACCGCGAGCGACCGCTATACTGCCGCGTCCGGAATGGGCTCGGCGATAGAAGAGGCTGCCTTGCAGTATGGCCTCGATATCGCGCCCATCTGCGACGCGCTCGATATCGACCATGCGGAGTTTTCCAATCTCACCGGCCGCATCAGCCTCGACCGGCTGTGCCGCCTGCTCGAAACCTGCGCGCTCCTGACCAAGGACGAGGCTTTCGGCCTCAAATGCGTGGACTATTTCAAGCCCGGCGCGACCGGCCCCTATGGCTTCGGCCTGATATCGGCGCCGACCGCGCTCGATTTCTTCCGCTTCATGGCGGAGCACAATGCCTATGTCTCCGAAAAGAGCTATTACAGGGTGACGATCGACGCCGCGTCCGCCGAGGTCGTCTGGACCTTCTCGCCGCTGATCGTCAAGCACGACCAGTTCGTGGACCTCAACATGGCGCTGACCACGGCGCGGCTGCGCAGTATCCTCGGCCCGGCCATCGACGCGCTGGAAATCGGCATGGAACGGCAGAAGCCCGCGAACCTCGCGCCCTATCGGGAGCGCCTGACAAGACATGTGCAATATGCCCGCAAGGTCAATTCGCTGCGGCTCCCGGCGGATTACTTCGGCATCGCGAATCCAAAGGGCGACAAACGGCTCTTCCAGCTCATGGATCTGCAATGCAGGACGTTGCGGCCCGAAGCCTCCGGACGGTCGGAATTCAGCGACGATCTCCGGGAATTCGTGTTGCAGAACATCGCCGACAGCGGGGTTGGCCTCGCCGAAGCCGCGAAATATTTTCACATTTCCGAGCGCACGCTTCAACGGCGCCTCGCCGAGGCCGGCACCAATCTCGCCGATCTGCGGGACGACGTGCGGCGCGAGCTTGCGGCGCGGTTGCTGAAGGAGACGGATCTCAGCGCCGCCGAGATCGCAACCCGGCTCGGCTATTCTCAGCCCAGTGCCTTCACGCGTTCGACCATGCGCTGGTTCGGTGCGTCGCCACGGGCCTATCGCCGGAATGCCGGCTGAAGCGTCACCACGCCATTCCGCCGGGAAAATATTTGGCGTGTCGTGTGAATGAAATCGGCGCGGCGGTGCCCTATATCCGCGATCATCCGAACTTGCCCGCGATTTGCGGGAACCGCACCCCTCCGACGAGAAGCCGACAACCACACGGTGCGGACCGATCGGTGACTATATATGAAACCCTGAGGGCTCGGGAGGTCCCTCACAGGCACATGGAACTGGTTATGAGCCCCGGGCCGAGACAGGTTGCGAATGCAGGTGAACGCGGCCTCGCGCGACTTGAACTGATAAGCCTCACACTTGCGGCGAACGGACTCGACGTTGCTGAGATCGCGTTTCGTCTCAATGTCGGCGTGGGCGAGGCCGAAGCCTTGCTGGACGGCGCGGAACACAAGCTCGACGCCCGGAACCGGCTCCACGCGGTCGCCATCGCGGTACGACTGGGCTTGATCGGAATCGAGGTGTAGGGGCAACCCTCGCAGGGCCGATTCCGGTCCGGGTGCTGCAGGCGCTTTCGACGATACCGCCCGGATCCTCCCGGTTCAGCGGTATCGTTGTCCGATGGCGGCGGACCCGCCCGCAGCACCCATGACGGAAAGGCCCTCCGGCGCATGTCCGCCGGAGGGCCTTCTCATTCCAGACAGTCGTCCGGACAGATCAATCCTGATCGGCGGTCCGCAGCGTATCCACCACCGGCATCGACGTGATGTTGTAACCCGAATCCACGAAATGGATTTCGCCCGTGACCCCGCGCGACATGTCCGACAGAAGATAGACGGCCGACTGCCCGACATCGTCGATGGTGACGGTCCGGCGCATCGGCGAATTCTTCTGCTGCCAGTTGAGCATGGCCCGGGCATCGGAAATCCCAGCGCCCGCCAGCGTCCGGATCGGACCGGCGGAGATCGCGTTGACGCGGATGCCGTGCGGGCCGTAATCGTTGGCCAGATAGCGCACGGAGGCTTCAAGCGCCGCCTTGGCGACCCCCATGACATTGTAGTTCGGCATGATGCGCTGCGAACCGTTATAGGTCAGCGTCAGCATGCTGCCGCCCTCGCCCATCAGCGACGCCGCGCGCCGGGCCACTTCCGTGAACGAGAAGCAGGAAATGACCATGGTGCGGCTGAAATTGTCCCGCGTCGTATCGGCATAGAGGCCCTTGAGCTCGTTCTTGTCGGAAAAGCCGATGGCGTGCACGACGAAATCGAGGCCGCCCCACGTTTCCCCGAGCGCGTCGAAGACCCGGTCGACCGTCTCGATCTTCTCGACGTCGCATTCGAGGAGGAAATCCGATCCCGCCTCGGCGGCGAGCGGACGGACGCGCTTTCCCAGCGCCTCGCCCTGATAGGTGAAGGCGAGCTGGGCGCCCTGCGCCGCGCACGCTTTCGCAATGCCCCAGGCGATGGAATGGCTGTTGGCCACACCCATGATAAGGCCGCGTTTGCCCTGCATGATCCCCGTCATAGAAGCCTCTGGTCAGCCGTTGAAACGTTCGAAGACGAGCGTGGCGTTGGTGCCGCCGAAGCCGAAGGAATTCGACAGCGCCGTATCGATCCCCGCGTCGTCGATCCGCTTGCGCACGATCGGCACGCCCTCGAATTCCGGGTCGAGATTCTGGATATGCGCGCTCTCGCCGATGAAGCGCTCCTGCATCATCAAGATGGAATAGATCGCCTCCTGCACGCCCGCCGCGCCGAGGGAATGACCGGTTAACGACTTGGTCGACTGGATATGGGGCATGTCGTCGCCGAAGACGGTGCGGATGGCCCCGATCTCCTTCTGGTCGCCGACCGGCGTCGAGGTGCCGTGGGTGTTGACGTAATCGACGCGGTTCT
>JAGRLJ010000149.1 GCA_020441805.1 Rhizobiaceae bacterium
GGCTACATGTTCGTGGCGCTCGGCGTCGGCGCCTATGGCGCGGCGATCTTCCACCTCTTCACACATGCCTTCTTCAAGGCGCTTCTGTTCCTCTGCGCCGGCTCGGTCATCCATGCGGTGTCGGACGAGCAGGACATGCGGAACATGGGCGGCCTCCGCACCCATATCCCGAAGACCTTCTGGATGATGATGATCGGCACGCTCGCCATTACCGGCCTCGGCATTCCCGGCACGATGCTCGGCTTCGCCGGGTTCTTCTCGAAGGATGCGATCATCGAATCCGCCTGGGCGGCGCATAGCCCGGTCGGCGGTTTCGCCTTCACGCTGCTGGTCATCGCGGCGGTCTTCACCAGTTTCTATTCGTGGCGCCTGATCTTCATGACCTTCTACGGTGCGCCCCGCGCTTCGCATGACGTGATGCATCACGTCCACGAGTCGCCGAATGTCATGCTGGTTCCGCTCTATCTCCTGGCCATCGGCGCGGTCTTCTCCGGCGTGGTCTTCCATGGCGCTTTCTTCGGCGAGGCCTATGCCGAATTCTGGAAGGGCGCCCTGTTCACCGCGCCCGGCAACGAGATCCTGGAACATTATCACCATGTGCCGCTCCTGGTGAAATGGTCCGCCTTCATCGCGATGATCCTCGGCTTCGCCGTCGCCTGGCTCTTCTATATCCGCAAGCCCTCCCTGCCGGTCGAACTTGCCCGGCAACAGCACGGCCTCTACCAGTTCCTGCTGAACAAGTGGTATTTCGACGAGCTCTACGACTTCCTCTTCGTGCGCTCGGCCAAGTGGCTCGGCCGGTTCCTGTGGAAGCGCGGCGATGGCACCGTCATCGACGGTCTCGGCCCGAATGGCGTCGCCGCCCGCGTCGTCGATGTCACCGGCGAGGTCGTCAAGGCCCAGACGGGCTATCTCTACCACTATGCCTTCGTGATGCTGATCGGAATCGCAGCACTCGTAACCTGGATGATGCTCGGGAGTTCGTTCTGATGTCCGGCTGGCCTATTCTTTCCCTGGTCACCTTCCTGCCGCTCGCCGGCGTCGCCATCCTGCTTGCCATGCGGGGCGACGGCGAGAACGGCCGCCAGAATGTCCTCTACATCTCGCTTTTCACCACGGTGGTGACATTCCTGCTGTCGCTGGTGATCTGGGTGGGCTTCGACAATGCGAATGCCGGCTTCCAGTTCGTCGAGAAGATGGATTGGCTCAATACCGGCATCGCCTACCATGTCGGCGTCGACGGCATCTCCATGCTGTTCGTGGTGCTGACCACGTTCCTCATGCCGTTCTGCGTGCTGGCGAGCTGGCTCGCCGTCGAGAACCGCCTGCGCGAATACATGATCGCCTTCCTGCTGCTCGAAACGCTGATGATCGGTGTCTTCGTGTCGCTCGACATCGTGCTGTTCTATGTGTTTTTCGAAGCCGGTCTGATCCCGATGTTCATCATCATCGGCGTCTGGGGTGGCAAGGACCGGGTTTACGCCTCCTACAAGTTCTTCCTCTATACGCTGCTCGGCTCGGTTCTCATGCTGCTCGCCATCATGGCGATGTACTGGGACGCCGGTACGACCGACATCACGGCGCTCCTGGCCCACAAGTTCCCCGCACAGATGCAAACCTGGCTATGGCTGGCCTTCTTCGCCTCCTTCGCGGTGAAGATGCCGATGTGGCCGGTTCATACCTGGCTGCCGGACGCGCACGTCCAGGCGCCGACGGCGGGTTCCGTCATCCTGGCCGGTATCCTGCTGAAGCTCGGCGGCTACGGTTTCCTGCGGTTCTCGCTGCCGATGTTTCCGTTGGCGTCGGATTATTTCGCGCCCTTCGTCTTCGCGCTCTCGGTCATCGCCATCATCTACACCTCGCTGGTCGCGATGATGCAGGAGGATATGAAGAAGCTGATCGCCTATTCCTCGGTCGCCCATATGGGTTATGTGACCATGGGCATCTTCGCCGCCAACCAGCAGGGCGTGCAGGGCGCGCTCTTTCAGATGCTGTCGCACGGCATCGTCTCCGGTGCGCTCTTCCTCTGCGTCGGCGTGATCTACGACCGGATGCATACCCGCGACATCGACGCCTATGGCGGCCTGGTCAACAACATGCCGAAATATGCCGTGGCCCTCATGGTCTTCACCATGGCCAATGTCGGCCTGCCCGGCACATCCGGCTTCATCGGTGAATTCCTGACGCTGATCGGCGTCTTCCGGGTCAATACGTGGGTCGCGATCTTCGCCACGACCGGCGTCATCCTGTCGGCGGCCTATGCGCTCTGGCTCTATCGCCGGGTGATCTTCGGCGCGCTTGATAAGGAAAAGCTCAAGGCCCTGCTCGATCTCAGCCCGCGCGAGCAGCTGATCCTCTATCCGCTGATCGCGCTCACCATCTTCTTCGGCGTCTATCCGGCTCCGGTCTTCGACGCGACGGCGGCTTCGGTCGACCTGCTCGTGAACAACTACTCGGCCGCCATCCAGGCCGCCCATGACGTCGCCTCCGCCGCGCACTAGGATTCTTGAACATGAGTGTTGAAAGCACGATCCTTGCAAGCATCACCCTCTCGGCGCCGGAGATGATCCTCGCCGTCGGTGCGCTGTTCCTGCTGATGGTGGGCGTATTCTCGGGCGAGAAGTCCTCGGAATCCGTGTCGTGGCTCGCCGTCCTGGTCATTATTTTCGCTGGCGGATGGATCGTCTTCAATCCGGGTGAGGGGCAGGCCTATGCCGGCGCCTTCGTGTCCGACGCTTTCGGCCGCTATATGAAGGTGCTGGTGCTGATCGGCTCGGCCGGCGCGCTGATCATGTCGATCGCCATGGCGCGGCAGGAAAAGATCGACAAGTTCGAATATCCGGTCCTCATCGTGCTCGCCACGCTCGGTATGCTGCTGATGATCTCGGCCAACGACCTGATCTCGCTCTATATGTCGCTCGAATTGCAGTCGCTTGCGCTCTATGTCGTTGCGGCGATGAACCGGGATTCGGCGAAATCGACCGAAGCGGGCCTCAAATATTTCGTGCTCGGTGCGCTCTCCTCCGGCCTGATGCTTTATGGCATGTCGCTTGTCTACGGTTTCACCGGCCATACCGGTTTCCCGCAGATCGCCCAGGAACTCGCGTCCGACACCCGGTCGCTCGGTCTGGTCTTCGGCCTGGTCTTCGTCTTCGCCGGTCTCGCCTTCAAGATTTCCGCGGTGCCGTTCCACATGTGGACGCCGGCCGCCTATGAGGGCGCGCCGACGCCGGTGACCGCGTTCTTCGCCTCCGCGCCGAAAGTCGCCGCGATGGCGGTGTT
>JAGRLJ010000150.1:0-173 GCA_020441805.1 Rhizobiaceae bacterium
TTGAGCAGGCCGACGGTCGGCCGCTTCACCTCGAAGAGGGCGCGCGCCATGGCGCCGCCCATCAGCGAGAAATCGAGGAGCTGCTGGGAATCGGCGCCGATCGTCGCGCCGATATCGAGCACGATGCTCTCGCCGCGCTTGGTCGGCCAGATGCCGGCGATCGCGGGCCGCTC
>JAGRLJ010000150.1:213-3342 GCA_020441805.1 Rhizobiaceae bacterium
GCCGGTATTGCCGGCGGAGACGGCGGCGTCGGCCTCCTTGAGCTTCACAGCCTCGATCGCCTTCCACATCGACGACGTATAGCGGCCGCGCCTGAGCGCCTGGCTCGGCTTCTCGTCCATGCGGATGGCGACGTCGCAATGGCGCAGTTCGGATTTGGCCCTGAGTCGGGGATACTTGTCCAGCACGGGCCGGCAGACGGCCTCCTGGCCATAGATCAGGTAGTCGATGTCAGGCTGGCGCTCGAGCGCCCTGTCCGCACCTTCGAGGCTCACCTCGGGGCCGTGATCGCCCCCCATGGCATCGATCGCGATTTTGACCACTCTTTCCCGTTCCTTCCTGTCGCCGTCATGCGGCATGCGATACCGCGGTCCGCACGGCGTGCATCATTTTTCGAGCTTGAGATTCTTCAGGGCGGCGAAGGGCGACGGCTTGGCCTCGTCGTCCGCATCGCCGTCGTCGCGCCCCTCGAAAAGGGCATCGACCTTGCGCGGATAGGGATCGAGAGCCATCGCCGCCATCTCGGCGACGAGCGCGCCGACATCGATCGAGTCTCCGGCGAAGGGTTCGGGCAGGTCCGGCCCGTCAGGATCGAGCACGATCTCGCCGGCGTCGTTCGCCGGCATGCGCGCCAGCGGCGAGCCTTCCGGCACGAATGTCTCGTCGATATCCTCGTCGATCACCTGCGCCACCGGTTCGAGCGTCACCACACAGGCCTGGGTCACCTCGGCATGGATCGCACCGACCACCTTGACGCCGTCCTTCTTCCAGCGCCGCACCTTGAGGTCGGCGGAAAGCGCCTCGACCCCCAATATTCCCCAGAGCCTGGCAAGGCCCGCCCTTTCCTTCCCGTCGGCCTCGATCCGCAATTCGAGCGGATTATGCGATATCTGACCGACCCTGATCCGGTGGCTGAAGGGCGGCGCCTTCGTCATGCTTCCTCCTTCTCCGCGGCGGGAAGCACGGCCTCCCCGCGCACGAGCACGGATTCGGGGACGGCCTTCAGCGCGTCCTCCGCCTTGACCATATAATCCGCCAGCCGCCGCATAGAAAGCGCCCCGTCGGCATTTTCCGGATGAATGTTCCGGCGAAGCGCCGCTTCCAGCGCCTCGCCGTCGCCGGCCTCGAGCGCACGCGCATAGGAATCGAGCCGGCCGTAGAACATGCCGGCGAGCTTCTTCATCCGCTTGGGCACGCCATTGTCGCCGATGCCGAGCTCACGCATGGAATGGTCGAGGTCCTGGAAAAAGGCCTCGACGATCTCCTGGGCGATCGCCTTGACCTCGTCGCCGGCCGCCGCGGTGCGGCGGAAATAGAGAATCAGCACGATCGCCAGCATCTCGAAACGGCCCATCACCGTATCGGGAACGTTCATGCTTTCGAAGAAAGCCGGATCCCGGGCCGTGCGATTGAGCGCCTCATACTGGCGAACCATGACGGCATGGCTCACCTTATTTTTTCGAAACAGTCCGAATATCATCAATTTGCCCTGATTTGAGGCTCTGAAATCCGCAGCATTCGTGGCGCGACTTGTTGCATCCGCAAGGAAGCTGGTTTACCGAAGCAGGCACGAATTGCAATGGCGCAGGCTTGTTCGGGGAAAACTGCGTCGCTTCGATGGCGGATACTGAAAATCATGGCGGCTTCCCTCCCGCCGGGCGACAGTTCGGGAGAATGCGTTGAGAGTTGATGTCAGGCAGAACCGTATCCTGAAGGCAGGCGGCATCGTGACGGCCGCGTTCGCCGCGACGGTTTCCCTCTCCTCCTGCCAGGTGGGCGACGTCATCCAGAACGGCTATGTCGTCGACGAGCAGACGCTCGCGCTCGCCCCGGTCGGATCGAGCCGGGAACAGGTGATGCTGTCGCTCGGATCGCCGTCGGCGACCGCGACTTTCGATACGGAAGTCTTCTACTATATTTCCCAGAAGCGCACCCGCATGGCGGCTTTCATGAAGCCCAAGCTGGTCGAGCAGAATATCCTGGCGGTCTATTTCAACAAGGACGGCGAAGTCGACAGGCTCGCCAACTACAAGCTCGAGGACGGCCGCGTCGTCGACATGCTGTCGAAGACGACGCCGACCGGCGGCACGGAAATGACCTTCCTCCTGCGCCTGCTCAAGGGCGGGCTGAATCCCACGCAGGCAGCCCAGTCGGCCCTCGGAACCCGGCGTTTCTAAGCCTGGTCGCGGCTCGCCGGTTCAGCCGGACAAATCCCGATATGAAAATGGCGCCGGATCGCTCCGGCGCCATTTTCGCGTGGGGCGGATGCCGTCAGGCCAGGACGGCGAGAAGCAGCAGCGCCACGATATTGGTGATCTTGATCGCGGGGTTGACCGCCGGGCCGGCGGTGTCCTTGTAAGGATCGCCGACGGTGTCGCCGGTCACCGAGGCCTTGTGGGCTTCCGAACCCTTGAGATGTTTGACGCCATCCTTGTCGACGAAGCCGTCCTCGAAGCTCTTCTTGGCATTGTCCCAGGCGCCGCCGCCCGAGGTCATGGAGATCGCGACGAAGAGGCCGTTGACGATCACGCCGAGCAGCGAGGCGCCGAGGGCGGCGAAGGCCGACGCCTTGGAACCGGAGATCAGCAGCACGCCGTAATAGACGACGAGCGGCGCCAGCACCGGCAACAGCGACGGTATGATCATTTCCCGGATCGCGGCCTTGGTCAGCATGTCGACCGCGCGGCCGTAATCCGGCTTGTCCTTGCCTTCCATGATGCCCGGCTTCTCGCGGAACTGCCGGCGCACCTCCTCGACCACCGCGCCGCCGGCGCGGCCGACGGCCGTCATGGCGATGCCGCCGAAGAGATAGGGAATGAGGCCGCCGAAGATCAGGCCGGCGACGACGTAAGGGTTGGAGAGATCGAAGGAGATCTGCCCCACATCGGCGAAATAGGGATATTGCGCGCCGTTCGCCGCGAAATATTGCAGGTCGTTGGAATAGGCGGCGAACAGGACCAGCGCGCCGAGGCCCGCCGAACCGATCGCATAGCCCTTGGTGACCGCCTTGGTCGGATTGCCGACGGCGTCGAGCGCGTCGGTGGACTGGCGGACTTCCTTCGGCAGGCCCGACATTTCGGCGATGCCGCCGGCATTGTCGGTCACGGGGCCGAAGGCGTCGAGCGCGACGA
>JAGRLJ010000151.1:0-5661 GCA_020441805.1 Rhizobiaceae bacterium
GATCGATTGCTTCGCTAACGCGAACCGCTCCTCACCCATGTCCCGCCTGCATGGAGAGCATGGCGGGATGAATGCCCATCAGCGCCAGCGCCCGGTCATATTTGTTGTCGAGGCAGGGATCGAAGATCAGGCCCTCGTCGGCCGGGCAGGTCAGCCAGCCGTTATTGGCGATCTCGCTTTCGATCTGGCCCGCGCCCCAGCCGGCATAGCCGAGCAGCAGCGAGGCCTTTCTCGGACCCTTGCCGCGCGACATGGCGCGGATGATATCGACGGTGGCCGTCAGGCAGATCTCGTCGGAAACCGGGATCGAGGACTGGGTGAGATAATCGTCGGTATGGAGCACGAAGCCGCGGCCCGATTCCACCGGCCCGCCCTTCTGGATCAGGAAATCGCGGGTCGCGTCGGGCAGCAGAATCGCGTCCTCGTCGCCGACGATCTTGAGATGCAGCAGGATATCGACGAAGCTCAATTGCTGCGGCTGGTTGATGACGAAACCCATCGCGCCTTCCTGCGAATGGGCGCAGATATAAACGACGGAACGGGAGAAATTGCTGTCGGCCATCCCTGGCATGGCGATCAGGAACTGACCGTCAAGGAAGCCGCGCTCGCCCTTGCTCTTCAACATCTGCAGATCGACCATGGGGACAGCCTATCAATTCGCGGTGAAATGAAAAGGACGAAGATGCGCGCCGCCGGAAAATTTCGTATCAAGGCACCAGCGCCGCCGACAGGCGACGCGTGCCCGTCTGAACCGGAATGCCTCCCATGCTGCTCGCCCGTGCCGTCCTCGCCCTCATCCTGATCGTCGCGACCCTGGCGCCCCTCCCCGCGCGAGCCGCGATGACGCCATGGAACACGTCCGAAGGCGGGCGGATGCGGCTTCTGGCGCTGTCCCAGCCGCGCAACGGCATCGTCAGGGCGCTCGTCCAGATCGAGCCGAAACAGGGCTGGAAGACCTATTGGCGCAATCCCGGCACCGCCGGCATGGCGCCCGAGCTCGATTTTTCCGGCTCCGCGAACCTGAAATTGAAATCGATTTCCTATCCCGTCCCGGAAATCGGCATGGACGAGGCCGGCCTTTTCATCGGCTACCACCACCCGGTCAGCCTGGTGGTGGAGTTCGAGAAGCCGGACGAGACGGGGCCGTCGAGGATCGACCTGAAGGCGCTGGTCGGGGTGTGCGATACGATCTGCCTGCCCTTCGCCGCCGACTTCACCCTGCCGCTCGACGCCGCAGCACCAGAGGGCGAAGAATTCTCCGCTCTCCTGATGGCAGAGGCCGAACTGCCGGAGAAACCCTCGGCGGATTTCGCCATACACAGCCTCATGAAATCCGCCGACGGCAAATCCATCGTCGCGGACCTGCTCGTGCCCGGCGGCGCGGTGGAGGTGGCGGCCGCCACTTCGCGCGGCGTGAGCCTCGGCAAGGATCCCACCGTCACCCTTCTCGGCCGGAAAGCCATGGTGACGGTTCCGCTCAAGCGGATCGACCGGGCTGGCGCGCCGCACCAGATCACGCTGCTCATCAAGTCCGGCGCGCGCGCCATGGAGGCGACACTCGCACTCGACTAGCGCCGCGCTAACCACCATCATTACTCAAACGGAGACTGACCATGACGATTGCGATCGGCGACACGATGCCCGCGGCCACACTCAAGGAGAAGACAGCCGACGGCGTGTCCGACATCGATCTTGCGACCTTCCTCAAAGGTCGCAAGATCGTGCTCTTCGCGGTGCCCGGCGCCTTCACCCCGACCTGCTCGATGAACCACCTCCCGGGCTTCCTCGAAAACCGCGACAGCTTCCATGCCAGGGGCGTGAACGAGATCGCGGTCGTGTCGGTCAACGATCCGCATGTCATGCAGGCCTGGGCGAAAGCGTCCGGCGGCGAGGGCAAGATCCGCTTCTTCGCCGACGGCGCGGCGACATTCGCCAAGACGCTCGGCCTCGATATCGATCTTTCGGGCGGCGGCCTCGGCATCCGCTCGAAGCGCTATTCCATGCTGATCGAGGACGGCAGGATAACGCAGCTCAATGTCGAGGATGCGCCCGGCAAGGCGGAAGTCTCCGGCGCGGCGACACTGCTCGGCCAGCTCTGAAACCCGCCAGCGGCGGATCATCCGGGGCCGCCGCGAAGCGGCCCCGTTTCCGTTCGCTTTATTGCATCTGGTGCTGCTCGTGGTCCTGCGCACCCTTGTTGGCCGCATCGACCTTGAACTCGACCTCGACGTCGCCGGCCTTCTCGAAGGTCAGCACGGCCTTGACCTTCTCGCCTTCCTTGAACGGCGCCTTGATGCCCATGAACATGACATGCAGGCCGCCCGGCTTGAGTTCGACGGTCGCGCCCGGCGCGATCTCGATGCCGCCGGGAACCTCGTTCATCTTCATGATGCCGTCCTCGACCTTCATCTCGTGAAGTTGAATCATGCCGGAGACGTCGGAGGCGATCCTGAGCAGCCGGTCGGGTTCGGCGCCGGTATTGACGATCGTCATGAAGCCGCCGGCGACCGGCGCGCCCTCGACCGTGGCCTTGGCCCAGGGATGCTTGATTTCGAGATTGCCCAGCTTGTAGCCATGGGCAAGGGCGAGCGTGGCTGAAAGGGCGATTGCGGCAAGCGTCGCAAGGACGCGGGTAAACGTGTTCATGGATATTTCCTTCGTGTTTCGATGTTCCGGCGCGCTATCCGCGCCATGGCTCAGGTCAACACGAAAGGCGGACCGCGCACGGGCGAGCCCGGACGCCAGCCGCCCGGAGCGAGAAAAACCGTCCGGACCGGAAAGGCGATGTCCCGATAGCCGCCCGGCGCCGGCCTATGGTCCCCGGGCGGCGACGGCAGCAGGGTGCCGGAGGCGATGCGGCAGGCTTCGCAGCCACGTCCGGCGGACTTGCTCTTCCCACGGTCGGCGCCGCCGCCGAAGCAGAGCATGGCAAACGAGCCGTCGGGCAGTCGGTAAGCGGCATCGGCCGGCGACACGGCGGATTGGGCATAGACCGGCTTGTGCGCCATCCCCAGGGACAGCAGCAGGACGGCGCAGGCAACGCGCATCCAGATCCCAAAACTGCCGACCGGGTTTCTCATCTCGCTCCGTTCCCCGTCCATCCTCTAGACCGGCCAACGCCGCGGTTCAATGCGGCATTGCGGGTTCATGACAGGAAATCGCCAGCCTGTATTTGAGCCCGCGCAAAAAACGGACGAAACGGCGCGCTTCAGGGTGCGTCGGCCGGCCTCTTCTTCTGCTTGAAGGGCGCCATCGCCAGGCGGGCGAGCTCGTCGGCGCGCTCGTTCTCGGGATGGCCGGCATGGCCCTTGACCCAGTGCAGCGTTACCTTGTGGCGGTCGCGCGCTTCCTCCAGCGCCTGCCAGAGTTCGGCATTCTTGACCGGCTTCCTGTCGGCGGTCTTCCAGCCGTTCCGTTTCCAGCCGTGGATCCACTTGGAGATGCCGTCCTTCACATAGGCGCTGTCGGTATAGAGATCGACCTCGCAGGGGCTTTTCAGCGCCTGAAGCGCCGAGATCGCGGCCATCAGTTCCATCCGGTTGTTGGTGGTTTCGGCCTCGCCGCCGGACAGCTCCTTCTCGATCTCGCCATAGCGCAGGATCGCTCCCCAGCCACCCGGCCCGGGATTGCCGGAACAGGCGCCATCGGTGAAGATGTCGACATGTTTCATGCCGTCACCGGATGTTGCAGGCCGTATTCGGCGGCGCTCGCCACATTCCGGTGGAAGCGGAGCTTGCGGAGATATTCCAGGGGGTCCTTCTTGGTCACCATGGCGCCGGGCGGGGTCATGAGCCAGTCGTAGAGCCGGGTCAGGAGGAAGCGCAGCGCCGAACCCCGGCAAAGCAGCGGCAGCGCCTCGGCCTCGGCCGCCGACAGCGGCCGCACCGACCGGTAGCCCTCGATCATCGCCATGCCCTTGGTGATGTTGTAGGACCAGTCCTTCTCGAAGCACCAGGCATTGAGGCAGACCGACAGGTCGTAGGCCAGGTAATCGTTGCAGGCGAAATAGAAATCGATGAGGCCGGAAAGCCGGTCGCCGAGAAAGAAGACATTGTCCGGAAAGAGGTCGGCATGGATGACGCCGGTCGGCAGGTCTTTCGGCCAACGGCTCTCCAGCATGTCGAGCTCGGCGGCGATCTCATTCTTCAGCCCGGCCTCGACCTCGTCCGCGCGGGCCTCGGACTTGTCCCAGAGCGGCCGCCAGCCGGAAACGGAAAGGGCGTTCCGGCGGGAAATGGCGAAGCCCTGCCCCGCCAGATGCATGCGCGCCAGCGCCTCGCCGACCTGCCGGCAATGGTGGGCGGCGGGCTTCCTGAGCCACATGCCTTCGAGGAAGGAGATCAACGCCGCCGGCCGGCTGGCGAGCCGGCCGAGCAAGGCCCCGTCCCGGCGGGCGACGGGCAGCGGGCAGGACAGGCCCCGGTCCGCGAGATGCTGCATCAGCCCGAGGAAAAACGGCAGGTCGGCGGGATCGACGCGCTTCTCATAGAGCGTGAGGATATAGGGCGCCTTGTCGGTATGGAGCAGGAAGTTCGAATTCTCGACGCCTTCGGCGATGCCCTTGTAGGACATGAGCGAGCCGGCGTCGTAATCGGCGAGGAAGCGTTCCAGTTCGTCCTCGGTGATATCGGTATAGACTGCCAACGAACGAATTCCCTCTCTGGCGTGGTGCGCGTCCAACCCTGCTATGTCAGAAGCTTCCGCATCGCAACCGTTTGCGACGATTTCCACGGCCGTGCGGCGGATTTGGGAAAGGCGCCGGCAATCCGGGTCAAATGGCCCGGCCCCTTCGCATGGTTCCGGGTGTTCGACGCGGCGATGCGGGACCGCGCCTCACCCGTTGACCCAGGCCATGTCCTCATGGGTGAGCTCGATATGCCGCAGCTCGCGATTGACGGGGAAATGCTCGTTTTCCTCAGCCATCTCGGCCAGTTCCACCGTGGCGTCGTAGCGGTCGCGGAAGGCGTCGATGATCTCGTTGACGATCACTTCCGGCGCCGAGGCCCCCGCCGACAGGCCGACGGTGCGGAGCGGGCCGACGGTGTCCCAGTCGATCTCGGCCGCGCGCTGGACGAGAAGCGCCCGGCTGGCGCCGGCCTTCAGCGCCACCTCGACCAGGCGCTTGGAATTGGACGAGTTCGGCGCGCCGACGATGAGGAAGAGATCGGTTCCGGGCGCGGCGAGCTTCACCGCCTCCTGCCGGTTGGTCGTGGCGTAGCAGATCGAATCGGCCGCCGGGTCCTTGAGGTTCGGGAAGCGCTCCTTGAGCCTGGCGATAACACCCTCGGTGTCGTCGACCGAAAGCGTGGTCTGCGTGACATAACCGAGATTGTCCGGATCCGGCGGCATGTAGCGCCCCGCATCCTCGACCGTATCGACCAGCGAGACCGCGCCTTCCGGAAGCTGGCCCATCGTACCGATCACCTCGGGATGGCCCTCGTGGCCGATCAGGATCACATGCCGGCCGAGCCGCCGGTGACGCAGCGCCTGCTTGTGGACCTTGGAAACCAGCGGGCAGGTCGCGTCGAGATAGAAGAGATTGCGCGCCGAGGCGTCGGCCGGCACGGATTTCGGCACGCCATGCGCGGAAAAGACCACCGGCTGGCTGCGATGCTCCGGCGGTATCTCGTCCAATTCCTCGACGAAGATCGCGCCCTTGGC
>JAGRLJ010000151.1:5742-8867 GCA_020441805.1 Rhizobiaceae bacterium
AGGACGACGATCTGGATCGCGCGATCGACGCCGGCACAGAAGCCGCGCGGCGCGCAAAGACGGATAGTGAGCGGGGAACGGTCCATGTCAGCCTATCGTAGCACAGTGGTGGCGGGTGCGGGGGCGCAGCAATCCGCGTCGATATAGGGATTGGCGAGGGCGATGGTAACGGCGAGCGCGACCAGGGCCGGCAGGCCCTGTATCAGGAGAATGCGGCGGGAAACCGAATAGCCCCCATAGAGCGCCGCGACGACGACGCAGCCGAGGAAGAACATCTTGATGTCGAAGGCGAAAAGCGGGCTCGCGACCGTCAGCGACCAGACGAGGCCGGCGGCAAGAAAGCCGTTGTAGAGGCCCTGATTCGCGGCGAGGATCCGCATCGTCCCGGCCTGCTCGGGCGTGTTCCGGAATATCCTCAGGCCGATCGGCCTCGTCCAGAGAAACATTTCGAGCACGAGGAAAAAGAAATGCTGGAGCGCGACGACAACGACCAGCATGTCGGACAACGGTTTCATCTTCCACTCCGCTTCCGGCTTCCGGCCCTGTCTGTGGCCTTCCGGCGGAAGGCCAGCACGGAAATCACCACCAGCGCGGCGGCGAGGCCGTACCAGGTCAGCGCATAATTCAGATGGTTGTTGGGCAGGTCGATCTGGGTCACGCCGCCTTTCGGCCAGCCGCCGGGATTGGGCGTGGCATCGGCATCGACGAAGAACGGCACCAGCCGTTCCGACGGAACCGCGGCATTCGCCGCCATCGCATCGAGGTCCTTCCAGAAGTAAAGCGACTTGCCGGGCTCGTTGCCGGGAACGACCCAGGACGGCTTGCCGGACAGTCTCGCCCGAGCAAGCCCGGTCACCGTCACCGCGCCCGCAGGCTGTCCCTCGGCGCGCCTCGCCGGGTCCCTGAGGTCTTCCGGCACGAAGCCGCGATTGACGAAGACGGTGCGGCCATCGGCAAGATCGAGCGGGGTGTAGACGTAATAGCCCACCTTGCCGTCGTCGGTCGCGAAGAAATATTGCTCATGGGCATTGTCGAAGACGCCGGACAGGGTGACGGGCACATAATCGACATCGCGTCCGGCCGCTGCCTGGCGCGCAAGCTCGGCGATCGGAAGGGGGGCGGCATGCCGCCTCGCCTCGATCCCGGCGATCAGCGCCTCCTTCCACTGGAGGCGATACACCTGCCATGTGCCGAGCGAGATCAGGATCGCGAAGGCGACGACGGTCGCCGCCAGCATGCCGCGGCCGGGCCGGCGGCGGACGTCAGCCACGGTCGATTTCGCCCTGGCGGGCATTGTTGCGATATTGCAGGGCGATCAGCAGCGCCTTGAGCACCCGGAGCAGCCACAGGCTGAGCCCGATGGTCAGCGGTATCCAGAGCAGGAAATGCAGCCAGAAGGGCGGATTGTAATTGACCTCCGTCCACAGCGCGAGGCCGACGACGACGAAGCCGATGATCAGGATGACGAAGACGGCCGGGCCGTCGCCGGCATCGGCGAAGGAATAGTCGAGGCCGCAACTCCTGCATTGGGGCCTCAGCTTGATGAAGCCGTCGAACAGCTTGCCCTGGCCGCAGCGCGGGCAGGTGCAGGACAGCCCGGCGCGGACGGGGTCGACAGGGGGGAACAGGGCTTTGTCTTCGGTCATGGTCGAATACCGATCGGCGTGTCAGGAGGAGCGATGGTCGGGAATTCTTGCATCTCCGCGTTGGTAACGGCAATGCGTCCATTCGTCCAATCAAAAGCCCGGAGAACGGGGAAAACCGGCTCGAATAGTTCTCCGCGCTTCCGGATCGTACGCAGCGCTAGCCGCTGATCACGTCGCTCCATTCCGGATGGCGCGCGACCTGCGCCTTGAAGAAGGGGCAAAGTGGAATGATCTTCCAGCCGCCCTCGCGCGCCGCCGCGATCGCATGCGCCGAAAGCTTCGTACCGATGCCCTGCCCCCGGTAGATATCCGGCACCTCGGTGTGATCGACGATGATCAGGCGGGGCGAGGCGCGGGAAAAGGTCATGACCGCCTCCTGTCCCGGCATACCCATGACGTAGCGGCCACCCTTCGGGCCGTCTTCGGAACGGATCTCGTCCATGATGTGCTCCCCTGGCTCAAAGGAAACGGGCGGCAAGTCGCCTCGCCGCCCGCCGTCAATCAGCATGCGCCGGCCTCAGCCGTGCAGCGGCGCGCCCCAGCCACCCCAGATATAGATGGAGAAGAAGAGGAACAACCAGACCACGTCGACGAAATGCCAGTACCAGGCCGCCGCCTCGAAGCCGAAATGCTTCTCGGGAGTGAAGCCGCCGGCCGCCGCCCGAAACAGGCAGACCAGCAGGAAGATGGTGCCGATCAGGACGTGGAAACCATGGAAGCCGGTCGCCATGAAGAAGGTGGCGCCGTAGATCGAATCCTTGAAGCCGAACGGAGCGTGGATGTATTCGTAAGCCTGGACGCTGCTGAAAAGGATACCGAGGGCGACCGTCAGCACGAGCCCCTGGACAAGGCCCCTGCGGTCATTGTGCAGCAGGGCGTGATGCGCCCAGGTCACGGTCGTGCCGGACAGCAGCAGGATGATCGTGTTGTAGAGCGGCAGGTGCCAGGGATCGAGAACCTCGAGGCCCTTAGGCGGCCACTGGCCGCCGAGGAACTCGACGCGGCTCGCCTGGATGGCTTCGTTGGGGAAAAGGCTGGCATCGAAGAAGGCCCAGAACCATGCCACGAAGAACATCACCTCGGAGGCGANNTGAACATGATCATGCCGTAGCGCAGATGCAGCGACACGACGCGGGTGTGATGGCCCTCATTGCCTTCCTTGATCGTGTCCGACCACCAGGCGAACATGGAATAGAGCGTGATGATCAGGCCGATGGCGAAGAGCCAGAACTTGAACGTCGCCGCCATGTCGATGCCGAAAAGATGGAACTCGGCGCCATGAAGCCAGCGCATGAGGCACACCGCGCCGAACATGAGCACGAAAGCGCCAATCGAACTCAGGATCGGCCACGGGCTCGGATCGATGATGTGGTAGTCGTGTTGTTTGCCTTCAGCACTGGCCATGTCTTATCCCCGGCTTTTTACCCCCGTCACACGGCCGATGGCCGCATGACCGAACTACAGATTCTGCGACGTGCC
>JAGRLJ010000152.1 GCA_020441805.1 Rhizobiaceae bacterium
AGGTGCTGCCGGGCGGCAAGGCCGATGTTATCCGGCGTCTGCGCGCCGGAGACCGCAAGGTCGCCTTCGTCGGTGACGGCATCAACGACGCGCCCGCCCTATCGGAAGCCGATATCGGCATCGCGGTCGGCACGGGGACGGATATCGCGATCGAAAGCGCCGATGTGGTGCTGATGTCGGGCGATCTTGCCGGCGTGCCCCGCGCCACCGCGCTTAGCCAGGCGACGATCCGCAACATCAAGGAAAACCTGTTCTGGGCCTTCGCCTATAATGTGGTGCTGATCCCGGTGGCGGCCGGCGTGCTCTATCCGGTCAACGGCACATTGCTGTCGCCGGTCTTCGCCGCCGCCGCCATGGGCATGTCGAGCGTCTTCGTGCTCGGCAATGCGTTGCGGCTGCGGCGTTTCCGTTTCGCATGAAGATCGTGCGCCGTCGCGCGGCATCCAGGGAGCAGCAGATGAATATCGGCGAAGCCAGCAAGGCCTCCGGCATCTCCACCAAGATGATCCGCTATTACGAACGGATCGGGCTGATCGAGCGGGCGCATCGGACCGGTTCGAGCTACCGCGTCTATGGCGAGAACGACATCCACACGCTCGGCTTCATCCGACGCGCGCGCGATCTCGGCTTCTCCGTCGACCAGATGAAGGCGCTGCTGGCGCTCTGGCGCGACCGGTCGCGTGCCAGCGCCGACGTCAAGGATATCGCGCTCGGTCATATCCGGGAACTGGAGCGTAAGGCCGCCGCAATCGCCGAGATGACGAAGACGCTCCGTCACCTCGTCCGGCACTGTCATGGCGACAACCGGCCCGATTGCCCGATCATCGACGATTTCGCGGCAGGCATGACGGCGGCACCGGCCTCCGCGCCCAAAGGCCGGAAGTTCGGGGTCGCAGGGCTGTGACCGCATCCGGACCGCCCCAAAATTTCGCATGGACATACTTGACCTCGACATGGTTGGAACGCCCATATCGGATCATATCCTCGAAGGAGCCCGTGAAATGTACGAATACGATATTCCCGATATGAGCTGCGGCCATTGCGTGGCCGCCGTCACCAAGGCGATCAAGGCGGCCGATCCCGAGGCGTCAGCCGATATCGACCTGACGGCGAGGAAGGCGATCGTTTCCTCCCGGCGCGATCCCCAGGCGATCGGCGCGGCGATCGAGGAGGCGGGTTACGCCTCGACCTTCCGGAATCTCTGACCGTGGGGTCCGGGATGGACATGACGGAAGCGCATTGCCGCGCCGGACCGTCCGTCACCGCCTGACGTCGAGCGGCAGGCCCGCGAAATTCTTCAGCGTATCCAGCACGATCGACGTTTTCACATGCTGCACGGAATCATGCGGCAGCAGCACGTCGTTGACGAAGCGCGACAGACCGGCGAGGCCGCGCGTCGCCACCTTGAGGTGATAGTCCATTTCGCCGGTCAGCGCGTAGGCCTCCAGCACTTCCGGCAGGTCGTTGACCAGTTTTGCGAAACGGCGCGCATTGTCGCGGTTGTGGGTGGCGAGCGTCACGGAGATCACCACCAGCAGGTCGAGCCCCACCTTCTGCCGGTCGAGCCGAGCCTGGTAGCCCTCGATATAGCCGTCCGCTTCCAGCCGGCTCCGCCGCCGCGAACATTGCGACGCCGAGAGCCCGATGCGGTCGGCCAATTCGTTGTTGGTCAGCCGCCCGTCCCGTTGCAGGGCGTCGAGAATCTTCAGATCGAAGCCGTCCATCTCGTCTGTCATGCATAAATCCCCCAATATGCGCACATATTGTGCGTATGATGAGTCATTCGCGCGGACTTTGCAAAGACATTGCGTTTTGTCAGGTGCATACTGTGCGCAATCAGCTTCCAGAGGAGGAATTTCCATGGGTCCCTATCCGCACGACGCGCCGCCGGCCGAGATCACCGCCGACAATCCGGCCGGAACCGATGGCTTCGAATTCGTCGAATTCGCCCATCCCGAACCCGGGAAACTTCGCGACCTCTTCACCCGTATGGGCTATGCCCCGGTGGCGCGGCACAAGACCAAGGACATTACCGTCTGGCGCCAGGGCGACATCAACTACATTCTCAATGCCGAGCCAGGCAGCCATGCCATGCGCTTCGTCGAGGCCCACGGCCCCTGCGCGCCATCCATGGCCTGGCGCGTGGTCGATGCCGGTCGCGCCTTCGAGCATGCCGTCTCGAAAGGGGCGACGCCCTACGAGGGCGCCGACAAGGCGCTCGACGTGCCGGCCATCGTCGGCATCGGCGGCTCGCTGCTTTATTTCATCGACAGGCATGGCGAGAAGGGTTCCGCCTATGACGATGAGTTCGAATGGCTCGGCGCCCACGACCCGAAGCCGGAGGGCGTCGGTTTCTATTATCTCGACCACCTGACCCACAATGTCTATCGCGGCAATATGGACAAGTGGTGGGATTTCTACCGCAATCTCTTCAATTTCAAGCAGATCCACTTCTTCGACATCGACGGCCGCATCACCGGTCTCGTGAGCCGGGCGATCACCTCGCCCTGCGGCAAGATCCGCATTCCGCTCAACGAGTCCAAGGACGACACCAGCCAGATCGAGGAATTCCTGAAGAAATATCGCGGCGAGGGCATCCAGCACATCGCCGTGGGCACCGACGGCATCTACGACGCCACCGACAGGCTGGCCGATAACGGCCTGAAATTCATGCCCGGCCCGCCCCAGACCTATTACGACATGTCCTTCGATCGCGTGCATGGCCATGACGAGCCGATCGAACGGATGAAGATGCATGGCATCCTGATCGACGGCGAGGGCGTGGTGAATGGCGGCACGACCCGGATCCTGCTACAGATCTTCTCGAAGACCGTCATCGGTCCGATCTTCTTCGAGTTCATCCAGCGCAAGGGCGACGAGGGCTTCGGCGAGGGCAATTTCCGCGCGCTGTTCGAGTCGATCGAGGCGGACCAGATCAAGCGCGGCGTGATCGCGGCGGAGTGAGGTTGGCTCCAGCCTCAGCCTCTCCTTCTCCCCAGAGGGGAGAAGCGAAGCCTTGCCGCGAAATACATCACCCAAAAACCACTGGCGGCTCAGTCCCCGGGCTGCTAGCCTCACTTCCGGAGGAGCATCATGGAGCAGACCAAGAGAGGCGCGCGCCCGGTCGTCGGCCAGACCGGCGAGGCCCCGCGCTACATGCCGGGCTTCGGCAACGATTTCGAGACGGAGTCGCTGCCCGGTGCTCTGCCACAGGGCCAGAACAGCCCTCAGAAACTGAATTACGGCCTCTATGCCGAGCAGCTTTCCGGCTCGCCCTTCACCGCGCCGCGCGGCACTAACGAGCGCTCCTGGCTCTACCGCATCCGGCCGAGCGTCCGCCATACGCGTCGCTTCTCCAATGCATCCTATCCGCTCTGGAAATCGGCGCCGATCCAGGACGAGCATTCGCTGCCGCTCGGCCAGCTCCGCTGGGACCCGATCCCGGATCCGGCCGGAACCGTGGATTTCCTCGCCGGCATCCGCACCATGACGGCGGCCGGCGACACGACGGGCCAGTCGGGCATGGCGGCGCATGCCTATGTCTTCAACGCCGACATGGCGGACGACTATTTCTTCAATGCCGACGGCGAGCTGCTGATCGTTCCGCAGGTGGGCGCGATCCGCGTCTTCACCGAGATGGGCATCATGGATGTCGAGCCGCTGGAGATCTGCCTCGTGCCGCGCGGCATGATGTTCAAGGTCTCACGCCTCGGCGAGGGCTCCGTCTGGCGCGGCTATGTCTGCGAGAATTACGGCGCCAAGTTCACGCTGCCCGACCGCGGACCGATCGGCGCCAACTGCCTCGCCAATCCGCGCGACTTCAAGACGCCGGTCGCCGCCTACGAGGACAAGGAAACGCCCTGCCGGGTGACGGTCAAATGGTGCGGCCGGTTCTATGTGACCGAGATCGGCCATTCGCCGCTCGATGTCGTGGCCTGGCATGGCAATTATGCGCCTTACAAATACGACCTGAGGACCTATTCGCCGGTCGGCGCCATCCTTTTCGACCATCCCGATCCGTCGATCT
>JAGRLJ010000153.1 GCA_020441805.1 Rhizobiaceae bacterium
TGGCGCTGCGCGTGCGCGGCGAAACTGTGGAAGAGATCCTCGGCGCGGTCACCACGATGCGGTCGAAGATGCTGGGCGTGAAAGCGCCGGATGGCGCGATCGATATCGTCGGAACCGGTGGCGACGGCACGCATACCTATAACATATCGACGCTCGCCGCGCTGATCGTCGCCGGCTGTGGCGTGCCGGTCGCCAAGCATGGCAACCGCGCCCAGAGCTCGAAGTCCGGCACGGCCGACGCGCTTTCGGCGCTCGGGGTCCGGCTCGACATCGCGCCCGACGTCACCGAACGCTGCATCCGCGAGGCGGGCATCGGCTTCATGTTCGCCCAGGCGCATCACACGGCGATGCGTTTCGTCGGATCGAGCCGGGTGGAGCTGGGAACGCGGACGATTTTCAACCTTCTCGGCCCGCTCTCGAACCCCGCGGGCGTCAAGCGGCAATTGTTGGGCGTCTTCTCGCCGCACTGGCTGCGCCCCGTCGCCGAGGTGCTGCGGCAGCTCGGATCGACCAATGTCTGGGTCGTGCATGGCAGCGGTCTCGACGAGATCACCCTGACCGGCAAGACCGACGTGGTCGCGCTCGAAAACGGCGCGATCCGCGAATTCGTGCTAGTGCCGGAGGATTTCGGTCTCGCCGCCTGCACGCTCGACGACATTCGCGGCGGCGACGGCGAGCACAACGCGGCGGCGCTGCGATCCGTCCTTGAGGGCGCGGAGAACGCCTATGGCAATGTCGCCATGGCGAATGCCGCAGCGGCGCTCGTCGTGGCGGGCAAGGCGACCGATCTCCGCGGCGGCGTCGCGCTGGCGGCGCAATCGATCGCCAGCGGTGCGGCGCTCGGCGCGCTCGACCGGCTGATCGCCGTTTCCAATGGTTGAGGACGCCATGGCCGACATATTGAAAAAGATCGAGACCTACAAGCGCGAGGAAATCGCCGCCGCCAGGGCATCGATGCCGGAGAACGAGCTCAAGGCCCGCATTCGCGATGTCGCTCCGCCGCGCGGTTTCCTGGCCGCCCTCCGGAAGAAGAAGGAAGCGGGCGCCTTCGGCCTGATCGCCGAGATCAAGAAGGCAAGCCCCTCCAAGGGCCTGATCCGGCCGGATTTCGATCCGCCGGCGCTGGCGCGCGCCTATGAGGCCGGCGGTGCCGCCTGCCTTTCGGTTCTCACGGATGCGCCGAGCTTCCAGGGCGCGCCGGACTATCTCACCCAGGCGCGCGCGGCCACCACCCTGCCCGCGCTGCGCAAGGACTTCATGTTCGAGGCCTATCAGGTCTATGAGGCACGCGCCTGGGGCGCCGACTGCATTCTTCTCATCATGGCGTCGCTCTCGGACGACGAAGCGCGCGCGCTGGAGGAAACGGCATTCGAGCTGGGGATGGATGTTCTGATCGAGGTGCATGACGAATCGGAGCTGGAACGCGCCCTGCGCCTCGTCTCTCCGATGGTCGGCATCAACAACCGCAACCTGCGCACCTTCGAGGTCGATCTCGCCGTGTCGGAACGCCTGTCGCGGCATGTCCCCGAAGACCGGCTTCTCGTCGGCGAAAGCGGCATTTTCACGCATGACGATTGCCTGCGTCTCGCCGCGTCCGGCATCGGGTCGTTCCTGGTCGGCGAAAGCCTGATGCGCAAGGCGGATATCACGCGCGCGACCGTCGAACTCCTGAACGGGGCGGCTTCGGCTGCCGCCGAATAGCCGTCATGGCGGGCGAGCTCACCCATCTCGGCCCATCCGGCGAGGCCCATATGGTCGATGTCGGCGCGAAGACGGAGACGGTTCGCGTCGCGGTCGCCGAAGGTTACATCCGCATGGAGCCCGCCACGCTGGAGGCGATCCTTACCGGCAACGCGGCCAAGGGCGACGTGATCGGCACGGCGCGCCTCGCCGGCATCATGGCGGCGAAGAAGACATCCGATCTCATTCCACTCTGCCATCCGCTGCTTCTTTCCAAGGTCAGCGTCGAGATTACGCCGGACGAAGCCTTACCCGGTCTGCGCGTCGAGGCAACGGTCGCCATCACCGGCCGAACCGGCGTCGAGATGGAAGCGCTGACCGCCGCATCCGTCGCCTGCCTGACGCTTTACGACATGGCCAAGGCGATGGAGAAGGGCATGGAGATCGGCGGTATACGGCTCAGGAGCAAGACCGGAGGGAAATCCGGCGACTATCGGCGCGGAGACTGAGACATGTCGCTGATTTCGGTTGAAGACGCATTGCGCAGGCTGCTTCAGGGCACGCCCTCCTTCGACCGGACGGAGATCCTGCATCTGCGCGATGCCGGCGACCGCGTGCTGGCCGCCCCCCTCGCCGCCCGTCTGACCCAGCCGCCTTTCGACAATTCGGCGATGGACGGATATGCCGTGCGGGCCGCCGATGTCGGCGCGCTCGGCAACCGACTGCGTGTGATCGGCGAATCTTCCGCCGGCCGGGGCTTTGCCGGCCCGGTCGGTCCGGGAGACGCCGTGCGCATCTTCACCGGCGCACCGCTTCCCCAGGGCGCGGACGCCGTTCTGCTACAGGAAGATGCGTCGAAACTCGACGGCGACATGATCGAAAACCGGTTCACCCTCACGGCCGGCCGCCATGTCCGGCCGCGTGGACAGGACTTCCTCGAAGGCGAGGAGGTGCTGCCGGCGGGCGCGATTCTCGATGCCGGCAACCTCACCGTCGCAGCCGCGATGAACCATGATCGCGTCGCGGTTCACGCCAGGCCACTGGTCGCGATCATCGCGACCGGCGACGAACTCGTGCCGGTCGGCGGAGCGCCGGGACCGCACCAGATCATCGCATCGAGCATCTTCGGCGTCAGCCATATCGCCAGGCAGGCGGGCGCCGAAATACTCGATCTCGGGATCGTCGCCGACGACAGGCGTGACATCCATGCGGCGATCGATCGCGCGCGCGCGGCGAAGGCCGATATCATCGTCACGCTCGGCGGCGCGTCCGTCGGCGATTACGACCTTGTGCAATCGACCATGGTCGCGGCCGGCATGGAACTCGATTTCTGGCGAATCGCAATGCGGCCAGGCAAGCCGCTGATGGTGGGTTCGCTCGGGGTCGCGCGCGTCCTCGGCCTGCCTGGAAATCCGGTCTCGAGCCTGGTCTGCGCCCTGCTCTTCCTCGAGCCGCTGGTCGCGGGCATGGCGCGCCGGCCGCTCCGCCACCGACTGACGCCGGCATTCACGGCAACAGATCTTCCGGCGAACGATCATCGCCAGGACTATCTGCGCGCCCGCCTGCGCCGGCGTGAAGATGGCGAACTGGAGGCGATCTGCCACGGCAAGCAGGATTCGTCGCAGATGAAGATATTCGCGCGATCCGACGGCCTGATCGTCCGTCCGTCCCATTCGGACGCCCTGGAAGCCGGCGACCGCTGCACCGTCCTCGCCTTGCGCGACATGTGAGGTTCGGGCCGCCGGAAATCACATGGCCGGCGCGCCCAGCCCCGCCACGACGAACTGGATGATGCGATCCATTCCCGAATCGACATCGGTGTGATCGAAGCGCCCCTCGGCGAGCAAGCCGATATTCTCCGTATAGCTCGCCGCATGCTGGAAAACACCGAAGACGCAATGCAGCCGCCAAAAGAACACGGCGTCGTCGAGATGGCCGCAGGCCTGACGCAGCAGACCGACCAGCCGACGCGTGGGTTCCGCGAAAATATCCGCCATGATCGCCTTTACCTGGGGTGAGGGATCGGTCAGGATCCGCGAATAGGTCTGGCAAAAGAGCTGACGCTTGTCGGGATTGTCGCGATAGGTCAGGAAAGCCGGCTCGAAATAGGCCCGCAAGACGGCTTCGAGCGACGCGGGCGGATCGCCGAGCGCATCGAAACGCGCCATCCGCTCCTCGATCATCGGCGCCATGCGCCGGTCGCAGGCGGCGCGGAAAAGGCTTTCCTTGCTGCCCCAGTAATAATGCAGCGCGCCGAGATTGGCTTTCGCCTCGTCGGCAATGGCGCGGATCTTCGCGCCGGCATAGCCGTTCTCGGCAAATTGCCGCTCCGCGGCGTCGAGAAATTCGGTCTCGGTGGTTTCCCCCTTCCCGGGATTCGCCTTCTTGCGGCGACTGGCTGATGCGGCGACTTTCGCGACCATATGCTCATTCCGTCGACTGGCTCCCTTTCCCGACGAATTCGCCGCTGCGCCAGTCGTATGTTCTGTGAGCATACCATGGCCGATCGATATCCCCCAAGACGGATATCACTCGAAATTGACGAATGTTTTCCGGATCAAGCCAGATTTCCATCGTGCCGGAACGGCGAAGCGTCTCGGCGGACAGCAACATCGCGCCCGACCTGCATGCCCGCCATCGCAGGCGCGCCGGCGTGACGACGAGATCCGCTCTATCGCAAGCGCGGCCAACCAGTTCCCGGCGCTCCATGACGATGATCCTGCTTCCATTCCAGGCACGCGCCGCGCACCAGCGCCCGACCCTGCAAAGGAAGCGCCCCGCCGGCATCGAATCGAGATCCGCGTCGAGCAAGGCGGTCTCCGCGCGCTTTTCCGCCTCGTCGAAAGGCTTGCGGTCATGCGACCTGGGCAATGCCTCCTTCAGCACGGGCTTGAGGTGGTTTCGCGCCGGCAGGGCCCTCAGCCACTGCTCGAAGACGAAGGCTGCCGGGCGGCTGGCCGTGGACGCGATCGCATCGCCCGTAACGAGACCGGCGAGCCGCCCATCCTCGTGGACCACGATATCGGGACGCGGCGCCGCCGGCATGAACGCGTTCGATAGCAGAAGCAGGATGCCGGCCGCCAGCCCGGCCAGCCGCAGCGGCGAGCGCATGATCGCAAGCACGAGAAGGCAGGCGCTCAACCCCACGAACAGCCAGCCCGCTATCCTGCCGGTCACCACGTCGCCTCCGAGCGAAGCCGCCCATTTGGCGATGGCGATGACCAGATCGAGCCCGATGCCCATCGCCTTGAGCGGCAGCCAGTCGAGGCCCACCGGCATCAGGATCAGCGCGGCCAGCCCCGCCGGCATCACCACGAGGCTGATGATCGGCATGGCGAGCAGGTTGGCCGGCAGGCCCCAGACGGCGATGCGATGAAAATGTCCGATCGAGAACAGCGCCGTGGACAGGCCGCCGATCAGCGATGTCGCGAATATGCCGAAGGCGAAGGTCCAGATCGCGGCGATGGGCTTCAGGAAGCCGGGCATGGCAGGATTCGGGCGGTTGTCCGTTCTTCGCTGCCAGACCGAATAGCCGGTCACCAGGGCGAGCGTGGCGGCAAAGGACATCTGGAACCCCGGCCCCATGACGGCGGACGGCGAGAGGGCGAGAATCACCAGGGCCGAAAGCGCGACGTTGCGCAGGCTGATCGACGGCCGGCCCATCATGGCCGCGACAAGCATGATCGCCATCATGATATAGGCGCGCTCGGCGGATACGGCGAAGCCCGAGATCAGGTAATAGCCGGTCACGGTGACGAGCGCGCCGGCAGCGGCGATCTTCTTGACCGGGTAACGGTGGGCGATAGTCTGGCTCAGGCTGAGAAGCGCCCGGATGCCGACGAAGAAGATGCCGGCCGCCAGCGCCATGTTGAGCCCGGAAATCGCCACGATATGGGTCAGGCCCGCGAGCCTGAGGGCTTCCGTCGTCTCCTTGCCGATCGCCCGCCGGTCGTCGGTGATCATGGAGGCGGCGAAGGCGCCGGTATCGCCCGGCAGGACGGACCGGATCCGCGCGCTGATGCCGCCGCGCAGACCTTCGATGAAGAGCCGGAACGAACGGTAGACCGATGACGACGGCGCGATGTTCATCTCCACCTTGTCCGGACTTCCATAGAAGAAGCCGATCGCGCCCGAGCCGGAAAAATAGGCGTCGAAGCCAAAATCGTTGAGACCGGCCAGCGCCGGGCCTGACGGCGTCAGGAGACGCGCGCGCCCGCGCACCCTGTCGCCGAGGCCGAGCGGCGTCTTTCCGGCGCTTGCCGTCAGGGTCACCCGCAGCGGCGCACGCTTGAGGCGCGGCTTCTCCGTCGCGATCACGTCGAGCCCATAGCGCCAGCGTCCGCCGGCGACGGCCTCGCGCTCGGTGACGACCGCGGTCAGCGTCGTGGTGACGGGGCTATCGAGAATGACGGTCGCGGCGCTTTCCGACTCCCAGGCGGCGGAAAGCGCGCCGAGACAAAGCATCGCCAGCGCGCCGCAGACCATGCCGAAAAGAGGACGGCGATAGCGGAGAAGCAAGGCGCCGGCCAGAAACAGCAGGAGGAGCAACCCCACCTGAATCGCCGAAGGCGTGCGGCTGGCGGAAAACCAGAACACCGCGCCCATGCCCATGAAAACCGGGACCCAGTAGAAAAGATGACCATATTCGGCTTCCTCGGCGGCCCAGGACCGAAGGAGGACACCGGCGCGCGAAAGGGACGGACGCCAACGAGACGGGTAGCCGGCCATGCTCCCGCGATCCGTCGACTCATGGCCGCTGAACGCGCCGGGCAGGAGATCGACGGCGTCCGGGACGCCGCGGGGCGCCGGCTTCACCTTCTCCGCTCTGTCGCGCGCCCCTGCCACCACCACGCCCTGCGTCGATCCATCCCGGCGATATTGCAACCGGCGCACGAATTTGGCAACCTGCGGCAGATGACCGAACGGCTGCACGGAAGCGGACGCAATCCTGCGGAAAGCTTCAAACGATTAAATTGCGGCGCACACAGATTCTCTTTGATTTCCGTGTTTTGCGGTGCCAAAACTGCTGTGGCGATGCAACATTCACCCAACGTATCGGTTGGCATAAGCACCGAGATAATATAGCAAAAATCGCGACATCGGGCGGTTTCCTCATCGCCCTCGACCAGACCGGAGGCACTCATGGCTGAAAAGAAAGCGGTTCTCACTCTCAACGAAAAGTCGGTCGAGCTGCCGGTCCGATCGGGATCCATCGGCCCCGACGTCGTCGACATAACGCCGCTCTACAAGAACACCCATTCCTTCACCTATGACCCGGGCTTCACCTCGACGGCGTCCTGCGAATCCAGGATCACTTACATCGACGGCGACGAGGGTGTGCTGCTGCATCGGGGCTATCCCATCGACCAGCTTGCCGAGCATGGCGATTTCCTCGAAGTTTGCTACCTCCTGCTCTACGGCGAACTGCCGACGGCGACCCAGAAGACCGATTTCGACTATCGCGTCACCCATCACACCATGGTGCACGAGCAGATGAGCCGGTTCTTCACCGG
The DNA here is from genome assembly GCA_020441805.1 of Rhizobiaceae bacterium. Taxonomy (GTDB): domain Bacteria; phylum Pseudomonadota; class Alphaproteobacteria; order Rhizobiales; family Rhizobiaceae; genus Rhizobium_E. Next base: position 7,194 of record JAGRLJ010000153.1, read on the forward strand.
CTTCCGCCGCGATGCCCATCCGATGGCGGTGATGTGCGGCTGCGTCGGCGCGCTTTCGGCCTTCTATCACGACTCGACCGACATCACCGATCCGCACCAGCGCATGGTGGCGAGCCTGCGCATGATCGCCAAGATGCCGACCATCGCGGCCATGGCCTATAAATACCATATCGGCCAGCCCTTCGTTTATCCAAAGAACGATCTCGATTACGCCTCGAACTTCCTGCGCATGTGCTTTGCCGTCCCCTGCGAGGACTATGTGGTGAATCCCGTTCTGGCGCGCGCCATGGACCGTATCTTCATCCTCCATGCCGACCACGAGCAGAACGC
>JAGRLJ010000154.1:0-12093 GCA_020441805.1 Rhizobiaceae bacterium
CACCGACGAGACCAAGGCGGAGATGAAGCGTGTCCTCAAGGACATCCAGACCGGCAAGTTCACCTCGGAATGGATGCAGGAATACCGTTCCGGCCTTGCCCGATTCAAGGGCATCCGCCGCATGAACGACAGCCACCAGATCGAGGAAGTCGGCGCCAAGCTGCGCGGCATGATGCCCTGGATCGGCAAGAACAAGCTGGTCGACAAGGCTCGCAACTGACCGGTTCGCCGGTCGGCGGGCATCGGGAATCGACACGGAAGCCGGGGCGGTCGCGCCCCGGCTTCTTCCGTTCGAGGGGCAGCTAAATTCTCGCTTGTGGCGGCGGCGGGCATGGGCCGGGTGCCGGTTTGAATATATGATGCCAGCGGGACGTCGTCTCTTGCAGCTTGAACGCGCGCAGCGGCGTTCGATTTTTGGGCCGTGCCGGTGCGCGCATGTCTTCGGAAGATGCCTTTCTCGGCATCCGGAAAGGATGAAGGCCATGCCATGCGTCAACCGCAATGCCAAGTTCATTACCGCCATGCTTCTTGCCGTCCTCGCTGGATCTTCGGCTCTCGCCCGGACGACGCCGGACGAGGCGCGGGCACGCGAGATCGACGAAGCGGTCGCTGCCTGCGACAAGGGTGCGAGCGCGCCGCTCGACGCTTCGGCCAAGGCGCCGCCGGTCCAGTTCGCCGAACTCTTTCCCCCGGATCTCGACCTGAGCCCGCTGCGGAAACTGCAAGGACTCTGCCAGACCGCCTGGGTCGGCATGCCGGACCGGTCCCGTCTGCAATTGCAGTGGCTGAGGGTGACGATGGCGATCGGGGAAGCCGATCTCCGGTTGCTGACGCCGCAGGTCCGCCAGTTGGCCAAGGGCGGCAGCGCCGAGGCGCGGTTCCTGCTCTACCGGCTCTACCGCGTCCATCCGGGGGCAAGAGAGAGCACGATGATGGACGTCTCCCGCAGGGAAGGCCTGAAGGCGCTCGACGATGCGGCGGAGCAGGGGCATATGGGCGCGATCGACGAGCTCATGTCGCTCTATCGCGGCGGTTCCGACAGGCCGCGCGACCTCCGGGAGGTGGTTCGCTGGGCCCGACGGATGGAGAGCGCCCCGCCGCAGGGCACGGAAACGACGCGCTACGAGGAGGGAATGCGTTCGGCGATGCCCTTCGTGATCGCGCGCACCACCCTGGAAGAGGACGGATTCCCGGCGACCGAGACCCGTGCGGCTTTCCTCTTCGCCGAACGGGCGATGAAGGCGGGCGGCAAGGATGCGGACGAGGCCGCGCGCCTTGTGGTCGAGGCCCTGCGCGCCGGGCGTGGAACGTCGAAGGATCCCGTGCGGGCACGGATGATTCTGGAAGCGCGTATCGAGACCGATCGCCATGCGGCGCCGGTGCTGGCCGAAATGCTGGCGCGGGGCGAGGGCGGGCCGGCGGACGGCAAGCGGGCGCTGGCGCTCGTCCGGGCGCCGGACCTGCGGCGCGATGCGCGCGCCAGGGGCGTCGAGGCGGGGATCCTGCTTGCCGGCGATGTCGTCGGCTATCGCCCGCAGGAGGCGATCCGGGCGCTGGCGGCCGGTTCCGGAACCGAGAATTACCTGCGCCTCGCCGGTCTGCTGGTCGATTACCACCCGCGACTCGACAATGCGGAGAGTATCGCGGCGTCGATGCTGAGCCTGGCGTCCGAGCGGGGCGACATGGCGCTGGCGTTTGCGAAGCTCAAGCTCTCCGGCAATCCGCAATTCTCCGATGAGGATGGCGCGCGCCCGATTCTCAAGCGGCTGGCGGATGCCGGCAACCGTGAGGCGCTGTGGCTCTATGCGGCGACACAGTACCGCTATCTCGGCAGTACCAGCTACCAGCCCACGCGCCGCGCCGAAGGGTTGAGCGACGCGGAGCTCATGGCGTTGATCGACGAGGGCGTCCGGCGGGAGGAGCCCGAGGCATTTCTGCTCAAGGCCAAGCTGCTCCGCGCCGGCATCCTCTATCCGCAGGACGACCGCGCCGCCTCCGATATGCTGCGGCAGGCCGCGCAACGTGACGATATCGAGGCGCTGCTGCTGCTCGGCGATGCCTATGACGACGGGCTCGGCATCGCCAAGGACAGGAAGAAGCGGCTGGATGCCTGGCGTAGGGCGGCGGCGCTCGGCTCGCTGAAGGCGAAGTCGAAGATTAGCCATGCCTTCACCTTCGACAGTTTCGACCGGTTGATGACGCTGGAAGAAGGCGTGACGTGGCGCATCGCGCTCTACAACAACGGCTATGGCCGCTCTTTCGCCGGGATGGGTCTCGGCGCCGCCGATCTCGGCGCGCAGATGGATTTCATGGGCGTTTTCTCGGGCCGGGCGATGGAGGCGGGCGCGGATGCCGTGGCCGAGGCGGTGATGAACGGCTTCCATGAGGCACCCGCCGGACTTGCCGACGAGACCCTCGTCGTCATGGGCAAGGCTTTTCCGCGGGAGATCAGGGTTGCGATCGAACGTCGGCTGGCCCGTGACGGCTTCTATAGCGGCTCGCCCGCCGGCCATTGGGGACCGGAGGCGCGCAAGGCGCTCGCTGACTGGGTCGAGGCGAAAGGATGGACGCCGCGGGCGGTCTCCGCGGAGCCTCCCGCCGACGACAGGCCGGTGGCTAAAACCGATGCCGAACCGCTTTCCAGGGAGGCCATAGGCCGGGTCTGGGACAAGATCCGCGCCGACTTCCGGGCCGCCAAGAATGACCGGCAGAAGCGCGCGGCCCTCGCCGAGGTCAATATGCTCGCGCAATACGGCAATATCGACGCGCGCTGGGCATTGCTGCCCAATTATCACAAGCTCGACACGGTGCGCCGGGTGGTGACGGCGGCGGAAATCACCCGATACGGCCTGGATCTTATGGTCGAGAAGCCGCCGAGCGCCGAGAAGGTCGAGTTCGAGGTCATCTTCAACACGACGCAGATCTACCAGGACGGCAAGGCCGGCGAATTCGGCCGGGCGGTGATCGACACGATCCGCGACGATGCCCGGCTACAGGATCCGCTGGTGCTGGGCGGCGTGTTGAAGCAATTCATCTTCGCGCCCGGCGCCTGCGATGCCGTGCTCGCCTCGGCCCGGCGGGCGGGCATCGACAGGCTTGGCGGCGACGGCTGCGACGAGGAGACGCTTTCGGCCCTGATCGCCTTCGCGAAAGCCAAGGGGCCGGCGGGGATCGCCGAGCGGAACCGGAAGGCGGCGGCGGAAACTCTGAAGACGTTCTGATTTTCCCGGTAATTCGATCCGGCGGCGGCCTCGAAGGCGGCGCTGCTGGCGAAAAGACGGCAATCCGCACCGGAAATTAGGTCAGTATTGTTGACGCTTTTGCGTTTCCATGGTGAGATGCCCGGATAACAACACCACCGAGGAAACGTCATGGATTGGGAACAGGTCTTCGCCACACGTGCGGGCCGGATGAAAGCCTCTGAAATCCGCGAATTGCTCAAGCTGCTGGAGCAGCCCGACATCATCTCTTTCGCCGGCGGCATTCCGGATGCCGCGCTATTTCCGAAGGCAGCCGTGACCGAGGCCTATGCCCGTGTGCTGGACGGCGATCAGGCCGCGACGGCGCTGCAATATTCGGTGAGCGAAGGCTACCGGCCGCTGCGTGAATGGATCGTCGGCGAGATGAGGGCGCTCGGTATCGGTTGCCGGGCGGAGAATGTCCTGATCACCTCGGGATCGCAGCAGGTGCTCGACTATCTGGGTAAGATCTTTCTTTCGCCGAAAGACACGGCTCTCGTGACCTGGCCGACCTATCTCGGCGCGCTCGGCGCCTTCAACGCCTATGAACCGACCTACGACCGGTTGACGCCGCTTTCTAACCGCGAGGCTGGCTCCTATCGCGAGGCGGCGGAAAAAGCCGGTGGACGCATCAAGTTCGCCTATTGCGTCCCGGAGTTTTCAAATCCCACCGGTGAGACGATGACGCGCGCGGCGCGCGAATGGCTTCTCGATCTTGCCTCGGAGCTCGACATCGCCGTGGTCGAGGACGCAGCCTATCAGGCGCTGCGTTATGACGGTGAAAGCGTCCCGCCGGTGCTGGCGCTCGATATCGCCCGCAATGGCGGGGATATCGACAAGACCCGAACCCTCTATTGCGGCAGCTTTTCCAAGACGCTCGCGCCGGGTCTTCGCGTCGGCTGGGTGGTCGCGGCCGAGCCGGTTATCCGCAAGCTGGTGCTGGTGAAGCAGGCGGCGGACCTCCACTCCTCCACCATCAACCAGATGGTGATCGGCGACGTCGCCGCATCGGTCTTCGAGGCGCAGGTGAAGCGCATCCGCGAGACCTATTCCGCCCGGCGCGACCGGATGTTGTCGGCCCTCGACAAGGCAATGCCGGCCGGTGTCGAATGGTCCCGGCCCGAGGGCGGCATGTTCGTCTGGATGACGCTTCCGAAAGGCATGGACGGCGCGGCGCTTCTCGCGCGTGCGATCCGCGACTACCGCATCGCCTTCGTCCCCGGCAAGGCGTTCCACGCCGACGGCAGCGGCGAGAACACGCTCAGGCTCTCCTTTTCCTGTGCGTCGTTCCAGATGATCGACGAAGGTATTTCCCGTCTCGGCGATCTCGTGCGGCGTGAAATGGTCAGCTCGGCGGCCTGACCGGCATCGTCTCCGGCGCCGACTGCCGGTGCCGTCTCCCGGCGACCAGGGATCCTATGCCTTGCGCCTGGCGCTCCGGCGCAGTTGCCGGATGGTGTCCATCGTATCCGACAATGTCTGCGTGATCGTGAATTCGGGCGCCCAGCCCAGTTCGGCGCGTGCCCGCGCGTTGCTGGCATTGAACTGTCGTCCGAGCATGGCCTCGACCACGTCCGGCGTCAGGCTGATGGGGCTGTCGTGGAGCTTCGAGTTCAGCCAGTCGAGATAGGGGAGCAGCGGCCCCATGAAATCCGGAAGCGTATAGGGGGCCGCCGGCACCGCGGGGTCGATGCCGTGCATCCGCTGCGAGATTTCGCGCAGGGTAGGGAAACTGTCCCCGCAGAGGATGAATCGTCCATTCACCGGCTTTTCGGCCGCCAGGATGTGACCGCGTACCACATCCCGCATGTCGACGATGGGGAAGGTCATGCGCGGAGCACCGAAGCGCAGGGTGCCGCACAGGATTCCCTCGATGACGTCCGTGCTCGGTGTGCCGCGCGAGAAGCCCGGACCGCAAACCGCGCCGGGAAGGAGCGTAACCAGCTCGACGGCATATTTGTCCGCGAGATCCCAGGCTTGCCGTTCCGACTCGGTCCTCGCGCGGAAGTAGGGAACGGAGAAGTCCGTCTGCCAGTCCGCCTCCGTTGCCGGCGGCTCTCCGGGAACCCGGAGCGGCACCGCCACCAGCGACGAGGTGAGCACCACCTTCCGCACCTGGCGGGCGGCGGCCCGGATGGCGGTCTCGGCGCCTTTCACGCTGTCGGCGACGATGTCCTCTTCCGTGGCGCGCGTGCCGGGATAATAGGTATGACTGGCGGCGAGATGAAAGAGGATGTCGATCTGGTCGCACAGCGCCCGGAAGCGATCGGCATCGTGAATGTCGAGCTCGACGGGCTCGACGCCCGGAATAGGCGGCAATGCGGTGTCGCGGCCGGTCTCGCCAAGCGAGCGGATCGCGGCGCGAACCTGGTAGCCGCGCTCGGCAAGGGCGCGCACGAGATTCCTGCCGATATGGCCGTTTGCTCCTGTGACAAGAGCTTTCATGATCAAGCGCCCGGATTACCGTTTTTACCCACGGCGCATACATTGAAATGAAAAAGACAATGCAAGTCAAACAATCTGGACGTTCAATGGCAATGCTTGCATATCGCCTTCATTGAAATAGAAGTGATGTACGACTTTCGATGAATTACTTTCGGTTGAAAAATTAAACCCGCGAGAGTGCTCGCGGGTTTTGCGTCTTTAGCTTGCGTGGCGGTTTGGAACGCAGAGCGTTCGTTCCGTCACTGACCGTTGGAGCACTGGCTGGTCAGAACCTTGCAATTGTAGGAGTAGCCCGAGCAAGTATAAAGCGCCTTGTTCTCGGCGGCCTGGATATTCACGCCCCAGTCGGCGCCCCAGCCGTTGTCGCCGCCGACGGCGAGCGCCGCGCAGGAATTGACGAAGGAATAGGCGACCTTGCAGTCCGATGCGCCCCGGGTCTGGAAGCAGACCTGAAGTGCCGCGCCTTCCGCTTCGCTCTGCGAGCGGTAGTTCTTCGCCCAGCCGCTCGCGCCGGTATTCTGCGAGAAGGCGAAGGCGCCGTAATAGTCGGCCGCCGATGCCGCCACAGGCACCGACAGAAGCGCCGCGCCAAGGGCGGCGATGGCTATTTTGCTGAATGTTTTCATCTGATTCCCCCTCACTGGAAGATGCTGGCTTCACTTGGATGAACGGATAATGTTTTGGGAATATTCGCGAGTCCAGCGTTTTTTTTCGGCCACCGTCAGGCACCGGAAAAAAGGAGGCTTGACCGCATTTTTTACTGTGAACGGTCAAGAAACGGACCTTTCGATCACCGGCGACGCAACTAAAGGCAGGAGAAAATACTTCGGCTTCGTCTCCCGGCTGCGGCGTGGCGGGAAAGGATGGAATGGCTTCGCGGGCAGGCCGTGCTATAGGTGCGGCAGTGCGTGGCGGGGAGACGTGGATGGCGGTCAGGATAGGAACGTTCAATATCGAAAACCTGCTCACGCGTTTCGACTTCACCGGCTTCCGGAACCAGCTTCGCAGCGACCGCGTGCTGCGGCTCTACCAGATCGCCACCGCCGCCGATTTCCAGCGCCTGGAAGAGGCGCGCATGATCTCGCTGACCGATGACACGCGGCAATTGACGGCGCTCGCCATAGCCGAGGCCGATGCGGATATTCTCTGCCTTCAGGAGGTCGAAAGTCTCGAAGCGCTCCATGCCTTCGAGTTCGGTTATCTCTATCGGATGCTGGGCGAGGGCTATCGCAACAAATATCTCGTCGAAGGCAACGATTCGCGCGGCATCGACGTCGCCGTGATGATGCGTGAGACCACGCGCGACGGCGAGCCGATCGAATTCGTCGGCCTGCGCAGCCATGCGGACGCGACCTTCGACGGCATGGGTCTCTATGACCAGGGCCTTGCGCCGGCGGAAAAGCCGCATGACCGGATCTTCCGGCGCGATTGTCTGGAGATCGACGTCCGGGTGGCGGGGCGTCCGCTGACCCTCTATGTCGTGCATTTCAAGTCGATGAACACGCCGCGCGACAACATGGACGGCCGGACCGCCTCCATGCCGCTCAGGACGGCCGAGGCGCGGGCCGTGCGCAGGATCATCGAGGCGCGTTTCGGTCCCGGCTCGGGTGCGGCCACACAGAATTTCATGATCTGCGGCGACATGAACGATTATCAGGAGCGGCTGGTCATATCCGGTTCGCCGCGGCGCGGCCTGACATACCAGCCGGTCACGGAGGAACGATCGGCGCTCGACGTCTTCTCGGCCGATGGCTTCGCGGAGAATATCGTCCGGCGCCGTCCGGCCGATGACCGCTGGACGCTCTATCACGCGCAGGGCCTCCAGGTCCGGCATCTCTGCCAGCTCGATTACCTCTGGCTTTCGCCGGCCCTTTCGCGCGCCAATCCGGACGCCGTGCCGGAGATCGTGCGCGCGGGCCAGCCGTTCCGCACGCCGTTTCCGCCCGGTCAGGAGGTGGACCGCTTCCCGCGCACGGGCTGGGATCGGCCCAAGGCATCGGATCACAGCCCTGTGGCGGTGGAGCTCGTCGTGCCATGAGGCATCGGACCTTGACGGCGGCCGGCTTTCCGGCGGCCGGCACGATCTTCGACGTGTCCTCTTTCCGGCTGGAGGTCCGGGATGGGCCGCATCCCTGGCTGACCGGCAACGAGGCGGGCATCGCGGCGAACTGGGAACGGGAGATCGCGCTCAATCCCCGCCTTTTCAACGGCAGGATGGTGTTCCAGCGCGATCTTGTCCTCGACGATGGGCATATCCGGGGCGCCGCGCATCTGGTGCCCTATGCCGCCTTCCTGCACTGGCGGCGGTTCGGCCGGGGCGGCGGCGACGGTTATCACCTTTTCGCCATGCCGCTGATCCTGTCGCGGGACGGCGCGGTCATGGCGATCCGCATGGCCGATACGACCGCCAATCCGGGCCGGGTTTATCCGCCGGCGGGATCGCTGGACGACAGCGACGTGCATGACGGGCTCTGCGATCTCGACGGCAATATGATGCGCGAGACGCGCGAGGAAACCGGCCTCGATCTCGGCGCGATGGCGGCGGAGCCGGCCTATCGCGCCGTGCATTCTGCCGATACGGTCGCGATCTTCCGAATCTTCCGGAGCCCGCTTTGCGAAGGCGAATTGGTCGCGCGGGCGTCGGCCCATATCGCGGTCGAGTCGGAACCGGAAATATCGGCGATGTTCGGCATACGCTCGGCGGATCCGGAGGCGCATGACTATCCGCCCTTCATGCCGCCGGTGCTCGATTGGATCTTCAGGAAAGGATGAGAGCGACATGGCGCGCGATTATGCGATCTACGACGTCTTCGCCGGCAAGGCGCTGGCGGGCAATCCGCTCGCAGTGGTGTTCGACGGGACCGGGCTGGACGATGGGCGCATGCAGGCGATCGCCGGCGAATTCAATCTCTCCGAGACTGTCTTCGTCTTTCCGCCCGAAAATCCGGCGCATGCGGCGCGCCTGCGGATCTTCACGCCTGGCCGCGAGCTTCCCTTCGCCGGCCATCCGACGGTCGGGACCGCGGTGGCGCTCGCCGAACGGCTGCACGGCGGCTCGGCACTCGACCTGATGAGCGTCCTTGAGGAAACGGTGGGGCCAGTGCGCTGCGCGATCCGGCTTGCGCCGCATGGCGCCTCCTTTGCGGAATTTGACCTGCCGCGGGCCTCGGAGCGCCTGGCGGGATCCTTCGACCCGCAGGCGGTCGCCGATTCGCTCTGCATCAGCGCCGCCGATATCGGTTTCGAGAATCACCGGCTGTCGGTCTGGACGGCGGGCGTGCCCTATGTGCTCGTGCCGGTCCGCGATATTTCCGTCGCCGCCGCCGTCCGCTTCGATTCCCAGCGGTGGATGGAGGCGGTGGGCGCGCCGACAAGCGCCTATATCTATTGCCGGGGCGGGGTCGATCATCGGGCCGGATTTCATGCGAGGATGTTCGCTCCCGACCTGGGAATCGCCGAGGACCCGGCGACCGGTTCGGCCGTCGCGGCGATGAGCGGGGCCATTCATCATTTCGACGGGCTTGCGCCCGGCCGTCACGCGCTGAGGGTCGAGCAGGGCGTGGAAATGGGCCGGCCCTCCCATATCCATCTTCATATCGAATCGGGTGCCGCGGGGATCGTGCATGCCCGGATCGGCGGCGAGGCGGTGAAGATCGCGGAAGGCCGGCTCCTCCTTTGATTCGATTGCCGAATCCGGCCTTCGGAGGCAAAAACGAGGTTCGGCGATTTTTTCCGGGGGCAGGGGGTTGCCAAGCCCCGCCATCCCGGCTATACGCCCCGCCAACGGCACACGATGCCGCCCGGCGGGTGATTAGCTCAGTTGGTAGAGCAGCTGACTCTTAATCAGCGGGTCCACGGTTCGAGCCCGTGATCACCCACCATTCAAACCCCTGTAACTCTCGGGGTTTCTGGATTTTCTGAACAAGGTTCGTGAGACATTTGAGACCGTGAGACATTTGCGAAAAAGTCGGACGGTCGGGTCATGTTCGCGGGCCGTTCTTTCCGATGCTCGATTGCCGCGCCGGCTTGCGTAGAGCCAGTTGGACATCAGTCCCTATTCCCCGGAGATGTGGGTAGTCGTGACGGTTGCCGCCTCGGCCGGCGAGCGATGGGGCCGGGCGATCGGGGTTAGCTCAGGCTCGCATTGTGCGGGGCGCTCAGCACGATCTGCCGTTTTCCGCCATTCAGGCCGATGGCAAGCTCGGCCGCCTTGGCGATGCCGGCCAGGTGCTGCGAGAGGACCCGTTGCGCCTCGGCGCTGTCCTTGTCCGTCAGCATGCTCTGCGGCTTCAACGCGCGCTGGTCGCGCCTGAACTCGGCCGGACTGCATCCGAAGCGGGTGCGGAACTTGTTGTAGAAGACGGCCGGATTGCCGAAGCCGTTGCGTTCGAGGATCACGCCGATCGTATCGTCGGTGGAGCGCAGTTCCTCGGCCGAGCGGTCGAGGCGGATATTCTGCGAATAGTCGCGGTAACCGATGCCGAGATGACGCTTGAAAAGGCGGGAGAGATGGCTGACCGTCAGCCCCTCGGCTTCAGCGATCTTGCCGAGATGCTGGCTCTCGTCCTTTCCGCCCAGCGTATCCATGATCCTCAGGATGCGGTGGCGGCTGTCGGAGCGCAACTGCGTGCCCCCCGCATCGACCTTGTCATGCGGTATCCAGCGATAGATGTAGCTGGCCAGGAGGTTGGCGATCGTCTGCCGCACCAGGGCTTCCTCGGGATGGTTCGCCTGGTTGAGGATCAGGCGCGACATCAGCGCCTTGATCGGAGCGACACGATTCATGAACGAGCGGGCGTGGAGAAAGGTGCGGCAGAGATATTGCCTGGAGGCGAAGCCGGTGAGCCCCATGCGCTCGAAATGGGCCACGTCGAGATGGACGCCGCAGATCAGCGCGTCGCGCGAGATCGATGTGGAATTATGCGGGACATCGGCGTTGATGATGATCATATCGTCTTGATTCATCTCGCATGTCTGTCCGTCGACGACCAACCGGAAACGTCCGCGAAGAACGAAAAGTATCTCCATTTCGCGGTGCCAGTGATAGGGCACGTCGGCATAGCCATGGACGAAGGGTCGGCAGTGCGAATCCGTCGAAGGCCCGTGATTTTCAAAGCCGCAATCGCCGGTTTCATCCCAGGATTCGGCCTTCAGATAGGCGATATTCATTTTCGTCCTCTCCGTCTCCAAGCCCATTGAATATCAAAAACTGTCGTAGTTCCAGAGCAATTTTCGCGGCTAGATGACACGGGCATCCTGTGCCATCAATTTCCCGTTCTTTGACGCGGCCGGAGTTGCCGCACAGGCGGGGAGGCCTGTAAGGACCGCCCGCGACGCCTGGCTTTATGGGATGGAATGCCGATGACGTGGAATATCTCCGACAAGGAACTGGGGCAGCTCGTGGAGCAGATGACCCTTGAGGAAAAGGTCGCGCTGGTCAGCGGCAGCGGCCTGTGGCGCACCGCCGCCAACTATCGCCTCAACATTCCCGAAATCCTGATGACCGACGGCACCTATGGCGTCCGTTACTCGATCGAGCAGATCGACGGCGCGCAGGACAGCGACAGCCAGCTCGCCTCCTTTCTCAGCGTCGTCAACGCCGATGTCTCCGGCGGTCCCGAAACCTCCTTCGGCTCGACGCGGCCGGCGACCTGTTTCCCGAACGGATCCTCCTTCGCCTGCTCCTGGGATGTCGGGCTCGCCTATGAGCTCGGCGCGGCGCTGGCGGACGAATGCCAGGCCTTCGGCGTCAATATCCTGCTCGGGCCCGGCATCAATATCCGCCGCATGCCGCTCGCGGGCCGCAGCTACGAATATTATTCCGAGGATCCGGTCGTGACCGGTGAAATCGCCGCCGCCGTGATCAGCGGCATGCAGGATAACGGCGTGGGCGCCTCGCTCAAGCATTTCGCCTGCAACAATTCCGAGGTGCAGCGCACGACCATGAGCTCCGTGGTCGAGGAGCGGGCGCTGCGCGAAATCTACCTTTCCGGTTTCGAGCGCGCGATCCGCAAGAGCAATCCCTGGACCGTCATGAGCTCCTACAACCGGCTCAACGACGTGCAGGCGGCCGAGAACCGCTGGCTGCTCCACGACGTGTTGCGCGATGAATGGGGTTACGATGGCCTCGTCGTTTCCGACTGGCACGGCATCAAGGACCGTCCGGCGTCGATGAATGCCGGCAACGATCTCGACATGCCGGAAAGCGGGGCCCGCAAGCAGGAACTTGCCGAGGCCGTCGAGGCCGGCCGTGTGCCCATGGAGGTGCTGAATCTCTCCTGCCTGCGCGTCCTCAAGCTGGTCCGCCTCGCGCGCGGCAATGTCCGGCCGGACGTGACCGTGGATTTCGGGAAACACCATGCGCTGTCGCGGCGCATGGCGGCGGAATCGATCGTGCTCCTCAGGAACG
>JAGRLJ010000154.1:12209-17156 GCA_020441805.1 Rhizobiaceae bacterium
ATCCCGCTCGAGGAAATCCGCCTCCTCGCGGCTGACGCGGCCATCAGCTTCCACGCGATCGAGGATTTTGCCGAGGGCTCGGCTTCGGAACAATCGGCCCTCGCCGCTGTCGATGCAGCCGATGTCGTGCTGTTCTTCGGCAATACCGAGGTCGGCTACGACGGCGAGGGCTCCGACCGCACGCATCTCAACCTGCATGACGGGCAGGACGATCTCATCGACCGGCTCTCGAAGCGCAACGGCAGGTTCGTCGTCGTGCTCGCGACGCCCGATGCAGTGGTCATGCCCTGGATCAGCCAGACGGCGGCGGTGCTCGCGAATTTCTTCGCCGGCCAGGGCGCGGGGCGCGCCACCGCCGATGTCCTGTTCGGCAAAAGCAATCCCTGCGGCAAGCTCACGGTCACCTTCCCGGTGCATCTCGAGGATACGCCGGGTTATCTGACCTATCCGGGGGAGAACAACCGGCATGTCTATAGCGAAGGCATCCATGTCGGCTACCGTTCTTACGACAAGCGCAGGCTCGCGCCGCTCTTCCCGTTCGGCTTCGGCCTGAGCTACACGCGATTCGGCTATTCGAACATCGCGGTCGACAAGGCCGTCATCGATGCCGCGAGCACCTTCACGGTTTCGTTCGATGTGACCAATAGCGGCGCCGTGGCCGGCAAGGAGATCGCGCAGGTCTATGCGCGCCCGCACAATCCGCGTCTGATCCGCCCGATCCGCGAGCTCAAGGGTTTCGCCAAGGTCGATCTACAGCCGGGGGAAACGAAACGGGTGGAAATCGAGATCGAGGCGCGGGACTTGCGCTACTACGATCCCGATTACCGCCAGTGGCTGCTCGATGCCGGCAGGCTGACGATCGAGGTCGGCGCGTCCTCCCGGGACATCCGCCTCGAAACCACGCTTGAGGTGGAGGCGCCCGCGCTGCCTTCCAGCATCCTCAATGTCGAAAGCCAGCCATCGACGGTGATGGAGCAGGACTTCGCCCGCAGGCGGTTCGGCGCCTTCCTCAAGGAACAGCTCGACCTGGACGAGTCGGAGACCGAGAAGATGCTGGAATATTGCAACGGCTCATTCCTCGGCATCTACAACACCGTGGCCTGGGTCGCCGGCGACAAGATTTCCAAGTCCGACATGGCCGCCTTCCTCGACGGCCTGAACAAGGAGATGCGGGCTGCCGTCGGGAAGGCAGCCTGAGACGACGGACGTCGCCTGTCCGGCGGCGTCCGGCCGAATTACCGCAAAACTTCAGAAGCAGGGGGACTGACATGACATTCAAGCGCTTCTCTTCGGCCATCACGCTTTTCGGGTTGCTGGCGGCATCGACCTCGGCCTTCGCCCAGACCGTCGATGTGCTGCAATACTGGACCAGCGCCAGCGAATCCAAGGCGATGAACGCCATCGCGGACGCCTATAAGGCGCGGGGCGGTAAATGGATCGACAGTCCCGCGGCCGATTTCGATTCCGCCGTGGCGGCCGCGACCAGCCGCATCGCCGGCGGCGAGCCGCCTTCGGCTGTGCTGATGACGCCGAGTTCGGCGATGCGCGACCTTGCCACGTCCGGCCAGTTGCGCAATTTCGACGACCTGGCGTCGGCGAACGGCTGGCAGAAGGTGATGCCGCCGCTCGTCTGGGACAAGCTGAGCGTCGACGGCTATCTTGTCGGCCTGCCGGTCGGCATTCACGCCGATAACTGGATCTGGTATTCCAAGCCGCTGTTCGATAAGCTGAATATCGAGGAGCCCAAGAGCCTCGACGAGATGTTCGCCGCCGCCGACAAGATCAAGGCGGCGGGATACACAGCCTTTGCCGTGGGCGGCGAGCCCTGGCAGGAAGTGTCCATCCTGACCGATATGATCATCGCGCTCGGCGGTCCGGAATACTGGAACGAGCTTTTCATCAAGCGCGATCCCGAAGCCATGAAGTCGCCCATCCTCCCCAAGGCCTTCGAGCTCTACCGCAAGGTATCGACCTATGTCGATCCGGCCAGCCCCGGCCGCTCGTGGAACGACACGACCAACATGGTGATCACCGGCAAGGCGGCGATGCAGTTCATGGGCGACTGGGCGCGCGGCGAATTCCTCGCCGCCGGACAGGTGGCGGGCAAGGATTTCGGATGCTTCCTGGCGCCGAGCGAAAAGCCGGCCTATGCTGTCATCGTCGATATCTTCGCCTTCCCCGTCAACACCGACGAAGACCGCGTGAAGGGGCAGACCATGCTGGCGGAAACCGTCATGGATCCCGCGGTCGAGGCCAAGATCGCCTCGGTCAAGGGCTCGGTCCCGTCGCGATCCGACGTCGATACCAGCATGCTGGACGTCTGCGCCGCCAAGGGCGTCGAGTTGCTCGCCAATCCGAAGGCCGCGGTTTCGGCGGCCTATGACGCGCTTCCCGGCGACCTGAACGGTCAGATGACCGATCTCGCCACCCAGTTCTGGACCGATCCGTCCATGACCACGGAAGCGGCGGTGGAAAGCCTGACCAATATTCTCCAGAGCCAGTGAAGGCCGGCCGGGGCGCATGCGCCCCGGCCTTCGTCGTTTCAGGGGAGGGAACGCGGAGATGAATATATGCCGGTGCGGAGGATATCGCTGCGAGGGCTCGGAATGACGGGCTGGCTCAATCGGCAGGCCTTCCGGCCCGACATCACGGTGATCACCTTTTTCGTGGTCGTGGCGCTCTTCTTCTACGGATCGATCGCCTGGACCTTCTATATGTCGCTCACCCGCTCGACGCTCATCCCGTCCTACCAGATCATCGGTTTCGACCAGTATGTGAAGCTTTTCAGCAACCATCGCTGGCTGATCTCCTGCCTGAACATGGTGATATTCGGCGTGCTCTACATTGTCGGCACGCTGGTTTTCGGCGTGCTTCTGGCGATATTCGCTGACCGCCGGATCAAGGCGGAATCCTTCTTCCGCACCGTATTCCTCTATCCGCTCGCAGTTTCGCTGATCGTGACCGGCCTGTCGTGGCGCTGGCTGCTCGATCCGGTGAACGGCTTGCAGGCGCTGATGCGCTCGATCGGATGGGAGAGCTTCACCTTCGACTGGCTGACACAGCCGGATCGCGCCATATACACCATTGTCATCGCCAGCATCTGGCATTCGGCGGGCCTCGTCATGATCATCGTGCTGGCCGGCCTGCGCGGCATCGACAACGATCTCTGGAAAGCGATCCGCATGGAAGGCATTCCGCTCTGGCGGGCCTATCTCCAGGTCATCCTTCCCGGCATGCGGCCCGTCATCGCCTCCTGCGTCGTGCTTCTCATGTCCGAGGTGATCCGCGGTTACGACCTGATCATCGCCATGACCAAGGGCGGACCGGGCATTTCAACGGAGATGCCGGCCAAATTCGCCGTCGATTTCTATTTCGCGCGCGTTAATCTCGGCCTGGCGTCGGCGGCATCGATCATGATGCTGGTCCTGTCGCTCCTGCTGCTGACGCCCTATTTCTACAGCGAATTCCGGAGGCGTACGTAATGGCCGCGCTCACCAGCCGGAATTCCGCATTCGGTCCCCGCGCGGGCCGCATCGGGCTTTATATCTTTCTCGTCGTGTCGGCGGTCTTCTTTCTCCTTCCGCTTCTGCTGGTCGTCATGAACTCGCTGAAACCGATGGAGGAGATCCGCCAGGGCAATCTGCTCGCGCTGCCGATGAACCCGAATTTCGACGCCTGGGTCGCGGCCTGGAAGACCGCCTGCACCGGACTCGAATGCGGTGGCGTGCGGCCGGGCCTGTGGAATTCGATCAAGATCACCATACCCGCCGTGATCATCTCGACGCTGGCCGGCGCGCTCAACGGTTACGCGCTGGCGCAGTGGAAATCCCGCCACGCCAACATGATCATGCTCCTGGTGACGGTGGGACTGTTCATTCCCTACCAGGCCATGCTCTATCCGACAGTGAAGATCCTCAGCAATGTCGGGCTGTTCCGCACCTATATCGGCATCATCCTGGTGCATGTCGTCTACGGGCTGCCCTACACGACGCTTCTGTTCCGCAATTTCTATGTCGGGGTGCCCGACGAGATCAGCCGCGCCGCGCGCATGGAAGGCGCGAGCTTCCTGCGCACCTTCTGGTCGGTCATATTGCCGATCTCGACCAACATCCTCGTCGTGGTGGCGATCCTGCAATTCACGGGCATCTGGAACGATTACCTCCTCGGCCTCATCTTCGCCGGCAACGACAACCTGCCGATGACAGTGCAGCTTACGAATATCGTCAACAATTCGCGCGGCGCCGCCACTCCGAACATCAACATGGCCGCGGCGCTGATCACCGCCATTCCGACGCTCATCGTCTATTTCCTCTCCGGCCGCTATTTCGTGCGCGGAATCGCCGCCGGCGCCGTCAAGGGTTGAACATGTCCAGCATATCGCTTCGCCAGATCAGGAAATCCTCCGCCGGGCTCACCATCCTGCAATCGGTCGACATGGAGATCGATGAGGGGGAGTTCGTCGTCATCCTCGGGCCGTCCGGCTGCGGCAAGTCCACGCTGCTCAACGTGATCGCCGGGCTCGACGATTGCGATGCCGGCCAGATCGTCATCGACGGCAAGGATGTGAGCGGGCTGGAGCCCAACCAGCGCGGCCTCGCCATGGTGTTCCAATCCTATGCGCTCTTTCCGGCCATGACGGTGCGCCGCAACCTCTCCTTCGGCATGGAGATCGCCGGCACGCCGAAGGAGACGATCGCCGAGAAGGTGGCCTGGGTGGCCAGGCTTCTCCAGATCGAGGCGCTGCTGGATCGCAAACCGAGCCAGCTTTCCGGCGGGCAGCGTCAGCGCGTCGCGATCGGTCGCGCGCTCGTGCGTTCGTCCAGCATCTGCCTGTTCGACGAACCCCTGTCGAACCTCGATGCCAAGCTCAGGGCCGAAACCCGTGTCGAGCTCAAGCAACTGCACGAGACGTTGAAATCCACGATGGTCTACGTCACCCACGACCAG
>JAGRLJ010000155.1 GCA_020441805.1 Rhizobiaceae bacterium
GGTGCCGCTCGACGAAGACGCGGTGCGCGCCGCCTGTGCGCTGTTCCGCAAGCGGGGCATCAACTCCATCGTCATCGGCTTCATGTTCGCGTTCCTCAACGACGCGCATGAGCGTCGCGCGAAGGAGATCGTGCTCGACGAACTGCCGGACGCCTATGTCACGCTGTCGTCCGAAGTGGCGAACGTGATGCGCGAATACGAACGGTTCTCGACCGCTGCGATGAACTCCTATGTCGGGCCGAAGACGTCTTACTACCTGCGCGATCTCGACTCGCGGCTGCGCGAGGCGGGCGTGACATCGAAACTGCGCATCATGCAGTCGAACGGCGGCGTCTCAACCGTCGAGGCCTGCGCGAAGCGGCCGATCCGCATTCTCATGTCCGGCCCGGCGGGCGGTGTCATCGGGGGCGCATCCGAAGGCGTGATGGCGGGCGTCGGCGATGTCATCACCGTCGATATCGGCGGCACCTCGGCCGACATCTCGACGATCCCGGGGGGCGTGGTAAAGATCATGAACCCGCGCGACACCTATGTCGGCGGCCACCCGGTGCTGACCCCGATGATCGACCTTGTCACCATCGGCGCGGGCGGCGGTTCGGTTGCCTATATCGACGAGGCCGGCGCATTCCATGTCGGCCCGCGTTCCGCCGGTTCCGAACCCGGCCCGGCCTGCTATGGCCGTGGCGGCACCGAGCCGACGGTCACGGACGCGCAGATCGTTCTCGGCCGGCTCGACCCCGACATGGCGCTCGGCGGTGATCTCAAGCTCGACGCCGATCTTGCCTACAAGGCTGTCGAGGAGAAGATCGCCGGGCCCCTCGGGATGAGCGTGCGCGACGCCGCGCTCGGCATCATCAAGATTATCAATTCCAACATGGCGCTAGCGATCCGCTCGAATTCGGTAGCGCGCGGCATCGACCCGCGCGGCTTCTCAATCATGCCCTTCGGGGGGGCCGGCCCGCTGCACGGGGTCGCCCTGTGCGAGGCGATGTCGGCCAGGGACGTCATCGTTCCGGTCGCGCCGGGGATCACCGCCGCGGTCGGGCTGCTGAAGACCGACCTGCAATACGAACACACCGAGGCGGTGATCGTGGAACTGAACAAAGCGACGCCCGACCAGTTCGACCGGATCAACGCGGCGGTTGCCGCCCTGCGCGGGCAGGTCCAGGCCGAACTCGACAACGATGGCATCCCGCGCGACCAGCAAAACGTCACCGTCGTTGCCGAATGCCGCTACCACGGCCAGGGATTCGAGCTGCGCGCCGACATGCCGGACGGGCCGGTCACGGCCGACAACCGCCACATCATCACCGACAGCTTCCACGACCAGCACCAGTTGGACTACGGCTACAGCTACCGCGACGCCGAGGTGGAACTGATCACACTCCGGGCCATCGCTTCGGCCTCGGTGCGGCGGATCGACATTCCCACGATCGACGCGACAGACGGTTCCAGCACGGACCGCGCGCTGATGTTCGTGCGGACGACGACCTTCGACGACGGCCGCACGCTGGAAACGCCGCGCTATGACCGCACGAAGCTGCTGGCGGGTGATCGCATCGAAGGACCGGCCATCCTTCACCAGCACAACGCGACAACCCTCGTTCCGCCCGGCTGGGTGGCCGAGACGCTCGATTATGGCAACACGCGCATCCGTCCCGTGGGTGCATGAAGGGAGAGGCAGAGATGAACCAGATGACCAAACCCGCTCTGAACGCCGCCGCCGGCGAGATCGACCCCATCACCCTTCAGGTGATCCGCGGCAGCTTCGAAACCATCGCCGAGGAAATGGGGCATGTCCTTTACCGGATGTCCTTTTCTTCGATCATCCGTGAAAGTCAGGATCTTGGCGCAGGTCTCTTCGACACGGATTTCAACACGCTCTGCGAATCCGAGTCGACGCCGATGCATATCGGCTCGATCCCAGGTTACCTGCGCGGCATTGCCGAGACGCTGGAAGATGACGAATGGTACGAAGGCGACGTGGTGGTTCACAATCACCCATATTTCGGCTCGTCGCACACGCCCGATCTCGCGATCGTGGTTCCCGTTTTCTACCAAGGGCGCCTTGTCGGCTTTGCCGGCAACACCGCGCACCATGTCGATATCGGAGCCGCCACGCCGGGCCTGATCATCGACGTGCCGGATGTCTTCGCCGAGGGTATGCTGTTCGCGGGCACCAAGCTCTATCGCAAGGGCGAGCCCAACAATGCGATATGGAACTTTATCCGCCGCAACAGCCGGGCCGCGCAGCAGCTGGTCAGCGACATCGAGGCGCAGGTCGCCTCGGCCCGTCTCGGCGCGAAGCGGTTCGCCGAACTTCTGGAAAAGTTCGGCGAAGCAACGGTGTTCGCCGCGGCAAACCAGCTCATGGACTACGCCGAGCGCATGACCCGGCAGAAGATCAGCGAGATTCCTGACGGTGACTACTGCGCGGAAGGCTACCTCGATGACGATGGCCGGAACCGCGACCAACGGCTGAAGGTCAAGGTCACGGTCAAGGTACGCGGCGACGAGGTCGAGGTCGATCTGACCGGTTCGGCCGACCAGACGCCGACCGCCTACAACGTGCCCTTCGAAGGCTCGACCAAGGTCGCGGCGTTTGCCGGGTTCCGCAAGCTGCTGCTCGATGCCTCCACGTCCGAGGCCCGCGTGCCCTCGAACGAAGGCTCGTTCCGCCCGATCAAGGTGACGGCGCCCCTGGGGTCGATTTTCAACCCGAAGGCGCCCGCATCCGCCGAGGCGCGGTTCACCCAATGCAACCGGATGATCGACCTCATCATCCGTGCGCTGGCCCCGGTGATGCCGGAACAGGTGATCGCCGGCTCGTCCGCATCGATCAGCTTCGCGGCCTATTCCGGCGTGCGGCCCTCGGGTGACTACTGGGTGTTCCTCGAAGTCAACGAGGGCGCCTATGGCGGCCGGCCGCATTCCGACGGGCCGGACAGCATCGACAACCTAATGGCCAACACCCGCAACAACCCGCTGGAAGACCTCGCGATGCATATCCCGATGATCTGCGACCGCTACGAGCTGCGCGACGACGTGCCGCCCGGAGCGGGCGAGTTCCGCGGCGGCATCGGCGTCGTCAAAGCCCAACGAGTGCTGACACCAGCCTTCATCACGCATGAATCTGAACGGCATCATGAGGCACCCTGGGGCATCTTCGGCGGAACCGAAGGTGCGGTCGGAAAGTGCACGATCACCAATCCCGGCCGTCCGGGCGATGAGCGCGAAATGTACTCGAAATTCTCGGGGCTCGCCGTCGAGGCCAACGATACCATGACCTATTACAGTCCGAACGGTGGTGGCTACGGTGACCCGTTGAAGCGGCCGCCAATGAAGGTGCTCGAGGACGTGCTCGACGGTTTCTACGACGCCGGCCACGCCCGTGCGGTCTATGGAGTCGTCGTGGATGCCAAGGCTGAAACCGTCGATATTGACGCCACCGGAAGACTGCGCGCCTCGATGCGCGGGGAATAGCCCTCAGCGCCATCTGAAATCGCTTACATCCAAGCCTCGCGCCCCCCGATCGCGGGGGCGCTCGGGAAAAATTATACCAACAGGGGACCTGAAATGGCACTCGCCAATCGAATGGAAATCGCCGAACACGAGCGGACGTCGCTCATAGAAGAATCGATCCTGCCTACGCAGATCAATCAGCGCCCACTCGGGTTCATGGGCTATGCCTGGATCTGGGTCGGCATCGCCGTTATCATCGCCACCTACTCGCTCGGGGCCGCGGGAGTCGGCGGCGGCGTCGGCCTTGGCGCGGTGATCCTGACGATCCTTCTCGCCAACATCGCGATTGGCGCGTTCATGGTGCTGACCGCCGATATCGGAACCGAACACGGGCTGTCCTTTGCCGTTTACCTGCGAGCGCCCTTCGGCATCCACGGGACCCATCTGCCAGCCATCTCGCGCGGCATCATTGCCGCCTGCTGGTTCGGCATCCAGACCTATCTGGGCGCGCTCGCACTA
>JAGRLJ010000156.1 GCA_020441805.1 Rhizobiaceae bacterium
GCCTTCTGGCACATGCGGCAGTGACAGATCGAGGGATCCTTGAGCTCATCCGTCACACGGAACCGCACCGCGCCGCACTGGCAGCCGCC
The DNA here is from genome assembly GCA_020441805.1 of Rhizobiaceae bacterium. GTDB lineage: Bacteria > Pseudomonadota > Alphaproteobacteria > Rhizobiales > Rhizobiaceae > Rhizobium_E. The sequence goes on from JAGRLJ010000156.1 coordinate 90, forward strand.
GCCATGGATCTCCCCGGCCATTTCAATCCTCCTCCGGCCATTTCGCCGTATCGTGGTCGGGATGCTGCCAGCTTTCGATCGCCGCATGCATCGCCTCGACCGCGGGGTCATCCAGCACCGGCTGCTGGAACAGACGGTCGATCCAGGGCAGGCGCTTGCCATGGTTCACCTGGATCCGCGGCTCGAGCCGTTCGGGATGGTCGAAGGCGCCGATCGCCAGCTCGACGCCCTCCTTCATGTGATAGGAGAGCGGCGTGCCGCATCTGTTGCAGAAGCCGCGCCGGATCTTCGTCGAGGAACGGAAGAGCGTCGGCGCGCCGCGCGTCCATTCGAGATGCGCCGGATCGGCGGTCACAAAGGGCCCGAAGAAGGATCCGAACGCCTTCTGGCACATGCGGCAATGGCAGATCGACGGCCGGCCGAGCCTGCCAGCGCGGAAGCGCACGGCGCCGCACTGGCAGCCGCCGGACATGGGCATCAGGGCGTCAGGCATCGGTCGCCTCCGGGTCGAGCCAGTTTTCGAGTTTCAATCCGTCCACACGGGCAAATTCGCGGATATTGTTGGTAACAAGGGGGAGGTCGAGCGACCGGGCATGGGCTGCGATGAAGAGGTCGACAGGACCGATCGGCCTGCCGGACGTATGGAGAGCTTTACGTATCCTGGCATAGTGGACGGAAGCCGCGTCGTCATAAGGCACGACTTCCACGCGCGCGATCATGTTTTCGACAAGCTGGGCCAGTCGATCCGATCCGCGTTTCAGATAGCCGAACCGCAGTTCGGACGCCACGATCGAGCTGATCGCGATCGCCGGCGTCCCGATGCGGGAAACGGCCTGCTGGACTGTCCCGCCGGGATTCCGGACCAAGTCGGATATGATATTTGTATCCAGCATGAATCGCACTGCGCTCATAGTTCGACGTCTTCCAGGGGCAGGAGATCTTCATCGACATCGGGAAACTCCTCGTCCCATGGCTCGATGGTCTTCAACCATTCGAGAAGATCGGTCTTTTGCTCCACGGGCTCGATGATGATCCGGCTGCCCTCCTTCGTGATCGTCACATCATCACCCGGAAAATCGAACTCCACGGGAATGCGGACGGCGCGGTTGCGGCCGTTCCTGAACACTTTAGCATGTTTGACCATTCCCATTGCGGCTTCCTTCAACCCTGGCATATGCTAGTAGCATATGCTGGATTTCTCACTCCTGCAATCACCGCTTCACTTCCCAGGTCGTCACCCGTTCCCCCGTCGCCGGATCCTTGCCGTCCTTGAGTTGGATGCCCTTGGCGAGCAGGTCGTCGCGGATCTTGTCGGCCTCGGCGAAGTTCTTCACCTTCAGCATTTCGAGCCGCATCTGGATGATGGCGTCGAGGCTCTCGGCGAGGGCCGCGGCGATCTCGACCTTCCGCGGCGCGATGCCCAGCAGGGCGGCGCTTGCGGCATAGACGGGATCGCCAGCCTGCGCGAGGGCGTGGACAGCCTGGATGGCGGCGGGCGTGTTCAGGTCGTCGGCGAGAGCGGCGATCACATTCGGATGCGGCGCGTGGCCGGAGGGGACGGCTTCCGGCCACTTCGCCAAAAGCCGCTCCGCTTCCTCGAGCCGCTTGATCGAAAAATCGATCGGCTCGCGGTAATGCGTCATCAGCATCGCCAGCCGGAGTACCTCGCCCGGCCATTTGCGGCCGCCGAACCTCTCCGTCTCCAGGAGTTCGTGGATGGTGACGAAATTGCCCTCCGACTTCGACATCTTGCGGCCCTCGACCTGTAGGAAGCCGTTGTGCATCCAGACATTGGCCATGACCTCATGGCCATAGGCGCAGCGCGATTGCGCGATCTCGTTCTCGTGATGGGGAAAGATCAGGTCGAGCCCGCCGCCATGGATGTCGAAGACCTCGCCGAGATGGGCCGCCGACATGGCCGAGCATTCGATATGCCAGCCGGGCCGGCCATGGATGGAGACCGTTTCGCCGCCGACGCGATAATCGGCGTGCCAGCCGGGCTGGTCGGCGGCGGATTCCTTCCACAGCACGAAATCGGCCGGGTTGTTCTTGTGCGCCTCGACGGCGATGCGGGCACCGGCCTGCTGGTCCTCCAGCCTGCGCTTCGAGAGCTGGCCATAATCCGGCATCGACCCGGTGGCGA
>JAGRLJ010000157.1:0-3916 GCA_020441805.1 Rhizobiaceae bacterium
ATGATCGCCATGGCGCTCGCCAACCGGCCCGAACTGCTCATCGCCGACGAGCCGACGACCGCGCTCGACGTCACCGTGCAGGCGCGCATCCTGGAATTGCTGTCGGCTCTCAAGACCGAATACGGCATGTCGATGCTGTTCATCACCCATGATCTCGGCATCGTCCGAAAATTCGCCGACCGGGTCTGCGTGATGACGAAGGGCGAGATCGTCGAGATGGGGCCGACCGCCGGGATCTTCGACAATCCGCGGCATGCCTATACCCGGCACCTGCTCGCCGCCGAGCCGAAGGGCGAGCCGCCGCCCTCCGACGATTCCAAGCCGATCATCATCGAGACCGACGACCTCAAGGTCTGGTTCCCGATCAAGACCGGCCTGTTCCGCGAGGTGACGGATCATGTCAAGGCGGTGGACGGCGTCGATCTCCGGCTGCGCGCCGGCCACACGCTCGGCATCGTCGGCGAATCCGGATCGGGCAAGACCACGCTCGGCCTCGCCATGACCCGGCTCATCGCCTCCCAGGGTCGGGTGGCCTTCGTCGGCCGCGACATCCAGGACCTCGGCTTCGCCGAGATGCGGCCGCTTCGTCGCCAGATGCAGATCGTGTTCCAGGATCCCTATGGGTCCCTCTCCCCGCGCATGTCGGTCGGCGACATCGTCGGCGAGGGCCTGTCCGTGCACGAACCGTCGATCAGCGCCGACGAACGCGACGAACGCGTCGCGGCGGCGCTGGCCGAAACCGGGCTCGACCCCGAGACGCGGCACCGCTATCCGCACGAATTCTCCGGCGGCCAGCGCCAGCGCATCGCCATCGCCCGCGCCATGGTGCTCAAGCCGCAATTCGTGATGCTGGACGAGCCGACCTCGGCGCTCGACATGAGCGTGCAGGCCCAGGTGGTCGAGCTGCTGCGCGACCTCCAGCGGAAGCACGACCTCGCCTATCTCTTCATCTCCCACGACCTCAAGGTGGTCAAGGCGCTCGCCAACGACATCATCGTCATGCGCAACGGCAAGGCCGTGGAGACCGGGACGGCGGCCGCGCTTTTCGCCGGTCCCAAGCAGGATTATACCAAAGCCCTTCTCGCCGCCGCCTTCGACATCGAGGCGCGCCCCGTTCCCGCAGCCTGACAGAGTGCCCGCCATGCCCGAAAAGTCCCCCGTCATCGTCGATCTCCGCTTCCATCCCGAACAGGTGCGCGAAGGCCTGAAACAGGCCTTTCCCGGCCGCGAGGTGATCAACCGCGCCGATCCGGCCAGCCGCGACAGGGACCTGTCCTCGGCCCATTACGCCGTGCTCTGGAAACCGCTCGACGATCTCTTTCTCAGGGCGACCGGTCTCAAGGTTCTGTTTTCCGGCGGCGCCGGCGTCGATCATGTGCTGACGCTGCCGGGCCTGCCGGACCTGCCCCTGGTTCGCTTCGTCGATCCGACGCTGACGACGCGGATGAGCGAATGGGTGGTGATGCAGTGCCTCCTGCATCTGCGCCAGCATGTGACCTACGAGCGCCAGCGCGCCAAGAAGCTATGGGCGCCGCTCGCCCAGCCGGAAGCCTCCGAGATCACGGTCGGCATCATGGGCATGGGCGTCCTCGGCTCCGATGCGGCGCGCAAGCTCGGAACGATGGGGTTCAGGGTGATCGGCTGGTCGAAGAGCGGAAGGCCCGTCGAGGGCGTGGAGGTTTTCGCGGGGCCGGAGCTGGACGCGTTCCTCGGCAAGACCGACATTCTCGTCGGCCTGCTGCCGCTGACGGCGGAGACCGCCGGGATCTTCGATACCGGCCTGTTCGCGAAGCTGCGGCGCGGCGGTCCGCTCGGCGCCCCTGTCTTCATCAATGCCGGCCGCGGCGGCAGCCAGGTCGAGGCCGACATCGTCGCCGCCCTGGAGAAGGGTGTCCTGAAAGGCGTATCTCTCGATGTGTTCGAGACCGAGCCGCTGCCGTCGTCCTCTCCCCTCTGGAGCATGGACACCGTGCTGATGACGCCGCATTCCGCCGCCGATTCGGACGTGCGCGCCCTCTTCGCCCATGTCGAGCGGCAGATCGAGCGCCACGAGGCCGGCCAGCCCCTCGAACATCTCGTGTCGCGCAACGCAGGCTACTGATCGAGGAAGATCACATCCATCGCGGCCGGCAGATCGACGTCGCCGTTTCGCAGCCGCATGAGCCGCCCGCTGGCGAAATCGCGCTCGAACAGCACGATATTGCCCGATTTCTGGTTGGCGACGGCCAGGATGCGGCCGGTGCGGTCGAGCCGGATCGCGCGCGGAAAGGCGCCGCCGCAGGCGATTTCGTCACGCCGCCGCGCCGTACCCGCTTCGGGATCGATCCAGAAGGTCGCGATCGTGTCCGGGCCGCGATTGGCGAGCATCAGGTAGCGCCCGTCCGGCGAGATCGCGAGGCCGGACGGATAGTTGCGACCGGCCTGCTCCGCCTCCGTCGCGGGGTCGGTATCGATCAGCTCCGCCGTGCCGGCGGCGGAATCGTATCGCAGCGTCATGAGCGTGGAATCGAGTTCGCCGCAGACGTAAAGGAAGGGCTGCGACGGATGGAAAACGCAGTGCCGTGGGCCTGAACCCGCCCGCAGCCCGACCTCCCGCAGGAGTTCGATCGCGCCGTTTGCCGGATCGAAACGATAGAGCCAGAGCCCGTCCGTGCCGAGATCGACCGCCGCCAGGAGACGGTTGTCCGGGCTGAACATCACGCAATGCGTATGCGGGGACGCCTGGCGGGCGCGGTCCGGCCCGTGGCCCTCATGCCGGGCGGAAGCGGCCATCGGACCAAGCTGCCCGCCCGCGTCGAACGGAAAGATCGCGACGGAGAGATCCGGCCCCCGCTTCTCCGCCCGGTAATTGGCAACGGCGACAAATCGGCCGCCCGCGTCAATGCCGGCATGAACCGCCCCCTGGCCGCCGGTCAGCCGGCTGCTCGCGGCGGGGGAGCCGTCATTGAGGCCGATGCGACCCTCTCCGGCATCCTCGCTTGTCGTAAAAAGCAGGCCGGTTCGGGACAGGACATGGAAGGACGGCGAAGGCACCGCGCCGGGCCATGCCAGCCGGACAGGCGGCCGGGTGCGATCCGTCCATTGATAGAGGGCGCTTCCTGCCCCGACGGGATTGCCGTTCCCGTCCCTGCCTGTGCCCGAAGCCGTCATAAACCGCATGCCGTTCCCCCGTCGTTGCCGGCGCTCTATCCCATGCTCCGCCGCGGTCGGTAAAGAGGCGTCGGGTCCTGTTCCGGCATTTACATAGGCCGTGGATAATGCTTGCAGGATCATCGCACTTTGCCCATCCTGCAAACGGCGTCGCGGAGGGGGCGGCGCGGGATTCGTGGAGGAAACGAGAATGACGGCCACAAACCCCGCCACGGAAGACCGGCTTGCCGGCCGTTACTGGCTGAAATCCTACCCGCCGGGCATTCCGGCCGAAATCGGCGCTCTCGAACATGCCTCGGTCGCCGGCCTGTTCGAGGACAGCTGCCGGAAATTCGCCGCCAAGCCCGCCTTCATCTGCATGGGCAAGACGATGACCTATGCCGAGCTCGACACGGCGTCGGCCCGGGTCGCCGCCTGGCTCCAGGCGAAGGGACACCGCAAGGGCGAGCGCATCGCCGTCATGCTTCCCAACGTGCTGCAATATCCGGTCGTGACGATGGGCATCCTGCGCGCCGGGCTGACCGTGGTCAATGTCAACCCGCTCTATACGCCGCGCGAGCTTGAGCATCAGGTCAACGACGCCGGCGCCACCGGCATCTTCGTGCTGGAGAATTTCGCCCACACCGTTCAGCAGGTGATCGGCAGGACCCAGATCAGGACCGTCGCTGTCGGCGCGATGGGCGACATGCTTGGCCTCAAGGGTTACATCGTCAATCTGGTGGTCCGGAAGATCAAGAAACTCGTGCCCGAATGGTCGCTGCCCGGC
>JAGRLJ010000157.1:3967-8402 GCA_020441805.1 Rhizobiaceae bacterium
GACATCGCCTTCCTGCAATATACCGGCGGGACGACGGGCGTTTCCAAGGGCGCGATGCTGACCAACCGCAACGTGCTCTCGAACGCCGTCCAGAGTTCGATCTGGCTGACGGCCGCCTACAAGATGAAAGGCGCCGATACCAGCAAGATCCTCTATGCCTGCCCGCTCCCGCTCTACCATATCTTCGCGCTGACGGTGAACATGGTGATGGGCATGGCGGAGGGCGCGGCGAACCTGCTGATCCCCAATCCGCGCGACATTCCCGGCTTCGTCGGGGAGCTCGGCAAGCACAAGGTGAATTTCTTTCCCGGCCTCAACACGCTGTTCAACGCGCTCGCCAACAACGAGGACTTCCAGAAGCTCGATTTCTCCTCGCTCATGCTGACGGTGGCGGGCGGCATGGCCTGCCAGCGCCCCGTGGCGGAGAAATGGGAGAAGATCACCGGCAATGTCATCCTGGAAGGCTACGGCCTATCGGAAACCTCGCCCGTCGCCTCGGTCAACCCGCCGGGCTCGACGACATTTTCCGGCACGATCGGCCTACCCATTCCCTCGACCGAATTCGATATCCGCGCCGACGACGGCCGGAGCCTGCCGACCGGCGAGGTCGGCGAGATCTGCATTCGAGGCCCGCAGGTCATGGCCGGCTACTGGAACCGGCCGGACGAAACCGCGCGCGTGATGACCGCCGACGGTTATTTCCGCACCGGCGACATGGGCTTCATGGACGAACGCGGCTTCACCAAGATCGTCGATCGCAAGAAGGACATGATCCTCGTCTCGGGCTTCAACGTCTATCCCAACGAGATCGAGGAAGTCGCCGCCAGCCATCCCGGCGTGCTCGAAGCCGCCGCCGTCGGCGTGCCGGACGAGAAATCGGGCGAGGCGGTGAAGCTCTTCGTCGTCCGGAAGGACCCCGCCCTCACCGCCGAGGCCCTCAAGGAATTCTGCGCCCGGAACCTCACCAACTACAAACGCCCGCATATCATCGAGTTCCGCGAGAGCCTGCCGAAGACGAATGTCGGGAAGATCCTCAGGAAGGAATTGCGGGGGTGACAGCGGATAATAGGGCCGAGGGACTTCTCCGTGGCACCTCCTGCCCCGGCAAGGCAGGAGGAAGGTGATTTTTTAACGCCATCCCATTCTTGCACCTTGTTACAATCGATTGAAATGAGTAGCGTCCGCCGACATCGATCCGGAGGACACGCCATGTCGACCATCGTCGAGAAGCTCAAGGACGCCGTTTCATCCACCAGCGCCACCGCGATCCGCGAGGCCTTCGCCGCCGATCCCGAGCGGTTCGACAAATACCATGCCTGGTTCCAGGACCTGCTGTTCGACTATTCCAAGACGGCGGTGAACGACACCGTGCTCGGCCTGCTCGAGGAACTGTCGCATGAAGCGGGCGTGCCGGCCAAGCGCGAGGCGATGTTCTCGGGCGAGATCATCAACATCACGGAAAAGCGCGCCGTGCTCCATACGGCGCTCCGCAACCGGGCCAATACGCCGGTCATGGTCGACGGCAGGGACGTGATGCCCGAGGTCAATGCGGTCCTGGCCGCCATGGGCAATTTCGCCGAGGACGTGCGGTCCGGCGCGATCACCGGTTCTACGGGCCAGACGTTCACCGACGTGGTCAATATCGGCATCGGCGGCTCCGATCTCGGCCCCGTCATGACGACGCTGGCGCTTGCGCCCTATCACGACGGGCCGCGCCTGCATTACGTCTCCAATATCGATCCGGCGCATATCGCCGATACGATCCGGCATCTCGATCCCGAGACCACGCTCTTCATCGTCGCGTCCAAGACGTTCACCACGATCGAGACCATGACCAATGCCCGCACCGCGCGGCTCTTCATCGCCGATGCGCTGGGCGAGGGCGCGGTCGGCCGCCACTTCGCGGCGGTGTCCACCGCGCTCGACAAGGTCGCCGCCTTCGGCATCGATCCGAACCGGGTCTTCGGTTTCTGGGACTGGGTGGGCGGCCGCTACTCGATCTGGTCGGCGATCGGCCTGCCGCTGATGGTCGCCATCGGCCGGGACGATTTCGCGCATTTCCTTGAAGGCGCGCATGCGATGGACAATCATTTTCGTTCGGCGCCGTTCAACCGCAATCTGCCGCTGCTGCTCGGCCTGATCGGCTATTACCAGCGCAACATTCTCGGCTACGCTTCGCGCGCGGTGATCCCCTACGACCAGCGGCTCGCCCGCTTCCCGGCCTATCTCCAGCAACTCGACATGGAATCGAACGGCAAGGGCGTGGTGATGGACGGTTCCCCGGTCCAGGGATCGTCCGGCCCCGTCGTCTGGGGCGAGCCGGGCACCAACGGCCAGCACGCCTTCTTCCAGCTCCTGCACCAGGGCACCGATATCGTTCCCGTCGAATTCATGATTGCCAAGCACGGTTTCGAGCCCAACCTGCGCCATCAGCACGAACTGTTGATGTCGAACTGCCTGGCGCAGAGCCAGGCGCTGCTCAAGGGCCGCACGGTGGAAGAGGCGACGGCGCAGCTTCTCGCCCAGGGTTGGGACCCCGCACAGGCCGGCCGGATCGCGCCGCATCGCTATTTCTCCGGCAACCGCCCGTCGATCACCTTTGTCCACGACAAGCTCACCCCCTTCGCGCTCGGCCGCCTGATCGCGCTCTACGAGCATCGCGTCTTCGTCGAAGGCGTACTGTTCGGCATCAACTCCTTCGACCAGTGGGGCGTGGAGCTCGGCAAGGAGCTGGCGACGGCGCTCCTGCCCGTCATCGAGGGGCGGAAGGATACGGACGGGCTGGATTCATCGACGGCCGGGCTGGTGGCCGCCTTGCGCGCCGAATCATGAAGGGGCCGGGCATCGTCTGCCCAGCCCCTTCCTCGACACGTCGCCACCGGCGGCAGGAACCCTGCGGCTACGCATCCATGACCGGCACGAATCCGCCCCAGACGCGGCGCGCCTCGTCCTGCGGCGGATTGCCTTCGCGCATGCGCGGATCGGCGAATATCTTCTGCCAGGCTGCGTCGCGGACCGCCTTGGACGGCCATTCGACCCAGGAGAAGATCACCACCTCATCCGCCGAGGCGTTCACCGACCGGCGGAAATCCGTGACCTTGCCGTCCGGAATATTGTCGCTCCAGGCATCGACCGCGCGGGTCGCGCCATGTTCCATCAGGATATCCGCCACTTTTTCGGCATAGGCGAGATAGGCGTCACGGCTGTCGGCCGGCGTCGGAACCAGCGAACCGTCGACATAGCCGGCCGGCCCCCGCTCGCCGCGCTCCACCACGCAGTCGAAGCCGCCCCAGATCATGCGCTGGCCGTCGAAAGGCATGCGGTCGCCGAAGGCGGCCATGCGCGGATCGGACATGATCTTCTGATTGGCGGCGTCCGCGACCGCCCGGGACGGATATTCATGCCACGAAAAGACGACTTTCTCCCCGGTCGCCGCCTTCACCGAACGGCGGAAGTCGGTACGGTCGCCCTCCGGCACGTCGTCGTCCCAGGCTTCGACCTGGCGTTCGGCCCCGAATTCGCGAAAGAGAGGCCATCCCTCCTCGGCCATGGCGACATAGGCCTGCCGATTGGTTTCCGGTACGGCGACGACAAATCCGGCGACATAGGTCATGACTTGCTCCTCTCTGCAATTTCGGCATCCGCAGTGGAAACCGCGCTGTCCCTGGAAGACGTTCGTTGACAAAAATGTTGATATCAACATAATTATCGCATGTCAAACCGGGCCGCCGTTTCCTTCCAGACCACGCTTCATGTCCGCGACCATTGCCTGTGCCTCGCGGCCCAGCGCGCCGCCCGCGCCCTGGCCCGGCGCTTCGACGAGGCGCTGAAGCCCGCCGGCATCACATCGGGCCAGTTTTCCCTGCTGATGTCGCTCAATCGCCCGGCGCCGCCGACCATCGGTTCCGTCGCGAGCCTGCTCGCCATGGACCGTACGACGCTGACCGCCAATCTCAAGCCGCTGGAGCGGCGGGGGCTCGTCGAGCTGGCGGCCGACGAGAAGGACCGCCGCAGCCGGCGGATCAAGCTGACGGATGCCGGCATGACGGTGCTGGCGGCGGCGCTGCCGATCTGGACGAACACGCATGCGGAGATCGACCGCGCGCTGGGCGACGGTCTGGCGGCGGACCTGCGGCGCGGGCTAGAGGCAATAACGTAAGTAAAATCTTACGTTATTCGATTTGGAAAATGGACTCCAAACAAAGCCGGCGGAGATTGCTCCCCGCCGGCTTCAGGTCCCTCATGTCCGAAAAATATCATTTCATGACGGGCATGACGAATTCGGCGCCGTCCTTGATGCCCGAGGGCCAGCGGCTCGTCACGGTCTTGGTGCGGGTCCAGAATTTGAAGGAGTCCGTGCCGTGCTGGTTGAGGTCGCCGAAGGAAGAGGCCTTCCAGCCGCCGAAGGAATGATAGGCGAGCGGCACCGGGATCG
>JAGRLJ010000158.1:0-5095 GCA_020441805.1 Rhizobiaceae bacterium
CGAGAACGGCGTCAGCCAGTCCCACCAGCCGCCGGCATAGGCGCGGTCGACCACCGGGATGCCCTGGACCAGCGCGCCGAGCGCGATCCCCTGCGCGAGCGTCGCGACCAGCGATCCGCCGGTGAAGGCCCAGTTCCAGAAATTCTCCCACCGCTTGGTGCGCCAGCGATATTCGAAGGCGACGCCGCGGAAGATCAGCCCGAGCAGCATCGCGATCAGCGGCGCGTAGAGCGCGGGCAGGATCGTCGCATAGGCAAGGGGGAAGACCGCGAGCAGCCCGCCGCCGCCGAGCACCAGCCAGGTCTCGTTGCCGTCCCAGACCGGCGCGACGGAATTCATCATCACGTCGCGGTCGCGCTTGTCCGGGAAGAAGGGAAAGAGCAGCGCCACCCCGAGATCGAACCCGTCGAGCACGACATAGGCGAGCACGGCAAAGGCGATCAGCGCGGCCCAGATGAAGGCATAGTCAATGGGCATGGCCGTGCTCCTGCTGTGCGGGACCGGGATTGATGCCTGCGGACCGGGTCGGCCCCGCATTGAGGTTGGGCGCCGGATCGTGTGGCAGCCGCGCCATCAGGCGGAGAATATAGAAGACGCCGGCGCCGAAGACGAAGAAATAGACGATGATGAAGGCGATCAGCGACGTCGCCACGGCGGGCGCCGCGATCGGCGAACGCGAATCGGCCGTCAGCAGCAGGCCGTAGACCGTGTAGGGCTGTCGGCCGACCTCGGTGGTGATCCAGCCGGCGAGCACCGCGACGAAGCCGGCCGGTCCCATCAGCAATGCGGCGCGCAGGAAGAACCTGTTGCTCTCGAAGGTGCCGCGCCAGCGACAGTAGAGGCTGAGAAGACCGAGGCCGAGCATGGCGAAGCCCAGCGCCACCATGACCCGGAACGACCAGAAAACCACGAAGACCGGCGGTTGCCTGTCGTCGGGCACGGTGTCGAGGCCTTTAAGCGACGCGTTGAGATCGTGCTTGAGGATCAGGCTGGAAAGCTTTGGAATACCGATGGCATAGTCGAGACGCTGCTCCCTGTCGTTCGGAATGCCGAACAGATAGAGCGGCGCGCCGTTGGGATGGCTCTCGTAATGGCCCTCCATCGCCATGACCTTCACCGGCTGGTGCTCCAGCGTGTTGAGGCCATGCGCATCGCCGGCGAAAATCTGGACCGGCGCGGTGCAGGCCACCATCCACATCGCCATCGACAGCATGCGGCGCGAGCGCACCGGCGCCGTCTTGCACAGGAGATGCCAGGCGCCGACGGCGCCCACCACCAGCGCCGTGGTGAGATAGGCGGCCAGCACCATATGCACGAGCCGGTAGGGGAAGGAGGGGTTGAAGATCACCAACCACCAGTCGAGCGGAATGAACTGACCCTCGGCATTGGTGCCATATCCCTGCGGCGTCTGCATCCAGCTGTTGACGGCGAGGATCCAGGTCGCCGAGATCAGCGTGCCGAGCGCCACCATCAGCGTGGCGAAATAATGCAGCCCCGGCCCCACGCGCTTCTTGCCGAACAGCATCACGCCGAGGAAGCCGGCTTCCAGGAAGAAGGCGGTCAGCACCTCATAGCCCATCAGCGGTCCGATCACCGGTCCCGCCTTGTCGGAGAACACGCTCCAGTTGGTGCCGAACTGGTAGCTCATCACGATGCCGGAAACCACGCCCATGCCGAAGGCGATGGCGAAGATCGCCTTCCAGAAATCGAAGAGCTCCTCGTAGACCCTGTCCTTCGTCCAGAGATGGAGCCCTTCGAGCACGGCGAGATAGCTGGCGAGCCCGATGGAGAAGACGGGGAATATGATGTGGAACGAGACCGTGAAGGCGAACTGGAGTCGCGCCAGCATGGCCGCGTCGAAGCTATCCCACATATCGGTCTCCCTGTGCTCGCCCCGCGAGGATAGTGCAATCCCGGGCAAGCGTGAACCAGGGGCATGACATGTGTCAACTGGCCATGCGGCGCTGCGCCGAGATGGCGCAGGTTGCGGCGCGGCCGGGCAGGCGGCGTGATGCGCGGCGGGTCCCGCTGAAATGACAAACCCGCGGCTCGAAAGCCGCGGGCGCATGATGGCGGGCCTTTGTCGAGGCTTATTTCGCGGCGTCCAGCGTCCGGACGCACCAGCTCGCGCCGCCGTCGGGATCGGGACGGTCCACCATCGGCGTGATCGAGCGGATGCGGTAGTCCTCGCCCACGGTCAGCTTCACCTGGCAGACGAGATAGGTGGTGCGCGCCTTGGCGACCAGCTTGCGCTTCTTGCCCTCGCCCGAATATTGCGCCGGCATGCGCGCCGTCTTGTAGCCGCCGCGCCAGACATAGGTGGTCGACGAGGCGCCTTCCTCGTCGGAGGTCGGCGGCCCGTAGGCGGCGAAGAACTTGCCGGCCTCCTGGCCGACCCAGCGGGCCGAGAGCGGATCGTTGGAGAGCGACACGGTGGTGCAGCCGGCCAGGGCGAGGCCGAGGGCGGCCATGAGGAGGGAGCGGAGTTTCATGCGCGGGGGCTTTCTCTCGAAGGTGCCGGCCGGGCCGGCGGTGCGATTTGGAAGTAACTCGGCAATAAACCGGCTTCCCGAAAAACGGAATCATTTTTTCGCCGCATTCACGCAAATCTTCGCCGACTTTGGCGAAATTGTAACAGGGTCGTCCGGCCGGTCGCGTGCGGGGCGTGTGTACCGTGCGGTACGCACTGCCTGTTTCGCAATAGCGCCGATATTTAGAAAATTCATCCGGTGGCGGGGGTAAAATTTCACGGTGGTATAATTGCTTCCCACGGCGCGCGCGTGTCGAAACCCGTTGCAAAGCAACGACGCCGGGCCATCCATGCGCCGAGGAAGCGGCGTCGGTGGATTTTGATCCTTTGGAAAAAATTTCCCGGAAGGCATATTGCTTTTCAGGGGCAAATGCGATCCCATTCGCGCCAACCGTGCCGGCAAACTCGAGGCACGGACGCAACCAGGGGGAAAACATGAAAAAGATCGCGACTCTCCTCGCCGCAACCGCCATCGTCTCCACATTCGCCTTCGCCGCCTCGGCCAAGACTTTCGTTTATTGTTCGGAAGGTTCGCCGGAGGGTTTCGATCCGGGCCTCTATACCGCCGGCACGACCTTCGATGCCGCCAGCCGCACGGTCTACAATCGCCTGGTCGAATTCAAGCATGGCTCCACCGAGGTCGAACCCGGCCTGGCGGAAAGCTGGGACGTATCGGATGACGGCACCGTCTACACGTTCAAGCTGCGTCCGGGCGTGAAGTTCCAGACCACCGAATTCTTCACCCCCAGCCGCGACTTCAATGCCGACGACGTCGTCTTCTCGTTCGATCGCCAGCTCAAGGCGGACAATCCGTGGAACAAATATGTCGAGGGCGCGGCCTGGGAATATTCCGCCGGCATGGGCTTTCCCGAGCTCATCAAGTCGGTCGAGAAGGTGGATGACCTCACGGTCAAGTTCACCCTGAACAAGCCGGAAGCGCCGTTCATCGCCGACCTCGCCATGGATTTCGCCTCGATCCTGTCCAAGGAATATGCCGACAAGCTCGAAGCCGATGGCAAGATGGCGCAGATGAATCAGATGCCGCTCGGCACCGGTCCGTTCACCTTCGTGGCCTACCAGCAGGACGCCGTCATCCGCTTCAAGGCCAATGAGAGCTATTTCAAGGGCAAGGAGAAGATCGACGACCTCGTCTTCGCCATCACGCCGGACGCCGCCGTCCGCGCCCAGAAGCTCAAGGCCGGCGAGTGCCATCTGACGGTCTATCCGAACGCCGCCGACGTCGAGGGCCTCAAGGCCGACGGCAATCTCACGGTGGCCGAACAGGAAGGCCTCAACGTCGCCTATCTCGCCTACAACGCGCTTGTCCCGCCCTTCGACAAGGTCGAGGTGCGCCGCGCGCTCAACATGGCGATCAACAAGCAGGCGATCGTCGACGCCGTTTTCCAGGGCGCGGCGACGGCGGCCAAGAATCCGATCCCGCCGACCATGTGGTCCTATAACGACGCGGTCGAGGACGACAAATACGATCCCGAAGCGGCCAAGGCCGCGCTTGAGACCGCCGGCGTCAAGGACCTCAAGATGAAGCTCTGGGCCATGCCGGTGTCGCGTCCCTACATGCTCAATGCGCGCCGCGCCGCCGAGCTGATGCAGGCCGATTTCGCCAAGATCGGCGTGACCGTCGAGATCGTCTCCTACGAATGGGCGGAATATCTCGAGAAGTCGAAAGCCAAGGACCGCGACGGCGCCGTCATCCTCGGCTGGACGGGCGACAATGGCGACCCGGACAACTTCCTCGACACGCTTCTCGGCTGCAACGCCGTGGGCGGCAACAATCGCGCGCAATGGTGCAACGAGGAGTTCGACAAGCTGGTCAAGGCCGCCAAGGTGACGGCCGACGTCGCCGAGCGCACCAAGCTCTACGAACAGGCGCAGGTCGTCTTCAAGAAGGAAGCGCCCTGGGCGACGCTCGACCATTCGCTGGTCTTCGTGCCGATGAGCAAGAAGGTCTCCGACTTTGTGCAGGACCCGCTCGGCTATCACCGCTTTGACGGTGTCGATATCGCCGAGTAACCTCTCCCGACAACGAAACGGCGCCGGTCCCGCGGCCGGCGCCATCCCGCACCCCGCCGCGGCGGATGCGGGCGACCGACACGACTGGACCAAGGCCCATGCTGCGTTTCTTGCTTGGCAGACTGGCTGTTCTGATCCCCACCTTCATCGGTGTGGCGCTGATTGCTTTCTCATTCATTCGGCTGCTTCCCGGCGACCCCGTCATGCTGATGTCGGGCGAGCGCGTCATGGATCCTGAACGCCACGCGCAGATCATGCACAATCTCGGCCTCGACAGGCCCTATTACGTGCAGTTCTTCGATTATCTCGGCGGCGTCGCCACCGGCGACCTCGGCACGTCGATCGTCACCAAACGGCCGGTGCTGGACGATTTCCTGTCGCTGTTTCCCGCGACGCTGGAATTGTCCTTCTGCGCCATTCTCCTGGCGGTCTGTCTCGGCATTCCGGCGGGCGTGATCGCGGCGCTCAAGCGCGGCACCTGGCTCGACCAGTCGATCATGGGCGTGGCGCTGGTGGGCTATTCGATGCCGATCT
>JAGRLJ010000158.1:5105-9412 GCA_020441805.1 Rhizobiaceae bacterium
GCTGCTGATCATCTTCTTTTCCGGCTATCTGGGCTGGACGCCGGTCTCCGGCCGCATCTCGCTCATGTATTATTTCCCCAACGTCACCGGCTTCATGCTGATCGACAGCCTGCTGTCCGGCCAGGCGGGCGCCTTCAAGTCGGCGGTCACCTATCTCATCCTGCCGACCGTCGTGCTGGCGACGATCCCGCTCGCGGTCATCGCCCGGCAGACCCGGTCGGCCATGCTGGAAGTCCTCGGGGAGGATTATGTCCGTACCGCCCGCGCCAAGGGCCTGCCGCCCTTCCGCGTCGTCGGCATCCATGCCCTGAGAAACGCGATGATCCCGGTCGTCACAACGATCGGCCTACAGATCGGCGTGCTGCTCGCCGGCGCGATCCTGACCGAATCGATCTTCTCCTGGCCGGGCATCGGCAAATGGATGGTCGATGCCGTCTTCAAGCGCGATTACATCGTGGTCCAGGGCGGGCTGCTGCTGATCGCCGGCGTCATCATGATCGTCAACCTGATCGTGGACCTGCTCTACGGCTTCCTCAATCCCCGTATCGCGCGCTAGGACATCCGATGGCCGTCACCGAAATCAAAGCCAAGCCGCCGTCCGCCCTGGCCGAGTTCTGGTTTTACTTCTCGCGCAACAAGGGTGCGGTGATCGGGCTCGTCATCTTCGTCGCCCTGGTCGTCGTCGCCATCGCGGCGCCCCTCGTCACCTCGCACACGCCCGACGACCAGAACCGCGCCATGCTGCTGCTCCCGCCGGTCTGGCAGGCGGGCGGCAATGCCGACTATCTGCTCGGCACGGATGCGGTCGGCCGCGACATCCTTTCGCGCCTGGTCTATGGCTCGCGCTTCTCGCTCTTCATCGGTGTCGTCGTCGTCTCGCTCTCGGTGGTCTCCGGCGTGCTGGTCGGGCTCGTCGCCGGCTATTTCGGCGGCAAGGTCGATACGGTCATCATGCGCGTCATGGATATCATCCTCGCCTTTCCGTCGCTGCTCCTGGCGCTGGTGCTGGTGGCGGTGCTCGGTCCGGGGCTGATCAATGCCATGATCGCCATCGCGCTGGTCAACCAGCCGCATTTCGTGCGGCTCACCCGCGCCGCGGTGCTGACCGAGCGCGGCAAGGACTATGTCGTCGGCTCGCGGGTGGCGGGCGCCGGCACGTTGCGCCTCATGTTCCTCACCATCCTGCCGAACTGTCTCGCGCCGCTCATCGTGCAGGCGACGCTCGCCTTCTCCGCCGCGATCCTCGATGCGGCGGCGCTGGGCTTCCTCGGCATGGGCGCCCAGCCGCCGACGCCGGAATGGGGCACGATGCTGGCCGAAAGCCGCGAATTCATCCAGCGCGCCTGGTGGGTCGTGACCTTTCCGGGGCTTGCGATCCTGATCACCGTGCTCGCCATCAACCTGATGGGCGACGGCCTGCGCGACGCGCTCGACCCCAAGCTCAAGAGGTCGTGACCATGGCGCTTCTCGAAATCAGCAATCTCACCGTCGAATTCGAAACCACCTCCGGCCGCTTCCGCGCCGTCGACGGCGTGTCGCTTTCGGTCGACCAGGGCGAGATACTCGCCATCGTCGGCGAGTCCGGCTCCGGCAAGTCGGTCGCCATGCTCGCCGTCATGGGCCTCTTGCCCTGGACAGCGGTCATCACCGCCGACGCCATGCGCTTCGACGGCAAGGACCTCCAGCGGATGAGCGGCGGCGAGCGCCGCAGGATCATCGGCAAGGATATCGCCATGATCTTCCAGGAGCCGATGACCAGCCTCAACCCCTGCTTCACGGTCGGCTTCCAGCTCGAGGAATCGCTGCGCATCCATCTCGGCCTCGGCAAGGCCGCGCGCCGCAGCCGCGCGATCGATCTCCTCAGGAAGGTCGGCATCCCGGCGCCCGAAAGCCGGCTCGGCAATTATCCGCACCAGATGTCGGGCGGCATGAGCCAGCGCGTGATGATCGCCATGGCGTTGTCCTGCAATCCGAAGCTCCTGATCGCCGACGAGCCGACCACCGCGCTCGATGTGACCATCCAGGCCCAGATCCTCGATCTCCTCGTCCGCCTCCAGCAGGAGGAGAAGATGGCGCTGGTGCTGATCACCCACGACATGGGCGTGGTCGCCGAGACGGCCGAGCGCGTGCAGGTCCAGTATGCCGGCCAGAAGGTCGAGGAGCAGCCGGTCGTTCCGCTCTTCACCGATCCGCATCATCCCTATACCGCGGCCCTGCTCGCCGCGCTGCCGGAGCGCGCCGCCCATGGTGGACGCCTGCCGTCGATCGGCGGCACGGTGCCGGGCCAGTTCGACCGTCCGGACGGCTGCCTGTTCTCGCCGCGCTGCGGATTCGCCACCGATCTCTGTCGCCGCTCGGTCGTCCGCCAGGGCGCCGAACTTGGCGCCGCGCTCTGCAATTATCCGCTCAGGGACGGCAAGCCGACCAACCATCCGGGCCATGTGGGGGAACTCGCATGAGCCGGGCGGTGATCGAGGCGAAGAATCTCAAGCGCTTCTACGAGGTCGGCGGCGGCATGTTCCGCCAGCCGGCCACCGTGCGGGCGCTCAACGGCGCGAGCTTTACCCTCGAAGAGGGCCGGACGCTCGCCATCGTCGGCGAATCCGGCTGCGGCAAGTCCACGCTGGCCCGCCTCGTGACCATGATCGAGGAACCGTCCGAGGGCGAATTGCTGATCGATGGCCGAGCCGCTGATCCGCGCGACCGGGAATTGCGCTCGACGGTGCAGATCGTTTTCCAGAACCCCTATGGCTCGCTCAATCCGCGCAAGAAGATCGGCAGCATCCTCGAGGAGCCGCTCAAGATCAACACGTCGATGAATGCCGCGGCGCGGCGGGCCAAGGGCCGCGAGATGATGGAGAAGGTCGGCCTCCGGCCGGAGCATTACGACCGCTACCCGCATATGTTCTCCGGCGGCCAGCGCCAGCGCATCGCCATCGCGCGCGCCCTGATGCTCAATCCGAAGGTGCTGGTGCTCGACGAGCCGGTCTCGGCGCTCGACCTCTCGATCCAGGCCCAGGTGCTCAATCTCCTGATGGACTTGCAGAAGGAGATGAGGCTCGCCTATCTCTTCATCTCGCACGGGCTTTCCGTGGTCCGGCATATCGCCGACGATGTCATGGTCATGTATCTCGGCCGTCCGGTCGAGACCGGGCCGGTCGAGGATGTCTATGCCCATCCCCGACACCCCTATACGACGGCGCTGCTCTCGGCCACGCCCATCGCCGATCCGACGCGCAAGAAGCGCCGGGTGGAGCTGAAGGGCGAACTGCCGTCGCCGCTCAATCCGCCGCCGGGATGTCCCTTCAATCCGCGCTGCGCTTATGCGACGGATGTCTGCCGCCAGGATTTCCCCGGCGAGACGGGCGAGGGCGCCCATCGCTTCCATTGCTATCATCCGCTGTGATGGAAGGCCGCAGTGCCGCCGCTTTCAACTGGAGCGAAAAACTCATATAACGGACCGTCGCGCGCCGGCGCGGCGGTTTCGTTTGCCGGACCTGCACCATGCGCCCTTTTCTGACCATAGCCGCGATTGGGCTCGCCTCGGCGGGACTTGCGCTTGCGGCCGGCGGTGACACTCCTTATCCGACCCGCGAAAAGCTGGGCGAGGCGCTGTTCCACGACGTCAACCTGTCGAGGAACCGGACGCAGGCCTGCGCGACCTGCCACATGCCGGACCGGGCTTTCTCCGACCGGCACGACCAGCCGCACGGCAATCCGGTCTCGCTCGGCGACGACGGCAAGAGCCTCGGCGACCGCAATGCGCCTTCGGCGACCTATGCCGCGATCAGCCCGCCTTTCGGCAAGGATGCCGACGGCGCCTGGATCGGCGGGCAGTTCTGGGACGGTCGCGCCAGCCGGCTGGAGGACCAGGCCGGCGGCCCGCCGCTCAATCCGGTCGAAATGGGCATGCCCGACGAGGCGGCCGTCGCCGCGCGCGTCATGGAGAACGCGGAATATGTGAAGGCCTTCGCGGCCTTCTACGGCAGGGATGTCCTGGACGATCCCAAGGCGACCTTCCGCGCGGTGACCGAGGCGATCGCCGCCTATGAGCGCATGCCGGAATTCGCGCCCTTCGATTCGAAATACGACCGCTACCTGCGCGGCGAGGTCAAGTTCACCGACGAGGAGGAACTGGGCCGGACGCTGTTCTTCTCGAAGCAGTTCACCAATTGCAATCTCTGCCACGACATCAAGGCGCGGGACGGCCGGATCGAGGGCGCCACCTTCACCTCCTACAAATATTTCAATATCGGCGTTCCCGCCAATGTCGCGGTCCGCAAGCGCAACGGCGCCGGGCCGGACCA
>JAGRLJ010000159.1 GCA_020441805.1 Rhizobiaceae bacterium
GGCAACTCCATCGAATTCACCGAAGCCCGCATCTGGGGCATCGAATAGGACCTTTCATGCGCAAGCTCGATACGAAAACCATCGTCGTCGCCAGCCACAACGAAGGCAAGATCCGCGAGATCCGCGACCTGATCGGCCCGCTCGGCTTCTCGGCGAAATCCGCCGCCGACCTCGAATTCGAGGAGCCCGACGAGACCGGCACGACCTATGAGGAGAATGCCCGCATCAAGGCGCTCGCCTCCGCCCGGGCTTCCGGCCTGCCGGCGCTGTCGGACGATTCCGGCCTCGCCGTCGACGCGCTGGACGGCGCGCCCGGCGTCTATACCGCCAACTGGGCCGAGCGCGCGGATGGCAGCCGCGATTTCGGCATGGCCATGGAGAAGGTCGAGACTGCCTTGCAGGAAAAGGGCGCGGCCACGGCCGACAGGCGCAAGGCGCGCTTCGTCAGCGTTCTTTGCCTCGCCTGGCCGGACGGGCACACCGAGCTTTTCCGCGGCGAGATCGAGGGCCACGTCGTCTGGCCGCCGCGCGGCACGCTCGGCTTCGGTTACGATCCCGTCTTCCAGCCCGATGGCTACGACATCACCTTCGGCGAGATGCCGGCGGAGGCCAAGCACGGCTGGAAGCCCGGCGACAGCGAGGCGCTTTCCCACCGGGCGCGTGCCTTCAAGCTGTTCGTCGAAACCTGCCTGGACGGCTGATGATCGCGGACGGCCCCCTGCTGGCCGATACGGGCGAGCCCGGCTTCGGCGTCTATGTCCACTGGCCGTTCTGCGCGGCCAAATGCCCCTATTGCGACTTCAACAGCCACGTCCGGCACCAGCCGGTCGACCAGGAAGCCTATGTCTCGGCCTTCCTGCGTGAAATGGCCGCGATGCGCGCCCTCTCCGGCAGCCGCACGGTCACCTCGATCTTCATGGGCGGCGGCACGCCGTCGCTGATGAAGCCGCAAACGGTCGAGGCGATCCTCGACGGTATCGCCCGTCACTGGCATGTGCCGGCGGGGATCGAGATCACGATGGAGGCCAATCCGTCGAGCGTCGAGGCGGAGCGGTTCCGGGGCTACCGTTCGACGGGCGTCAATCGCGTGTCGATGGGCGTGCAGGCGCTGAACGACCGCGACCTCAAATTTCTCGGCCGGCTGCACGATGTCGAGGATGCGCTGCGCGCCATCAAGCTGGCGCGCGAGATCTTCCCGCGCATGAGTTTCGACCTCATCTATGCGCGCCCCGGCCAGACCGCCGGGGCCTGGACGGCCGAACTCGAACAGGCGATCTCCCATGCCGTCGACCACCTTTCGCTTTACCAGCTCACCATCGAGGAAGGCACGCCCTTCCATGGCTTGCACAAGGCCGGCAGGATCGTGCTGCCGGACCAGGACCATGCGGCGGAGCTCTACGAGATCACCCAGGCGGTGACGGCGGATGCCGGGCTGCCCTGCTACGAAGTGTCGAACCATGCCCGGCCGGGCGCGGAGAGCCGGCACAATCTCACCTATTGGCGCTATGGCGACTATGCCGGCCTCGGTCCCGGCGCCCATGGCCGGCTGACCGTCCATGGGCGGAAATATGCCACCGCCACCCATCGCATGCCCGAGGAATGGCTGCGCCTCGTCGGCGAGCACGGCCATGGCATGGTGGAGCGCGACGCGCTCGAAACCGGCGAGCAGGCCGACGAGATGCTGCTGATGGGGCTCAGGCTCCGCGAAGGCCTGGACCTCGCGCGCTGGTCGCAATTGAGCGGACGCGGCCTCGATCTCGATCGCGAACGCTTCCTGATCGATCACGGCTTCATCGAACGGCTCGGCAATTCGCGGCTGCGCTGCACGCCGCAGGGCATGCTGATCCTCGACGCCGTGGTGGCCGACCTGGCGGCGTGAGAGGCCGCCTTTCCGAAACGGCGACTCGATGAATGTCGGCGATGCGATCGCATTTCATCGGCATGCCGCGCGCCCTCTTGACCCCGGCGCAAGCTTGATGAATAAATCTATACATTAGGTAGCGCCAGGACGATCCGCTCTCCGCGTTCAGAACCTGATTCTTGTTTTCGGAATATCATGGCGACGTTTCATTTCGATGAATCGAGCCCGTCCGAGGAGCGGAAGGCACGATCCCGCTTCGCGGTCGAATGGCCCACGCTTCTCCTTGCCCTTTTCATCCATGCCGGCTGGCTTTTCCTCACCTGGTTCTGGCAGTCGATCCCGCTTCTCCTGCTGTTCCTGCTCGGCGGCTGGCTCGTTGCCTGGCACGGCTCGTTGCAGCATGAAGTGCTGCATGGCCATCCGACCCGCTTCCGGCGGGTCAACGATGCGATCGGCTCGCTGCCGATCGGCCTCTGGCTGCCCTATCCCATCTACAAGCGGGCGCATCTCAAGCATCACAACGACGAATGGCTGACCGATCCGATCGAGGATCCGGAATCCTATTACCTCACCGGCCCGAACTGGCAGAGGCTCGGCGCGTCCGGACGGCTCGTCACCCATGTCAACAACACGCTGCCGGGCCGGCTGGTCATCGGGCCGTTCATCGCGCTCGCGGCATTCTGGGGCCATGAGGCCATGGCGATCGCGCGCGGCGACTTCCGGCATGTCCCGCTCTGGGCGGCCCATCTCGCGGGCGTCGCCGTCGTTCTGACCTGGGTGCTGGCGGTCGCGCAGATGCCGCTGTGGATCTACCTGCTCTGCTTCGTCTATGCCGGCCTGTCTTTCTCGCGGCTGCGCTCCTTCGCCGAGCACAATTACGCCGATACGAAGGAGGAGCGGACGGCGATCGTGGAGAATACGCCCGCGTTCGGGCTGCTGTTCCTCTACAACAACCTGCATGTCGTGCATCACAGCAAGCCCGCGATCCCCTGGTACAGGATACCCGGGCTCTACCGCGCCAACCGCGACGCCTATATCCGGCTCAACGGCGGCCTCGTCTATAACGGCTATCGGGATGTGGCGAAACGCTATTTCTTCCGCACCCATCACCGCCCGGTCCATCCCTGGCATCCGGAGACGGCGGACGGTCGCGAGCCTTCGACGACAGTCCGGGCGGATCAGGCGACCTTCGGATAACCGAGCCGGCGCGCCTCGTCTTCGAAGGCCTCAAGCTCGGTATAGTCGGCATCGGACAGGACTTCGATGCCGGTCAGCCCCAGCGTATCGAGCGCAACAGCATTGGCGCGGTCCGCGACGGCGCCCGCGAGCTCTTCCCGGAGCACCGCGATTTCGGCATCGCCGGCGGAAAGCCGGGTAATATAGGGCAGGCCCGGCCCGAGCGGCGTTTCCCCTACGATCCTGATGCCGGACAATGTCTCCGGCGCATGCCGCCGATGCAGGCTCCAGGTGATGCTGTCGATCGCCGCCGTATCGGCGCGGCCCTCACGGATCGCCGCGATCGACGCCATATGGCCGCCGGTGACGACCACCTCGGAGAAGAACCGTCCGTCCCTCGCATGGGGCGCGGCCGCGATTCTCAGCAGGTTCATGCCGGAATTCGAAAGCCAGTCGTTGATTGCCGCCCGCCTTCCGGCGAGATCGGCGATGTCGCGCGCGGGATCGCTCTCCCGCGTCACGAGGAAGCTGGCCCGCCGCGCGCCCCGGCCGCCCGGATGGCTGAAGACCGGCGTGGCCACGAGACGCACCCGTCCCCGCAACTGCCGGACGTAAGGATAGCCGCAGGTCTGGCCGAAGACGAGATCGGGCCGCAGCCAGTAGCTGTCATGGCCGCCGGCGCGGTCGAGCAGGTCCGGAACGTCGAGGCCGCGCGCGCGAAGCCGGTCCCGGAGCGCGATCCAGAGCGCGTCGTTGGCGCGCTGGACAGCGTCGGGCCGATCATACATCATCAGGCTTGCGACCGGCATGCCCTCACTCCGTGATGAGCCGTCTCAGGAGCTCGATCTCATGGCTGAGCTTCTGGTCGGACGCGATCAGCTCCTCGATCTTGCGCACCGCATGCAGCACCGTCGTGTGGTCCCGCCCGCCGAAGCGTCGGCCGATCTCCGGGAAGGAGCGCGGCGTCATCGTCTTGGAAAGATACATGGCGATCTGGCGCGGCTTGACGATCACCCGGGTCCGCCGGTTCGAGACCAGTTCCTGACGCGAGACGTTGTAATGCCGCGCGACGATCCGCTGGATATCCTCGATCCGGACGCGCTTCGGCTCGCCGGCGCCGACGAGATGGGCGAGCAGTTCGTCCACCCGTTCGAGCGTCAGGCTCGGCTCGAAGGAGAGCCGGAAGACGATCTGGTTGAAGGCCCCTTCCAGTTCACGGCCCGACGCGGTGATGGAATTCGCGACATGTTCGAGAATCTCGTCGGAGATCTGGAGGCCGGCATCCTCCTCGCGCGCCTGGGCGAGACGGAGCCTGAGCATTTCGAGGCGCATCGCGTAATCGGGCGCCTCCATCTCGATATTGACGCCGCCCTGAAGGCGCGAGCGCACGCGGGTGTCGAGCGATTCCAGCTCCCACGGCGCGCGGTCGGCCGCGACGACGACCTGCTTGGCGCTGTCGAGCAGCATGTTGAGCAGGTGGCAGAATTCGTTCTGGATCATCTTGCCTTGCAGGAACTGCATGTCGTCGATGATCAGGATATCGATATTGCGCAGCGATTCCTTGAGCGTCAGCGCGTCATTGTCGCGGATCGCGGTGGCGAAGCGCCACATGAAATATTCGGCCGTGAGATAGACGACGCGGGGATTGCGCGGATTGGCGAGCGCCGCCGCCGCGATCGCCTGCAGGAGATGCGTCTTGCCCAGACCGACGCTCGAATGAATGAAGAGCGGGTTGAAACGAACCGCACCCGAGCCGGATTCGGCGATGGTGCGCGCCGCCGCGAGCGCGACCCGGTTGGAGGCGCCCTCCACGAAGCTGGCGAAGGTATATTTGCCGTCGAGCGGCGAGCCGAACAGCGGCGCCTGCGCGGTGGCCCTGGGCGTCTCCCGGGACTGACCGTTGAGGGCGCTGAAGAACTGGGCGGACGGCTTCCGCGCCGATGGCGCGGCCTGCTGCTCGGGCGCGGCCTGGGCGGGCTCATCCGCCGCCATTGTCCGCCCGGCGGAACGCGCGGCGCTGCGGACAAGGATCTCGATCTTGAGAATGCCCGGTTCCTCTTCCTGTATGAGAGCCGTCATGAGATCGAGATACCGGTTGTTGATCCACGATTTGAGGAATGTGGTCGGCACGGTGAAACGCGCCACGCTCTTCGTCGCCGAATGAAGCTTGAGCCGGCCGAACCAGCTTGCATAGACTTCGGGCCCGACCTTGGCCTTGAGCTTCGCGCTGAATCGCTCGAACAAGGCCTCTTGCCGCATGCCCGCATCCCCTTCGTCGATTCCGGAAATCGTGTTTATGGATATCGGCGCACTTTCCGCGCCGGAAAATACGTTCTTTTTTGCAATATTCATATGCATGTCGCCGCCTTTGCATCTCGGACGTACGGGACTGATGTCCCGATCGCATTGGGGAATAGCCGTCGCATCGCGCTCCATCCCCATGCAGCGCCACGCGACCTCGTCGGCTTTCCCGGACCAGCTGTTCAATCCATCCGTCTCCGGGCCGTCATGGCCCGGCATTGTCCATTGCAGAACTCCCTTCTTGAGCGATCTCGACCAATTCGCGCGACACAAAAGCCACCCCGCCGGGAAACGCCTGTCTCCCGGAATGTCCGCGAATACCCGCCGGTCAAGGATTGCTCGGAATCAAAATCCGTCTTGCATGAGACGCGCCGAAACGGTTCTGCCCGCCCTGTCGAAAACAGGTCGCGCCCGCATTTCCGTCGGCCTCACGGAGGTCATTTAGGCAAGATCATGACGCCAAATCAACCGGGATTTTTACTGGCCGTTAAGAGAAAGCCATTGACATTTGGGTCCCGTTCCCAAGCCCGTCCAAGGTCAAAAAAGAATCGCAACTGAATCAATGAGATTCATTTTTGAGCAATTGCTAAAGCCCGAATCGACAAAAAAAATAAAAATTTTCCTTGACCGCCTCATATGACAGGTTGCCGTAGCGGAAGGTGTCCAATTTTGCGACGACCTCCCACAAGTCATTGAAAAACCGTAAGAAAGTCTGTCACGCCCGATGCAACAATCAGTTGGACGGCGCGCGCTTCTCTATCCGGGGTTTCGGAAACGCAAAAAGCCCGGCCAAGCGGCCAGGCTGCATTGTCGCGATAGGGACTCGTTCGATCAGGCGCCGATCGTCTTCACGCGCTGGGCGAGACGGGACACTTTCCGCGACGCGGTGTTGCGGTGAAGAACGCCCTTGGTAGCGGCGCGCTGCAACTCCGGCTGGGCCGCCTTGAGGGCTGCCTCGGCGGCGGACTTGTCACCGGCGGCGATCGCTTCCTCGACATTGCGGACATAGGTGCGGACGCGCGAACGACGAGCCTTGTTGATTGCAGTGCGGCGAGCGATCTTGCGGGTCGCCTTCTTCGCCGAAGTGGTATTGGCCATTTCTGCCTCTCTCTGATCCAAACGCTCCAACGTGCCCCGTGCCGCAGCCCCGGAGGGGCGGCCTCAATGCCGAGCAATGAGGGAGCATCACGAAAAGCCGTTTGCCGGCTTCTCATTCTGTGGGCGGCGTATAGCTCCAAAGCGGGCCTCAGTCAATGATCCCCCGGAAAAGAATCTGCGATCCGGCGGCGAAGCCCGCGACACGCCAATCGCGGTCCTCATGTCTGGCAGACGGGGCAATGGAAGGTCGAGCGGCCGGACTGGACGATCCGCGCCACCGTGCCCGTACAGCCAGGCGTGACGCAGGGCGCGCCCTCGCGATCATAGACGCGGAACCGGTGCTGGAAATAGCCCAGCGAGCCATCCGTCCGGATATGGTCGCGCAGGGACGAGCCGCCGGCCTCGATCGCCTCGGCGATGACGTCCCGGATGGCGCGCGTGAGATCTTCCAGCACGGGCGCGGCGTCGCCTTCTTCCGTCACCAGGGTATTCGCCCGCCGTTCGGGCGAGATTCCAGACCGGTGCAGGGCCTCGCAGACATAGATGTTGCCCAGGCCGGCAATGACGCGCTGGTCCAGCAAGGCTGCCTTGACCGGGCTCTTCTTGGCGCGGAACCGGCCGGCGAGATAGCCGGCCGACAGCGCGTTGCCGGTCGGCTCCGGCCCGAGCGCGCCGAAGGCGGGGTAGCGGTCGAGCGCGTCGGTCTCCACGAGATCCATGAAGCCGAAGCGGCGCGGGTCGTTGTAGATGATACGAACATCTCCGCGACCGTCGCCGTCCCCGGTCATGGCGAAGACGACGTGATCATGCGCCTCGTCCTTGGAACGCGGATGGTGAAAGGCCGCGAGACCGCCCGGCGCCTCCTCGATCCGGAACGAGCCCGACATGCCGAGATGGGCGACGATCGACAGTTCGCCCTCCAGCACGATCACCAGATATTTCGCGCGCCGCGACAGATGCCGGACGCGCCGGCCCTCGACGCGTCCGCGAAAGTCCCGCGGCAGGGGGAATCGGAGGTCGGCGCGATTGAGGGTCAGGGCGCCGATGCTCCGCCCTTCCATGAAGGGCGCGAGCCCACGGCGCACGGTTTCCACTTCGGGCAATTCGGGCATTTCGGGTTCCAGGGTTTCGGACTTTTCATATAATGCGGCGGACAGGCCATGGCCAGCTTGACCTGAAGCGCGATGCGATCCTATATTTTAGAATAGTTCTAAATTTGGATTCTGTCATGCCCAGCCGCTTCCTTCGCGCCGCCAAGCGCCCGCTCGATTCTCTTTCGGAACAGGAGATCCTCGCGCTCGCCATTTCCAACGAGGAGGACGACGGCCGCATCTATCTCGGCTATGCCGACATGCTCCGCGAGGCCTATCCGGCCTCGGCGCGGATCTTCGAGGACATGGCCGAGGAGGAGAGCCATCACCGGCAAATGCTGATCGAACTCCACCGGCGGCGTTTCGGAGAGCGCATCCCGCTGGTCCGGCGCGAGCATATCCGCGAGTTTCCCGAGCGCAAGCCCGACTGGCTCGTCCAATCGCTGCCGATCTCCGACATTCGCGACCAGGCAGAGGCGATGGAGAAAGCGGCGGGCGAATTCTACAGCCTCGCCGCGACCCGCGTCACGGATGCCGGCACGCGCAAACTGCTCGGCGACCTCGCCCTGGCGGAACGTTCGCACGAGAATCTGGCGCGGCGGCTGGCCGAGGCCCATACTCCGGCCGAGGTGCGCTCCCAGGAGGACGAGGCGTCCCACCGGCAATTCGTCCTCACCTATGTGCAGCCGGGGCTCGCGGGCCTGATGGACGGATCCGTCTCGACGCTGGCGCCGATCTTCGCGGCCGCCTTCGCGACCGGCGACACGACACAGACTTTTCTCGTCGGCCTTTCCGCCTCCGTCGGCGCGGGCATCTCGATGGGGTTCACCGAAGCGGCGCATGACGACGGCAAGATTTCCGGTCGCGGCTCGCCAATCAAGCGCGGCCTCGCATCGGGCATCATGACCGCCATCGGCGGCCTCGGCCATGCCCTGCCCTATCTCATTCCGGACTTCCGGGCCGCCACCGCGATCGCCATCGCCGTGGTCTTCGTCGAGCTCTGGGCCATCGCCTTCATCCAGAACC
>JAGRLJ010000160.1:0-1999 GCA_020441805.1 Rhizobiaceae bacterium
AAATCCTGGGAGAAGACATAGACCAGCCGGCCGTTGATCGTACCCCAGCCGGTGACAACGCCGTCGCCGGGCACCTTGTTGGCGGCCATGCCGAAATCGGTCGCGCGATGGGTGACATACATGTCGTATTCCTCGAACGACCCCTCGTCGAGGAGCACATCGAGCCGCTCGCGCGCGGTCAGCTTGCCCTTGGAATGCTGGGTTGCGATGCGGGCTTCGCCGCCGCCGAGCCGGGCCGCCCGTCGGCGGGCCTCGAGTTGGTCCAGGATTTCGCGCATGTCTCTCCCAATCCGTCCGTGATGCGGGACGATATCGATCCTGCATAGACCGCCGGGTTTTCCAAGAAAACCGTTGATCATGCGAAGTTGTGCAGTTTACATATTAAGAAGATGCATTTTGCAAATTTGCGAAGGAGGCCGCCATGGCGGTCGGCAAGCTCTATATCGGCCGCAAGGTGCGGGAACTCCGGCAGGAGAACAAGGCGACCCAGGCCCAGTTCGCCGAACGCATCGGCATTTCCATCAGCTACCTCAACCAGATCGAGAACAACCAGCGGCCGGTATCCGCCGCGGTTCTCCTGTCGCTGGCGGAGAAATTCAAGATCGACCTTTCGGGCCTCGCCGCTGGCGAGAGCGACCGGCTGATGTCGGCGCTGACGGAAGCGCTGACCGACCCGATCTTCGCCGGGCACGCGGCCACGTTGCAGGAGGTGAAGCTCGTGACCCAGAACGCGCCCGCCATCGCGCATGCGCTGATCGCCGCTCACCAGGCCTATCGGCACAATTCCGAGCAGCTCGCCAGCATCGACGACACGCTCGGCCGCGGATCGGGCATGGCGGAAAACACGCCCTATGAGGAAGTCCGCGATTTCTTTCATTTCATGGACAACTATATCCATGCCATCGACCTCAAGGCCGAGGCGCTGGCGAACCGGCTCGACATCGGCGACGCCGACAGTTTCCCGCTTCTGTCCCATCATCTCGACCGGGCGCATGGCGTGCGCGTCACCCGCGCGGGACGCGACGACGACCTGATCCGGAGCTTCGACCGCAAGACCAGGGTGCTGGCGCTCCATCCCTACCTGCCGCCGGCGACGCGCGACTTCCAGCTCGCCATCGAGATCGCCCGGATCGAGGCGGCCGGCGAAGTCGACGCCATCGCGCGGAATGCGAGTTTCCGCACGGCCGAGGCCTATGAGATCTGCCGCATCGGCCTGCACAATTATTTCGCCGGCGCGCTGCTGCTGCCTTATCGCAAGTTCATGGAAACGGCCCGCGAACTGCGGCACGATCTCGAATTGCTGTCGGTGCGCTTCGGCGCCAGCGTCGAGCAGGTCTGCCATCGGCTGTCGACCCTGCAACGGCCGGGACAGAAGGGCATTCCGATCTTCTTCGCCCGCATCGACCGCGCCGGCAACATCACCAAGCGGCACTCGGCCGCCAAGCTGCAATTCGCCCGCTTCGGCGCGGCCTGCCCGCTCTGGAACGTGCATCAGGCCTTCGAGGCGCCGGGCCGGATCATCCGCCAGCTCGCCGAAACGCCGGACGGGGTGCGCTATCTCTGTCTTTCGACCCAGATCACCAAGGGCGGCCGCGGCTTCCGCCAGCCGCAGCAGCATTATGCGCTGGCCCTCGGCTGCGAGGTCTCCTATGCCGACAGTTTCGTATATGCCGACGACATGGATCTCGGCAACCGCGCCGCCTTCGATCCGATCGGCATTTCCTGCCGCATCTGCGAGCGGACGGGCTGCGCGGCGCGCGCCATGCCACCGCTCAAGGGCCGGCTGATCATCGACCACGACCGCCGCGCCGCGCTGCCCTACCGTCTCAAGGAGAATTGACGGAAGACAGGCTTCATTTTCGCGGCGCGGAGCGCTTGCACATCAGGGCGGGCAACCTACATTCGCTCCACCGAAAATCCGGTGCAAGGAGAGGGACGACATGGATAGTTTGGTGCAGCTGGTTCAGGATCCGGCGGCCTGGGTGGCGCTCGTGACCCT
>JAGRLJ010000160.1:2066-8270 GCA_020441805.1 Rhizobiaceae bacterium
GAGCACCGCGAGCGGGCGCGCCGGATCGGCATCGGGCTGGCGCTCGTCATGCGGCTCGCGCTGCTCGGCACCGTGGCCTGGATCGTCCAGCTCACGACGCCGGTCTTCGAGGCCTTCGGCCACGGCTTCTCCTGGAAGGACATGATCCTGATCGCAGGCGGCCTTTTCCTCGTCTGGAAGGCGACGAAGGAAATCCACCACAATGTCGATCCCGACGACCACAAGGAGGACTTCATCGCCTCGGGCGCGGTGACCACCTTCACGGCGGCCATCGCCCAGATCCTGCTGCTCGACCTCGTCTTCTCCATCGACAGCATCATCACCGCCGTGGGCATGACGCCGCATCTGCCGATCATGGTGGTCGCGGTCATCGTCGCGGTGATGGTCATGCTGCTGGCCGCCACGCCGCTCGCCAATTTCATCGAACGCAACCCGACCATCGTCATGCTGGCGCTCGCCTTCCTGCTGATGATCGGCACGACGCTGATCGCCGAGGGCATGGGCTTCCACGTACCCAAGGGCTATGTCTATGCCGCGATGGCCTTCTCGGCGCTGGTCGAGGTGCTCAACATGTTCGCGCGGAATGCGCGGCGGCGGCGCAAGCAGGGCTAGGTTCGGTCCGTTCGGCGACCGCCGGACGGGTCCCGACCGGACACCTTAACCCCGCATTAACCGTCATGGACGACAATGAGAACATGAAGCGAAGCCGCATGGCCTCGCCGAGCATGCAAGGACGGTACGATGCAGGACAAGGTGCGGGCACCGGCAGGGCCGGACAAGGACGGTGACGCCGGGGCGACGCTGGTTTCGAGCCGCGCCAGGGTCCAGCGGATCCTGGAACTAGCCGCGGCGATGCCCGACACCGGGGAAGACCCGCAGGGCGCGGAGACGGCGGCCAGGGAGACCGATGCCGGCATGCACCCGCTCTATCGCCAGGCGATGTTCGACTGAGCCCATGCGGGGTCGCCGCGATCGTTGACCTGACGGCGTGACACGGGGCCGGGGTTCAGCCCCGGGACGCGCCCATTGCGATCTTCTCGCCGCCGATATTGACGACGCTGCCGCGGGCGAGATTGCGGCCCTGTTCGAGCAGCAGGATTTCCAGCTTTCGCGCCTGGGCCGGAAGCTCCTCCACGATGCTCTCCGCCGCCGCGCGCAGCACCGCGAGCGAGGGAATGTCGTCCGGTGGCTGGAACGTGTCGAGATCGGCCAGGAAGCTCCGGAAAAGGGCGCGGGATTCGGTGATGACCGACCGCATGGAGGCGCCGAACTCGTTGGGCTGCGTCAGGATCCTGGCGCCATGCCGGTCCGAGGCGGCGGCCACCGCCGAGCCTTCCAGCGATGCGTTCAACCCCTCGACGAACACCCTGTAGCGAAAGAAGTCCCTGAGGAGCAGCGCTTCAAGCTTCAGCGCGCCCTGGACCGCATCGGGGTCCGCGACCAGAATGCAGGGCGCGACCCGATCCTTCAGGTCGAGCCGTTCCACCAGCGCGGTCAGCGACTTGCCGGTGCCGACCATGTCGACGAGCAGGCTGCGCATTCCCAGATTCGAGCGCAGATAGGCTTCGTAAGCGTCCGATTCCTCATAGCAGAGGGTTCGCGAAATGCCGATATAGGCTGCGGGCGGCATGCCGCATCGCGCGAAGTGCCGGCAGCCGAGCATTTCATGCCAGAGATTGCAGTCCCGGGCGGAGGTCAGGATCTTGTCCGCGCCGAAATCCGCCGCGCAATGCCGGATCCAGAAAGCGCCGAGAAGCATCAGCGGAATATTGACCGACAATTGCGCCTTGAGCACATTGGCGGTTTCCGGCGTGCGATGGAATGTCTGCAACCGGGCCTGCCGGACGGCGTGGGCGTAGGCCCCCAGCCCCGCGCCGTGCAGGATATCCTCCGACTTGCTCCATTTGGAGATCGTCACATAGACCGGCTGGATGCCGAATTCGGACGGACCGACGATATCGGCATGCAGGTTGTCGCCGAAATGGCTGCGCAGCGGATGCAGTTCCAGGATACCGGGCCAGATCTGCCTATGATGCTTGCCGTAATTGCTGAGATAGAGCCTGTTGTCGAGACCGCACTTCTCCTTCAGCACGCGCTGCACGAAGGAATGGGGCAGGTACATGTCCGATATCACGATATCGTCGGGATTGACATGGGCGATCACCTCCCGGATCGGAAACAGTGTGTCCCATTCCTCCTCCAGCTCCATCAGGCGCAGCACGCGCGCCTGCCTGGGCGTCAGGAACGCTTCGGCCACCAGCAAGTCGTAGATGTCGTCCAGCCCATAGGTCCGGCGGCCGAACATGGCCATCTCGACCGCGTGCCGGCGGGCGGCGAAATTCGCCACGCCGGATTTCGCCTCGACATTGCGGAAGACGGCGAGAGGGGCATAGCAGCGGCGCGCGACCAGCGTATCGAACAGGTCGAAGCTCTGGATCTTCGCATGATAATCGGAGGCGTTTTCCTCCAGGATGTGCGTTACCCCGGTCGGGGCATAGTCCGCCGCCGGGTTTCGGAAGAAGCCCGCGAGCGCGCCGCCACCATGCCCGGTGGGCAGCGGCTTCAAAAGACAGGTCGCCTTGCCGTTCTGGTCCAGTATCCTGACAGTGTCCGCCTCCACATCCCAGAACATCTCGTTGGGATGCGAATAGCCGATCACGAAGCCATTGCGGTGAAAGGCGAAGGTTTCGCTGATCGTCTTGCCGGCCGGTTCGACCCGGAAGGTGAAGGTCCTGGACGTCAGCCATTCCTGCGTGGGCGTCCATTCCTGCGTGGGGGTCGGAGCGCACAGTGTGGGGGCGGCGAGCATATGAGGATTCCCATGATGGCTTTCATCGAGCCTATGCGACGAGACTTGTGTCGGACTGTCGGCAATCGCCCGGACCACGGCGGCGCGCATAGGTTCGTTCCAGCTTCGGGGGATATCTGCCTTTGTCGTCTCAAGCGCCCGTCATGCGGCGCCGCCACCGGAGCAAGCACATGGCCTCAGTCCTGCGAACCGTCTTTCCCAATCCCTTCATCGCCGCGGAATGCCAATCCTTCCAGATCGACATGGCGCCGATCCCGACCAACCTCTACGAGACCTATGCGCAATGCAACGAGGACATCGTCATCGAGGCGGTCCTGCGCGCGCAACTCCTGCGGGCCGGACGCTCGATGGACAGCATCCGCTATATCGAGATCGGCGCGAACCATCCTTTCCAGACGAGTTCGACCTATCTTCTCCACAAGCTCTACGGCGCGACGGGGGTGCTGGTGGAGCCGATTCCCGCGCTGGCGGAAACGCTCCGGAAGGCACGGCCCCGGGACACCGTGGTCAATTGCGCGGTCAGCGTCTCGACGGAAAAGTCGATCCGGCTGCATGTGCACGAGAAGAACGAGCTGTCGTCCATCTCCACGGACCACATCTCGTATTTCAAGAATTTCGGCGGGACGGAGAAAATCGTCGAGACGATCGAATGCGAGAACATGCATATCAACGACTTCATGCGCTCGCATTACGGCGCATATTGCGACTATCTCTCGGTCGACGTCGAAGGCCTGGACGCCGCGCTTCTGCTGGAAATGGACCGTGTGTTCCAGCCGACGCTCATCCAGTGCGAGCATGAAGGCCGGGCCAATCTGTTTCTGGAGATCCTCAAGCCGCGCGGTTACGGACTGCTCGCGCAAACCGACGTCAACACGATCTTCCTCAAGACAGCGGTTCTCTGACGCGCCCTGACCGGGCCACCTAGAATTTGTCCGAGACCTGGATGCCGGCCGGGCCGAGGATGACGGCGATCAGGACGGGCAGGAAGAACAGGATCATCGGCACGGTGAGCTTGGGCGGCAGCGCCGCCGCCTTCTTCTCGGCCTCGTTCATGCGCTGGTCGCGGCTTTCCTGGGCGAGCACGCGCAGGGCCTGGGCGATGGGCGTGCCATAGCGCTCGGCCTGGATCAGCGCCTGGGTGACGGCCTGGACGATGTCGAGGCCGGTGCGCCGGGCGAGATTCTCATAGGCCGCGCGCCGCTCCTGCAAAAAGGAGAGCTCGGCATTGGTCAGCACCATTTCCTCGGCGAGCTCCGGCGAATTCACCGTCATCTCCTCGGAGACGCGCTTGATCGCCGCCTCGATCGACACGCCCGATTCGACGCAGATCAGCATCAGGTCGAGCGCGTCCGGCCAGGCGCGGCGAATGGAAAGCTGGCGCTTGCCGATGCGGTTCGAGACGAAGATATTGGGGGCATAGAAGCCGAGATAGCCAAGCCCGAGCACGGTCAGAAGCCGGACCATGAAGGTCTGTTCGCCGAGGAAGCCGAGCCCGAAGATGTAAACGCCCGCCACCGCCATGAAGGCGAAGGGAAGGGCGAAGCGGGCGACGAGGAACGTGTTGAGCGCGTTCTGCGACCGGAAGCCGGCCGAACGGAGCTTGTCGACCGTTGCCTGGTCGACAAGCGCCTCGCGCAGGTTCAGGCGGTCGACGATGCTGCGGATCGACGTGTTGTTCTGCTGGCGGAGCGAGGCGCGCTGCGAGGAGGATTCGGAATGGAGACGGGCGCGCTCGCGGCCGCGGATCTGCTCGCGCTCGGTCGTCACCGCCTTCATGCGCTTGTCGAGACCGCCGGAGTCGAAATAGGGCAGGACCAGGACATAGAGCGTCGCGAAGACCGCGAGCGCGACGAGGCCAGCCATGACAACCTGGGGATCGGTCAGCGTCCTTACGAGGTTTTCGTCCATGATGCCGCGATCCTCAGATGTCGAAATTGATCATGTTGCGCATGACGAAGATGCCGATCGACATCCACACGGCGGAAATGCCCATGATCAGGTGGCCGCGCGGATCGGTGAACAGGATCATCATGTAAGCCGGCGAGGTGAGATAGACCAGGAAGGCGACGATGAAGGGCAGCGCGCCGATGATGACCGCCGAAGCCTTGGCCTCCATGGACAGCGCGGAGATCTTGGCGCGCATCTTCTTGCGGTCGCGGATGACGCGGGAGAGATTGCCCAGCGCCTCCGACAGGTTGCCGCCGGCCTGGGCCTGGATCTGGATGACGATGGCGAAGAAATTGACCTCGGACAGCGGCACCGTCGTATACATCCGGGCAATGGAATCGGGGACGGAGAGCCCCATCTGCTGGGACTCCACCACCCGGCGGAATTCGGTCCTGACCGGATCCTTGGCCTCGCTGGCGATGAGACGCAGCGCATCGTTGAGCGGCAGGCCCGACTTGATCGACCGGACCATGACCTCGAGCGCGTTGGGAAGCTCGTCGAGGAACTTCTTCATGCGGCGCTTGAGCGCGAAATTGACGAAGAAACGCGGAATCCCGGCGCCGGAGACGAAGGCGATACCGAGCGCCACGAAGAGCGGCATGCCGAAGACGAAGGCGAAGAAGCCCGTCGCCAGGCCGAGCGCCAGGCTGCCGATATAGAACTGGGTTTCGGTAAAGCCGAGGCCCGCCTGGCCGATCTTGGCCTTGAGCGTCGCCGCTTTCTTCTTGTTGACCTCCGCCTGCTTCTTCTCGAGTTCCTTGAGCGAATCCTGCACCGACTTGCGGCGCTTGGTCATTTCCGCCAGCCGGTCGCGGGAGGCCTTGATCTTGACGCGGTCGGTCTCCGCCGCCTTGACGCGGTCGACGCGGCCCTGCGTCTTCTTGTCGTTTTCGATACGCGAGAAGAGCACGCCGTAGCTGACCGCGCCCGCCGAGATGGCCGCAAGCGCGATAATCGCCAGTATGATCGGATCGAGGCCAAACATCGTCTTCTCGCCTTACTTGGATTTCGATTCCATTTCGTCGAGCGCCTGCGCCAGGCGCTTGTCCTCGCCGAAATAGCGTGCGCGATCCCAGAAATAGGGTTTGCCGATACCGGTCGATTTGTGGCGACCGATGATCTTGCCGTTGGCGTCCTCGCCCTCGATCTCGTAGCGCATCAGGTCCTGGGTCACGATGACGTCGCCTTCCATGCCGACCACCTCCGTGATGTGGGTGATGCGGCGCGAGCCGTCGCGCAGGCGCGCGGCCTGGACGATCACGTCGACGGAGCCGGCAATGATTTCACGCACGGTCTTGGCCGGCAGCGTGAAACCGCCCATGGCGATCATCGATTCGATACGGCTCAGGCATTCGCGCGGACTGTTGGAGTGGATCGTGCCCATCGAGCCTTCATGACCGGTGTTCATGGTCTGCAGCAGGTCGAAGACTTCAGGTCCGCGCACTTCG
>JAGRLJ010000010.1:0-1180 GCA_020441805.1 Rhizobiaceae bacterium
CGCTGGTTCGGCGGACGGATCCGACTGCTGATCCTCGACGAGCCGACGCGCGGCGTCGATGTCGGCGCCAAGGCGGAGATCCACGCCATCGTCCGGCGCATCGCAGCCGACGGCGCCGCCGTGCTGATGACGACGAGCGACATGGACGAGCTGCTCGCCCTCTCCCACCGCGTCGCGGTCTTCGCCAATGGCGAGATCACCGCCCGCCTGGACGGCGCGGAGCTGACGCCGCCCCGCATCGTCGACGCCGCATTCCATCACGACAGCAGGAAAGATCCAGCCGCATGACCGGCCTTGCCAGACAATACGGGACCCTGTTCGCCCTCGTCGCGATCATCGTCGTCTTCTCCATCGCCTCGCCCGGCGCGTTCGGCTCGGTGTCGAACCTGATCAACATCACCCAGCAGATGACGCTGCTCGCCATTGTCGCGATCGGCGCGACGGTGGTCATGGCGGTCGGGGAATTCGACCTGTCGACCGCCGCGCTCGTGTCCTTCGGCGGCATATTCGTCGTCTATCTCTTCAAGCTCGGCGTGCCAGCGCCGCTTGCCTGCCTGCTGGTGCTCGCGGTTGCCGCCGTGTTCGGCGCGGTTTCGGGCTATATCGTCTCGCGCTTCCAGGTACTTTCCTTCATCGCCACGCTGGCCGCTGGCACGATCATCGGCGGCGTCACCTTCTGGATTTCCGACGGGGCGACTCTTCTCGGCGACATTCCGGCCGGTTTCCGAGATATCGCGCGCGGCCATACGCTCGGCCTGCCGACGCTGACATGGTGGCTGGTCGCCACGGCGGTCGTCGTCTGGATCCTGCTCGACAAGCTGGAGATCGGCCGCCGGCTCTACGCGATCGGCGGCAACCGGGAGGCGGCGCGACTCGCCGGCGTGCGGATCGTCCCCAACACCATGGCCGCCTTCATCGCATCGGCCATACTGGCCGCCCTGGTCGGCGTCCTGCTCACCGCCCGCATCGGCAGCGCCAATCCGACGGGCGGCGGCGGTTACCTGCTCAGCGCCTATGCGGCGGTCTTTCTCGGCATGACCGCGTTCCGCGAGGGCGAAGCCAACCTGCCGGGCACGGTGGTGGGCGCGGCGATCATCGCCGTCATCGGCAACGGCCTGACCATCCTCGGCGTTTCGACCTTCCTGCAGGACATCATCACCGGCACGATCATCCTTGCCGC
>JAGRLJ010000010.1:1232-10854 GCA_020441805.1 Rhizobiaceae bacterium
GGCCGATACGGCCGGTTCGGCGGCCAGTTCGTGGCGCCGGTCCTGCTGCCGGTGCTGGACCGGCTGGAAAGCGCCTTCGACACGGCCTGGGCCGACCCCGCCTTCCGGCGGAGCTTCGAGGACCTGCTGGCGCGCTTCGTCGGCCGGCCGACGCCGATCTTCGAGACCATCGCGCTCGCCTCGGCCAATGGCGGGGCGCGGATCATCCTCAAGCGCGACGACCTGACCTTCAACGGTGGAAACTATGCCAATTCAGCGCTCGGCCAATGTCTGCTCGCGGCAAGGATGGGACTGGGCGCCGTGGTCACCGATACGGGATCGGGGCAGAACGGCATCGCCGCCGCCGCCGTCGCCGCCCGGCTCGGTCTCGCCTGCACGATCTATATGGGCAGCAGCGATGCCGCCCGGCATGCCGCCACGATCAAGAAGATGCGCGCCTTCGGCGCCGATCTCCGGGTGGTGGAGGATGCCGACCGGACGCTGAGCGCCGCTGCATCCGCCGCGATCCGCCACTGGATGGGTAACAGCGCCACCACCGCCTATCTCGCCGGCGCGCCCATCGGCCCGCATCCCTATCCGGCCATGGTCGGCGCCTTCCAGGCGGTGATCGGCCGCGAGACGCGGCTGCAACTGATCGAGGCCGGCATCCTGCCCCGGGCGATCGTCTCGGCGGTCGGCGGCGGCTCCTCGACCATCGGCATCTTCTCCGCCTTCACCGACGATCCGCAGATCAGGCTCGTGGCCGTGGAGGCGGGTGGCGCGGATATCGAAGGCCGGCCGCATTCGGCGCGCCTCGGCCGGGGCCGGCCGGGCATATTCCACGGCGCCGAAACCCTGGTGCTCGCGGACGAGAACGGCCAGATCCTGCCCACCGCCTCGATCGCGCCCGGTCTTGCCTATCCCGGCTCGGCGCCGGAAATCGCCGACCTCGTCACGCGCGGCCGGGCCGAGACCATGGTCATCGGCGACGAAGAGGCGCGGCGGGCGGTGCTCGGGCTTGCGGCGCGCGAAGGCATTCTCGTCTCGCTCGAAGCCGGGCATGCCGTCGCCGCGGCCGAGAGGATCGCGCGGCTCTACGACCGCAACGACACGGTGGTGGTGATGGTGCCTTCCGCCGGCGACAAGGACCTCGACGTCATCTGGCCGGGAGATTGAGCATGGCGCGCGCACGAAACCGCATCGACCGGATGTTCAGCCGGCTTTCGGCCGAGGGCCGCAGCGCCTTCGTCACCTTCACCGTCGCCTGCGACCCCTCGTTCGAGGAAAGCCTGGAACGGATGCGGCTGCTGGCGCGGAACGGCATCGACCTGCTCGAGATCGGCCATCCCTATTCCGATCCCATTCTCGACGGCGCGACGATACAGATGGCGAACCGGCGGGCGCTCGCGGCCGGCGGCAACCTCGCGCGCACGCTCGACCTCTGCGCCGCCTTCCGGGCCGGGGACGATGTGACGCCCATCGTGCTGATGGGCTACGCCAACCCCATCCTGACCATGGGCTACAAGGCTTTCGCCGCCCGTGCCGCGGCTGCCGGCATCGATGGGCTGATCGTCGCCGACCTTCCCCTGCGCGAGGCCGAGCCGCTTTTGACCGCGCTCGGCAGGCATGGGCTCGTGATGATCCCGCTCGCGGCGCCCTCGCTGCCGACCGGGGATTTCGTCTCCGGCCGCCGGGAGGTCGGCGGGTTTCTCTACTGCATTCCGGTGGTCGGTCCGACCGGCGGGCCATCGGCCTCGATCGAGGCGATTGCGGAGGCAGTCGCGCGCTGCCGCAATGTCAGCCCCCTGCCGGTCATGGTGGGCTTCGGCGTCAAGACCCCGGCCATGGCCGCGGCCGTCGCCGATGTCGCCGACGGCGTGATCGTCGCCACGGCGCTGATCGACCAGTTCGAGACGATGCGCCGCAACGGCGATGAAGACGCCTTCCGGCGGGATGCCGCCCGGCTGGTCGCCGATTACCGGCAGGCGATCGACAACTGACGGCGATCATGCCGTCGCCCATGCGCCGCCGGAGCGAAAGGACATGATGCCCGCCCCATCCCCGCCCGGCCGTCTTCAGGCCGCGGGCTGCTCTTCCTGCTCCACCGCCGGCTCGGGCGGCCGGGGCTCCCCGATCCTGAACCAGGCGACATAAAGCGCCGGCAGGAACAGAAGCGTGATGGCGGTGCCGGCGATGATGCCGCCCATCANTAGGCCATCGGCCCCCAGAACACCTCACGGGCGATGGGGATGAGCGCGAGGCTTGCCGCCGCCGCCGTCAGGGCGATGGGGCGCATGCGATGCTCGGTCGCTTCGATCACGGCGTCCCATGCGTTCAGTCCCTCGGCGACCAGCTCCTCGATCTGGACGATCAGGATCACCGAATTGCGGATCAGGATGCCGATCAGCGCCAGGACGCCCAGGATCGCCACGAAACCGAGCGGCGCGCCGCTCGGCAGGAGCGCCGCGACGACGCCGATAAGGCCGAGCGGCGCCACCGCCACGACCAGGAACAGGCGCTGGAAGCTTTGAAGCTGGAACATCAGAATCGTCGCCATCGTCAGCAGCATCACCGGCAGCACGGCGAGGATCGGCGCCTGGCTCTTCTGGCTCTCCTCGACGGAACCGGCGGTCGTCACCGCATAACCGGGCGGCAGCCCGCCGGCGAAGGCGGCGACCTCGGGCGCGAGCGCGGCGACGACGGTGGCCGGCAGGGCGTCGCCGACGAGCCCGGCGCGGACGGTGATCGTCGGAAGCCGGTCGCGCCGCACGATGGTCGGCTGCTCGATGCCGTAACCGATCCGGGCGACGGTAGCGAGCGGAATGGCCTCGGTGCCGCCCGAGGAAATCTGGAGATTCTGCAAGGTCTCGATCGAGCGCCGCTCGCTGTCTTCCGACCGCGCGATCACATTCACCAGATAGGTCTGGTCGCGAACCTGCGTGACGGTCGCGCCGCCGACGATGCTGTTGAGGGCATTGGCGATATCCTGCGAACTGATGCCGAGCTGGCGCGCCTTGTCCTGCAAGACGTCGATCCGGACGACGCGCTGTGGCTCCATCCAGTCGAATGTCGGTGCCGCGATCCTCGGATTCCTGGAAATA
Source organism: Rhizobiaceae bacterium (assembly GCA_020441805.1). Classification (GTDB taxonomy): domain Bacteria; phylum Pseudomonadota; class Alphaproteobacteria; order Rhizobiales; family Rhizobiaceae; genus Rhizobium_E. The sequence continues at coordinate 4,313 of JAGRLJ010000010.1, forward strand.
AGGCCGCCGAGATCGAGCGCCAGCTGCCGCACCTGCTGGATATCGGGGCCGCTCACGCGATACTGCACCGGCCGGCCCACCGGCGGCCCGAGTTCGAGCAGCTTCACGAAACCGTCGATGCCGACGAAATCGTTTCGCAGCTTCTCCTCCATGAGCTGCCGCAGCCGGTCGCGGGCCGCGACATCCTTCGAAACGATGACGGTCTGGCCGAAATAGGGATTGGCCGGCTGGACGTCGAAGGCGAGCACGAAGCGCACGGCGCCCTGGCCGATATAGGAGCTCCAGTGATCGACATCGGCATTGCCCGCCAGCACGTCGCGCTCGAAACGTTCGATCGACGCCCGCGTCTCCGCGATCGAGGCATTCTGCGGCAGGTTCCAGTCGATCACCAGCTCCGTCCGGTCGGATGCCGGGAAGAACTGCTGCTGCACGAAGCGCAGGCCGTAGAGCGACAGGCCGAAGACCACCAGCGTCGCCGCGATCGTCGTCCAGTGCCAGCGGACCGACACGAGCAGGATACGGCGGAACAGCAGCGTGAATCGGCCCGGACCCTCGTGCTTGCCTTTGAGTTCGGCGGGCAGGATCGTCACGCCGAGCAGCGGCGCGAAGAGCACGGCGACGATCCAGGACACCACGAGCGAGACCGCGATGACCACGAAGAGCGTGAAGGTATATTCACCGGCCGAACTGGTATTGAGGCCGATCGGGATGAAGCCGGCCACCGTTACCAGCGTGCCCGTCAGCATCGGAAAGGCGGTGGATGTGTAGACATAGGTCGCCGCCCGTCGCAGCGTATCGCCCGCCTCCAGCCGGGCGATCATCATCTCGACCGCGATCATGGCGTCATCGACCAGCAATCCGAGCGCGATGATCAACGCGCCGAGCGAGATGCGCTGGAGCGAAATGCCGGTATAGAGCATGACGACGAAGGTGATGGCGAGCACGAGCGGAATCGACAGCGCGACGACAAGGCCGGCGCGCAGGCCGAGGCTGATGAAGGACACCGCCAGCACGATCACCACAGCCTCGAACAGCGCCCGGGTGAAGCCCGATACCGCCTCCTCGACGATCTTCGGCTGGTCGGCCACCAGATGCACGCCGACGCCCACGGGCAGGTCGGCGGTCACTTCCTCCATCTTCTTGGCCAGCGCCGCGCCGAATTCCAGGAGATTGGCATTCGGCTTCATGCCGATGGCGAGCGCGATGGCGTCCTGGCCGTTGAACCGGAAGAGCGATGTCGGCGGATCGACATAGCCGCGGCGGATTTTCGCCACGTCGGTCAGCCGGAAGAAGCGGCCATCGACGCGCAGGTTGACCTCCTCGAGACTCTTCTCCGATACGAACTGCCCGGTGACCCTGATGCTGACGCGCTCCGGCCCGGCCTCGATCACGCCGGAGGGGGTGACGGCGTTCTGCGCCTGGAGGCTTGTCATGATCGCCTGCTGGTTCAGTTGCAGGGCTGCGAGTTGCCGGGTGGAGAATTCGAGATAAATCGCCTCGTCCTGCGCCCCGACAATATCGGCGCGGCCGGCATTGGGCACGGTCAGCACCCTCGACCGCACCATCTCGACATAGTCGCGCAACTGGCGCGGGCTGAGGCCATCGGCGGTGAAGGCGTAGATATTGCCGAAGACGTCCCCGAACCGGTCGTTGAAGAACGGCCCCTGTACCCCGGACGGCAGCGTCGGGCGGATGTCGTTCATCATGTTGCGGACCTGGGTCCAGTTGTCCGGAACCGCGCGCGCCTTGGTGTCCGCCTTGAGGTTGACGAAGATCACCGCCTTGCCGGCGGTGGTGACGCTGCGGGTGAAATCCAGGCTATCGAGCTCTTCGAGCTTCTTCTCGATCCGGTCGGTGACCTGGAGAATGGTTTCCTCGACCGACGCGCCCGGCCAGTTGGCCTGCACGATCATCGTCTTGATCGTGAAGGCGGGATCCTCCTCGCGGCCGAGGCTGACATAGGCCCCGGCGCCGGCGACCATGAAGATCAGCATGAAGTACCAGACCAGCGATTTGTGGTCCAAGGCCCAGTCGGAGAGATTGAATACCTTCACGACGCTGCTCCGTCCACTCTGACTTTCTGGCCGTTCTTCAGGCTATGCACGCCCGCCGTCACCACCCGGTCCCCCGCATTCAGCCCGGACGTGGCCATGAAGCCGTCGCCGTCCCGCGCGCCGACCGTGACCGCCCGGAGCGCCACCGTCTGCGAGCCGGGATCGACGATCCAGACCTGTGTCGCGCCGTCGCTTTCGAGAAGCGCCGACAGCGGCAGCCGGACGCCGTTCGCGGCTTGCGAATGGGCGCTCGCCGTGATGGTGGCGCCGAGCCGGAAAGCCGGCGGCGGCGCTTCGAGCGCGATCCGGACGCGGCGGGTGCGGGTGGCGCTGTCGGACTGCGGCGCGATCTCGCGCAGGCTGCCCGTCGCCGTCACCGCCGGCAGGGCCTGCAACACGATTTCGAAGCGGTCGCCCTCCCTGAAGCCGCCGATCAGCGCGTCGGGAATATCGACGACCGCCTCGCCCTGGTCCGGCCGCGCGACGGAAACCACCGTCTGGCCGGCGGAAACCGTCTGGCCGACATCGGCGCCGACCCCGGTCACGACGGCATCGAAATCGGCCGAGAGACGGGCATAGGAAAGCTGCTCCTCGGCCTTGTCGAGCGCCGATTTCGAGCGTTCCGCATTGGCCTTGGCGCGGAGCGCCGCTTCATGCGCCGCCTCGTAATCGGCCCTTGCGATGGAGCCCGTCGCCTGTAGTTTCTCGAGCCGCCGGTCGTTGGCATCCGCATTGGCGAGCTGGGCGAGCGCGCCCGAATAATCCGCCTGGGCCGACTGGACGGCGAGCGAAAGCGCGGTGTCGTCGAGCGTGGCCAGCGTCTCGCCCTTCTTCACCGAATCGCCGGTCTCCACGGGACGGGACGTGACCCGGCCCAGGATCCGGAAGGAGAGATCCGCCGTGTAGCGGGATTCGATGGTGCCGGCGAAGCTCGCCAGGCGCGACGCCTCCGGCGCGACCACGACCGAGAGGACGGGGCGGACCGGCTCCGGCCGGTCGGCGTCATGCTTCTCGTCCGAACAGCCGCCGAGCGCAAGCGTCATCAGGAGAAGGCCGGCGGGCGCGAAACGGCGGCTCATGGCGTCTTTTCCTCCGACGGCTCGACGATTTCTCCGGTGCTGAGCAATTGCGCCCCGGCCACGACCACATGCTCGCCCGCCTCCAGCCCGCCGGAGACAAGCATGGCCCCGTCCTCGTAGGCCGAGAGCTCGACGGCCTTCAACGAGACCGCCTTGGTGTCGGGGTCCATCACCCATACGGCCGGGCGGCCATCCCGCGAGGAGAGCGCGCTCCAGGGCAATTCGATCAGGTCCTTCGGCGGACCGGTCACCGAACCGACGACCGCCGCGCCGAGCGACATGGCGGCCGGCGTGGCGGTGATCTCCACCTTGATCCGCACGGAACCCGTCTTGGGATCGACCACCGGCGCCACTTCCCGAATCTTGCCCACGGCCTTCACGTCGGGGTCCGAGAGCAGCCGGATCGCGATCGGCGGCGGCGCCCTGTTCGCCGCCACGATGACCTCCGGAACGTTGAAGACCGCATCCCGGTCGCCGTCCTCGGCGATCGTATAGGCGGTCTGGGCCGGCTGCACCGTCTGGCCCGTCTCGATAGCGCGCGCGGTGATGATGCCATCCGCCGTCGCCCGCAATTCGGTGAAGGTCAGGTTCTCCCCGGCATTGGCGAGCGCGGCGTTGGCGGCATCGAGCGAACCCCGGGCGACGAGCAGGGATTCCTGCGCCTGATCATAGACCTTGCGCGAGGTCAGCCCCTTGGGCAGCAGCTCTTTCTGGCGCGCGAAATTGCTCGTCGCCTGGTCGAGTTGCGCGTTGGCGGCATCGACATTGGCCTGGGCCGCGACGATATCGGCCTGCTGCTCGGTGGGATCGAGACGCGCGAGCAGGTCGCCCTTCGAAACATGCTCGCCGACTTCGGCGCGCCGCTCGATCACGCGGCCGGCGGTTCGGAACGCGAGATTGCCCGTGACGCGGGCGCTGACCACGCCGGTCAGGAAAGCCGTGCGGCTGTGATCCTTGCGCGCCGCCACCACGGTATCGACCCTGATGGGTTTGCGCGGAACGGTGCCGGCCGCGTCCTCGCCGCATCCCGACAGCAGGAAGGCGGCGCAGAGCAACCACGATGCCGTGGCCGAAAGCCGAACCTGGCGGCAAGCAGATATCACGATCATCCCCCGGCATCACGATACGGAACCTTCCTCTGTCACCTTAACAGAACATCTCCCATTCTCAAGGGCGGGAACACTCGATCGGAAACGACGCGTGGTTGTGGAATTTCGGGACCGCTCCCCCGGTTCATGAAGCGCGGGCTCACCTCCGGCGGCTCATGCCGGCCGATCGATCCCGGGCGGCCGCCGGCGTGGAAAACGCCAACCTCCCGCTTGTTTGTTGCGGCGCAAAGAACATCGCGCGCAACTCGTCCAAATGTTCCGCAACGATTTGCCGGAACGCCTGGAATGAAACTTCTCCGACTCGTCTTCTTCGTCCTTGCCAGCCTCCTCGCCGCGCTTCCCGCCGGCGCCGCCACGGTGCTGCAAACCTATCTGCCCGCGGCGACCGCTTCCGATCTCGTGCCCGGCGCCGAGGGCTTCGGCCCGATCCGCGCCGATCTCGCGGTCGCGCCGGTGCTCAAGGGCGGGGAGACGGTGGCCTGGGTTTTCGTCACCTCGGATTTCGTCGGCACCACCGGCTATTCCGGCAAGCCGATCCATACGCTGGTCGCGGTGGACAAGGACGCGAAAATCGTCGGCGTGAAGCTGGTGAAACATTCGGAACCCATCGTCCTGATCGGTATTCCCGAAGCCAAGGTGAAGGCGCTGGTCGCCAGCTATGCCGGCCTCGATCTCGTGGCGGAAGCGAAATCCGGCGGCACGGCGCATGAGGTGGACATCATTTCCGGCGCGACGGTGACAGTCATGGTGATCGACGATTCGATCATCCGTTCGGGACTGAAGGTCGCCCGCGCGCTCGGTCTCGGCGGTCTCGCGCCCGAGGCGGACAGCACCGGCCCGCGGCTTGAGATCAACCCGGACGCCGCCGCGCCCGCCGACTGGTTCGCGGCCGAGGGCGACGGGACGCTGCGGCGGCTGTCGCTCGATGTCGCGCAGGTCAATGCCGCCTTCGCAGCCCATCCCGACCAGCGCGCCCGCGAACGGGCACTCACCGAGGCGCCGGAGACGACCTTCATCGAGATACAGGCCGCGCTGGTTTCGGTGCCCGCCATCGGCAAGGCGCTGCTCGGCCCCGCCGAGGAGGCGAACCTGCGGAACTGGCTGCGCGAGGGCGAGAACGCCATCGCGGTGATGGGACGCGGGCTCTATTCCTTCAAGGGCTCGGGCTATGTGCGCGGCGGCATCTTCGATCGCATCGTGCTGATCCAGGACGACATTTCCGTGCGCTTCCGCGATCGCGACCACCGCCGGCTCAACGCGGTCGTCGCCGAGGGCGCCCCCGAATTCACCGAGACCGACCTGTTCCGGATCCCCGCGAATGTCGGCTTCGACCCGGCCAAGCCTTTCCGCATCCAGCTTCTGGTGCAGCGCGAGGTCGGGCCGGTCGAGAAGGTCTTCCACACATTCGATCTCAGCTATCAGCTGCCGCAGAAATACCTGCGCGCGGTCGCGGCGGCGCCGGCCTCGCCGTCGGAGGCGACAGCCGTCGCCGACCGTGACGAGGGCGCGGCGCAGGCCGAGCTCTGGAAACGGATCTGGAACGACAAGAAGCTGGAGATCGCGGTCCTGGCCGGCATGCTGACGGTGCTGACGGCCGTGTTCTTCTTCCAGACCTATGTGGTCCGGAACGAGCGGTTCTTCTACGTCTTCCGCATGGGTTTCCTGGTGGTCACGCTGGTTTTCCTCGGCTGGTACGCCAATGCGCAGCTTTCGGTGGTCAACCTCATGGCGCTGTTCGGCAGCCTGGTGAACGGTTTCAGCTGGCAGGCCTTCCTGCTCGATCCTCTGACCTTCATCCTGTGGTTCGCCGTGGCCGCCGCCCTGCTCTTCTGGGGACGCGGCGCCTATTGCGGCTGGCTGTGCCCCTTCGGCGCGCTCCAGGAAGTCACCAACCAGATCGCGCGCAAGCTGCGCATTCCGCAATGGACCCTGCCCTGGGGCCTGCACGAGCGGCTCTGGCCGGTCAAGTACATGATCTTCCTCGGGCTCTTCGGCGTCTCGCTGGTCTCGCTCGAGCAGGCCGAGCAACTGGCCGAGGTCGAGCCGTTCAAGACCGCGATCGTGCTCAACTTCGTCCGCGCCTGGCCGTTCGTCGCCTATGCGCTGGCGCTGGTCGCGGCCGGGCTGTTCGTCGAGCGGTTCTACTGCCGCTATCTCTGCCCGCTGGGCGCGGCGCTCGCCATCCCGGCGCGGCTGCGGATGTTCGACTGGCTGAAGCGCTACAAGGAATGCGGCAATCCGTGCCAGACCTGCGGCAACGAGTGCTTCGTCCAGGCGATCCACCCGACCGGCGAGATCAA
>JAGRLJ010000011.1 GCA_020441805.1 Rhizobiaceae bacterium
CGGGCCGGCGGACGCGGAGCGGCGGCTTCCGGCTTGACCGGACCGCCACGCTTTGCGCCGCGGCCCTTGTCGTCTTCGGATTCCTCGTCGGCATCGGCGCGCACGGCCTTGACCGGCTTGGCCGCCTCGGCCTCCGGAGCCCGCTTCACGCGGCCCTTCTCCTCGGCCACCTGTGCGGCTTCCGCCTCCACCTGAAGGCGGCGAGCCTCTTCGGCAGCGGCCTTCTCGGCTTCCGCACGCTCCTTGGCGCGGCGGGCATCTTCCTCGGCGCGGCGGCGGGCATCTTCCTCGGCGCGGGCGCGGTCCTCGGCCTCCCGTTCGCGGGCATCCTCCAGCGCGCGGCGGCGGGCATCCATCTCGGAATTGGACAGGTCGGACTGGGCCGACGGCACTGCGGACGGGCGCGGCTGCGGAGCAGCAGGACGCGGGACTTCCGGCGCGCGGGCAACCGGTGCCGCGGGCTGGGGTGCCGCAGGCTTGGCCGTCGCGGCCTCGGGCGCACGCTCCGACGGGATGGAGAACTTGCGCTTCTTCGTCTCGACGACAACGGCCTTCGAGCGGCCGTGGCTGAAGTTCTGCCGCACCGTTCCCTGCTCGTTGCCGGACCGCTTCAGCGTCAACGTCTTCTTCGTCGGCACATGAAGGGTCTTGTCGTCACCAGATTTGCTATCGCTCATTCCACATCCTTCGCGGCAGCCGCCGCATTGGTTTTGACGGCAGCGGCCGTTTTCATATCCGTTCCGGGATTGCCCCGGTAATCGCGCAACGCAACAACGCGCCTGAGCGCGGCCTTGCCGGCATCCCCACCGAGCACGGCTGCATGTATCACATTTAGGCCCCCCAATGCCAAACCCAATTCGGCAAGGGAGAAGAGTTTGAAGGCTTCTATAGCGGGACCGCCCGCATATTCAACCGCCCTGCGCGCCTGATCGAGCTTGCGCTCGCCATCCGGCGCGGCTTCCAGCGCATGCAGGAGCGCCACGGCCTCGCCGCTGCGCACCGCGATATCGCACTTGGAAGAACCGGTGAGCACCTGCCCTGCCTTGCGGGCAAGGCCGAGCGAACCGAGCGCGTCACGCGTCATCAGCGTGTCCACCAACTCGCCCAGGCCGGCGTCTGCATTGACCTCGGCCTTGAGCGCGCGGCGGAACAGCTTCTTCCTCACCGCCTGGTCGACATGGGCACGCGTGGCGCTCACCCAGCAGCCGCGCCCCGGGAGCTTGTGCTTGAGATCAGGCACGACAGACATGTCCGGACCCGCGACGAAGCGGATCAGGCCGGTCGAGTCACCCGTGGTGCGGGTGACGATGCATGTCCTGTCGGCCATGTCCTTCAAACACGTCTCCTGGTGCGCGGACCATGGATCAGGCTTCCGCCTGGTCCTGGGCCTCCGCGGCGTCGTCTTCGGTTTCCTCGCCCGAAGCGAGGTCTTCCTCGGTGACCCAGCCAACCGCCAGGCGGGCAGCCATGATCATTTCCTCGGCTTCGGCATGGGTGGTGCCAAAAGGCGTGAACACGCCTTCGTGCATGGTCGTCTGGCCGTCCTTGCGTTCCTTCCAGCCGACGAGATCATCGGCCGCATAGCCGGCAAAATCCTCGACCGTCTTCACGCCATCCTCGCCGACAGCGGCCATCATGGCCGTGGTGATGCCGGGGATGGTGCGAAGCTCGTCCTCGACGCCGAGCGCGCGGCGCTTCTCGTCGAGTTCGGCCTCGATGGCTTCCAGATGGTCGCGGGCGCGGTTCTGGATTTCCTGGGCGGTCTCCTCGTCGAAGCCGTCGATGGAGGCGATCTCGTCGAGATCGACATAGGCGACTTCCTCGACCGAGGTGAAGCCTTCCGACGCCAGCACCTGGCCGACCATCTCGTCCACGTTGAGGGCATCCATGAAGAGGTTGGAGCGCTCGACGAATTCCTGCTGGCGGCGGGAGGATTCCTCCTCCTCGGTCAGGATGTCGATGTCCCAGCCCGTCAGCTGCGAGGCGAGACGCACAT
>JAGRLJ010000161.1 GCA_020441805.1 Rhizobiaceae bacterium
CCAGCAGGCGCAGGACCTGCTGATGAACGCGCCGTCGCCGGCCACGCCGAAGCAGCTGATGGAACTGTCGCTGCGCGTCATCCCGCCGGTCAGGAAGGACTGACCGGCACAGGGGAGGCGGGGAGACCGGCCGCCTTGAGGCCGCCTGGCCGCGCCTGAAACTTCCCGTCCGATTCCGCGCCCGACATCGGCCTCCGGCCGTTCGAAGGATGGGATCGTCTTGCCCCTGAAGTCCTCGCGGCCATGGCCGTCGCGACGCTCGCCTGTTCGCAGGCGCGGCCCATTCCGCCAGTCGCCGCCGATCCTCGCCGCGATCCTCCCCCAGACAAGGCTGCCACCTGGCGGCCGAAACCGCCGTTCGAAAAACGATGGCACCACGCTCCGGTCGGAGAATAAACGGCCGGCGTGAGCCGTTACGATGGCGACTGTCGGTTTATCCCCCTTCAGGGCGATATGCGGCACTCATCCGCGCATTCGGCAACGGGCCGCCGATTTCCATGAGCATTGGTTTCTTGCAAACAGGAGGAGAGCATGGCCACCAAGACCATCAAGGGCATCAGGACGGAAAAGGTCGACGTCACGTCGTCGGGCGATACCTGGAACCTGCACAAGAATGCGACGATCGTTTCCATCGACTTCGGCTTCTTCGGAGCGCTGACGGCGAACAACAACACATTCAACATCGATGGAGATATCTTCGCGGTTTATGGCGTGTTCGGGCAAGGACCGCGCATGACGGTCAATGTCGGCCATTCCGGCCTGTTGCAGGGATCGGCCGGGATCATCATGGCTGGAACGGATCGGCTCGATGTCGATGTCGACGGTCAGATCCTCGGAGCGCAATACGGCATCCAGTCGGTCGCCGCCCGCACGACCGTCGATGTCGGCAGGAACGGCACGATCGAAGGGATGTACGGTATCTACGCGATGGGAACGACCCGGTTTTCCGCCGATATCGACGGTGAAGTCATCGGCACGCAATACGGCATCGTGGCGGCCGCGGCGACGTCACGCGTGACCGTCGGCGGACATGGTGAAGTCGACGGGGCGCAATATGGCGTCTATTTCGCCGGCTCGGGTGGCGGCCGGCTCGTCAACCACGGCTCGATCGCCAGTGCGGGCGGCATCGGCGCGAATTTCGTCCAACCGGGCGCGAAGGTGTATAATGACGGCGAGATCACCGGGATGTACGGCATCAGCGCCGTCGGCAAGGGCACGATCGTCAATGACGAGCACGGCGCGATTATCGGTACCTATGGAATCCTTGCGTCGTCGACCGGCGGACAAAGTTTCAAGATCGTCAACCACGGCACGATCATCGCTCCGGAGACGCAGTTCGCCATCGTGGCTGGCGACGGCAATGACAGGATCATATCCGACGGCCGCATGGTGGGCAATGTCGTGCTCGGATCCGGCAACGACGTGCTCAACCTGCTGCACGGCTCGGCAAAGGGAGACTTTTTCGGCAATACGGGCGACGACACGCTGATCACCGACAAGGCCTCGCACAAGCTCATAGAAAATGCGGGCGAGGGGATCGACACCGTGAAGTCGACCGTCGACTACAAGCTCTCGCCGGAGGTGGAGCGGTTGATCCTGCTCGGCGGCAAGGATATCGACGGCACCGGCAACGCCACCGCCAACACGCTCAGGGGCAATTCCGGCGACAATATCCTCAAGGGTCTCGCCGGGGCCGACGAGCTCTTCGGCAACAAGGGCAACGACAAGCTCTACGGCGGCGGCGATGGCGACATCTTCCACTTCTCCTCGGGGGATGGCAAGGACAAGGTCATGGATCTCGCGATCGGTGTCGACGATGTCGATCTCTCCGGCTGGAACGCGATCAACACCTTCACCCAGCTGCTCAACCACGCCAAGAACGACGGCAACGGCAATGTGGTGATCAAGGCGGGCGATGACAGCCTGACGATCATGCATCTGGAGAAGGGGGATCTCGACATGAACGATTTCATCTTCTGATCGGTTCTGCGCGGCGGCGGCATTGCCGGGCCGGTCGTGCCCGCGCCGCCGCCATGCGCCTCTGACCGGTGGGCAATCCCCCGGTTGGGGGATTGCCGCCATGCGCCACAGGGCTACTGTCCGAACCGACGGCACATCGGGGGAGAATGGCCATGGCGCGGGGATATCAGTATTCGTTGGGCGAGGGCGATCTCTTTCGGATCCAGGGCAACCTTCTCATCCGTGGGACCAGGAAGGACGACACGCTCAAGGGCAAGGGTGGCGACGACACTATTTCCGGCGATAAAGGCGATGACAAACTCTACGGAAAAGCGGGCCTGGACAGCCTTTACGGCGAAAAGGACAAGGACAGGATCCACGGCGATGCCGGGAGCGACTATATCGACGGCGGCACCGGCAACGACCAGCTCTGGGGCGGAGCGGATGCCGACCGGTTCGTTTTCAAGACCAAATATGACAAGGACACGATCCTCGACTTCGAGACCGGCGACCTTTTCACCCATGACACGATCCTGCTGAGCGGGCTCAAGAGCGTGGCCGATTATGAGGATCTCGTCGAGAACCATATGAGGCAGGCCGGCAGGAATGTGGTGATCGACGGCGGACACGGCGATGTGCTCGTCCTCAAGAAGGTCGATATCGAGGATCTAGAGAGCTACCATTTCTCGTTCTGACGGCATTATGGCGGGGAGGCCCGTGGCATGGGCCTGCCTGCAAAAAAGCCGGATTTTTGCCCGGCTCCCGGCGAATTTCAGCAGTGATGGAGCCGTAATCCCCTGCAACCTTGGCCTGCCGGACATCGAGCCGGCGGACACCACAGGGGATCATCATGACCATAACGGACAGTGAGACCGACCGGGAGACCGGGCTATCGCCGGCTCCCGCCGTAGCCGGCGCGGCCCGGTCCGGCGGCTTCGCCGCCTTCATGCGCACGCCGGGCGTGAAATTCGTCATCATCGGCATCCTGACCCTGCTGCTTCTCATTCCCACCTTGCTCGTCTGGGCGCTGGTCGAGGAGCGGGCGCAGCGGGCCAGCGAAGTCTCCGCGCGGATCTCCGCCGGCTGGGGCGGCCCGCAGGTCGTCAACGGCCCCTATCTCGCGGTGCCGGTGAGCGTCACCCGAACCCAGACCGTCAACGGCGTTCTGACCCAGGGGCAGGTGACGGAATGGGTGCTGCTCATGCCCGAAGAGCTCGAGGTCGACGCCAAACTCGACACCGAAGCGCGAAAGCTCTCGATCTATTCGCTCCCGGTCTACAATGCGAAGCTCCGCTTTTCCGGCCGGTTCGGCGCCGATCTCGTGCAGAGCCTCGGTATCGTTCGCGGCGTGCCCGATTTCGATCGCGCCTTCCTGGTGATGAGCATCGCCGACATTACCGGCATCCGATCGAATGCGGATATCAAGATCGACGGCGGCGCCTCCATGCCGTTCCAGCCCGGCATGAAGGGCATGCGGGCCTTGAAGGCGGGCTATGCGGACTACGATGCCGGGCAGAGCTACGCCCAGATCGATACCGGGATCAACCGGCCGGTGACCCGGCAGATGATCGAGAAGGGCTTCTCCTTCGAAATGGATCTGTCGCTCAACGGCTCGACGCGGTTTTCGCTCGCGCCAGCGGGCCAGACCACCACCTTCCGCGCCACCGCCAACTGGCCCGATCCGGGCTTCGAGGGCCTGTTCCTGCCGGAGGCCAAGTCGATCACCGCCGCCGGCTTCGAGGCCGGCTGGACGATCCCCTATCTGGCGCGCGGCCTGGACAAGGCGGTCAACAGTTCCGTGCTGCCGCTCGGCGGCAGTCTGATGTCGATCAATCTGGTGGAGCCGGTGAAATTCTACCAGCTCGTGTCGCGGACGCTGAAATATTCGATCGGCTTCCTGTCGCTCGTCTTCTTCGCCGTCTTCATCATCGAGCTCAAGGGAGGGCGCATGGTGCATTGGGTGCAATATGTACTGACCGGGCTTGCGCTCATCATCTTCTACATATTGCTGCTGGCGCTGGCCGAGCATCTGGGCTTCGGCATGGCCTACGGCATCGCCGCCGCGGCGACGACGATGCTGATCGCCGCCTATGTCGGGGCGGTGACGGCGAGCGGCAAGAGCGGGATTTCCCTCGCCATCGTGCTCGGCGTCACCTATGGTGTGATGTATCTCATTCTGCGCGAGGACGAATATGCGCTGCTCGCCGGCGCGCTCATCTCCTTCGTGACGATCGCCGCGACGATGTACTTTACCCGCAATGTCGACTGGTCGGGCAACCGGCAGCCGAAGTGACGCGGCAAAAGGCGGGACGGCCCGGCCGCCCCGCTCCACATGGAGCGTCCGGCATTCACCGCTGTCGCGATGGCGTCATTGGACGGAGATACGGATGGCGGACACTTTCCCGCCCGCGTGGAAAAGCCCGGAAGGCGGGCCTTCCGGGCTGGACTTGCTTGCAAAACCTTCGCTCTCGTCATCCTCGGCCTTGTGCCGAGGATCTGGTGAGGGCGAATATTCCATTCTTTCAGTGGCTTATTCGATCGTGGTCAGATGCTCGGCACAAGGCCGAGCATGACGTAAGGAGAGTTTGTCGGCCGTCTAACCTCGGAAGGCCCCGGGGTCGGATCGCGCCGGGAAATCCGCCGTCAGTCGTTGGCCGTGACCTGGACGTTCAGCGTCTTGACGAGGTTGGCCGGATCGCCCATGGCCGCGCCCATGATCTGCGGCGCCGGCAGCGGCTGCTCCGGATTGGCCGAGATGGTCAGGCTCTTCGGATCGTCGAGATAGGCGCCGACGGCGCTCTCGATCTGCTTTTGCAGGTCGGGCATGTTGAGCGCGCCAAGCATCATCGGCATCATGCCCTTGAGCGACTGGGCCATCTGCTTGCCGTCCACGCCCTGTTGCTTGCCGGCGAAATCCAGCGCCTTGGCGGTGATGCCGGCATCGTCGAAGCGGATCGAGGCACCGTTATAGATAAGCTGCTGGGCGAGGCCCATCATCGACATCGTCATCGCCTGTGCGCCGGCGGCCTTGTCCGGATTGGCCTGAGCGGCCTTGGAAGCCTCCTGCATCGCCTTCACGAAATCGAGCGTGTAGCCGGAAAGCGAGAAATTGACGTCGAGACGACCGACATCGGCGAAGTCGAAGGCATATTCGGTGAGGTCGAACTTGCCATCGGCCAGCGTCCAGGAGCCCTTCATGGTCACTTCGCCATTGAGCGTTTGCAGGCCGAGCGCTTCGATCGCCGCCTGCGCCTTCGGATCCGGCACCGTGGTCAGGTCGATATTGACGCCGGAGACGGTGGCGTCGAAATCGAACTTGCTCTGGTCCTCGGCGGCGTTGAGATTGGCGTCGATGCCATCCAGGGCGAAGACCTGTTTGCCGTCCTTGGTCGCCGTCATCGGCCCGGTCGAGAGATTGTCGTAAATCATCATCGACTCGACCGTTCCCGGCTTGGGATCGTTCGCGATATAGACGCCGCCGAGCGCGATGTCCTTGGCGGTGAAGGTCACGCCGTCCTGCGTCTTGCTGATGTCGGCGAAACTGACCTTCTCGATCGAATAGCCGTCGTCGCCCTCCTCGACATTCTCGAGCGTCACGTCGCCGATCGGAAAGGGCTTGTTCTCCATGCCGGCCATGGTGACGGTCACGCCGCTCAGCGTCACGTTGGAGCCGTCGACGGATGTGGAGGCCGCTTCCACCTTGCCGCCCTGGAGGGCGTAAAGGGCGTTGATCTTGGCGAGCACGTCGTCGCCGTCGAGTGCGAAGGCCGAACCGGCGAAGGAGAGGAAGGCCGTGCTGGCGAGCAACACGCCGACGGATCGGGTGACTTTCATATTGGTGTCCTTTTCCCTAGACGTATGGTGGATGATATCCGACTGCCTGACGGCCCGGCGGCCGAGATTATTCAAGGCCGGACGAACTTTAACGGCCATTCCGACAAAAAGGCGCGGGTTCCTGCCTGCGCCTTTCACGGCCGTCATCATTTCACATGCACGATGAACTTTCTAGCCTTGAAGCCGATCGCGCGATAGCCTGCCATGTTGTCGAAGGAATATCCCACGCTGAAGCTGTCGACGCCGCGGAAACCGGCCTTGGGCGTATAATGGACGGCCATGGCCCGCATCCGGCCGCCGGCGCAGTTGCG
>JAGRLJ010000012.1 GCA_020441805.1 Rhizobiaceae bacterium
TCGATCATGCCCGGCAAGGTCAATCCGACCCAGGCGGAGGCATTGACCCAGGTCTGCGTCCAGGTCTTCGGCAACAATGCCGCGATCGGCTTTGCCGGAAGCCAGGGCCATTTCGAGCTCAATGTCTATAACCCCGTCATGGCCTATAACTTCCTGCAATCGGTCCAGCTGCTGGGTGATGCCGCCCGCTCCTTCACCGACAATTGCGTCATCGGCATCGAACCGCGCGAGGACAATATCCGCGCCGGTCTCGAACGCTCGCTGATGCTGGTGACGGCGCTCGCGCCGACGATCGGCTATGACAATGCCGCCCGGATCGCCAAGACCGCGCATAAGAACGGCACCACCTTGCGCGAGGAGGCGCTGGCGAGCGGCCTGGTGACGGCCGAGGACTATGACCGGATCGTCCGGCCCGAGGACATGATCGGCCCGAAGTGATTGCAAGCCGGGCGATTTCCCGCCTGCGCTGCAAAGCGGACGATCGTTCCGATTTTGTCCGGTGCGGTTCCGGAATCGTACAGCATCGATCCGGCCCCTGATCAAGGATGGACGCGCTTTCGTATTGTCTTTCCATCCGCTGATCCCGGAGTATCGTCATGCTGAAACGACTTTCCCTCGCACTCCTTCTGGTTCCCGCCGTCCTTGCGCCGGCCCTTGCCGGAGATCGTACCGCCCTTGCTGTCGCCGACATCACCGGCGACGTCTCGGGTTATGGTCTCGTCGACAACGCCGCCTTCGTCCCGCCCGAGGGCGCGGCGGAGGCCCATGAGCCCTTCGCCGGGACCCTAAAGCTCAGCGAAGGACCGATCTTCACCGATCCAGCGAAATTCAAGAGCAACAAGGTCCTCGGCAAGAATCCCCAGGTCTTTCCCGGTGTTTCCCTCACTTTCATCACCGTCGGAAGCGATCTCGTCCCGGTCACACAGGACGTGATCCGCAACGGCTCGACACCGCAGGGCGACAGCTTCTGGGATATCATCGTCCAGCCGGGCAAAATCTGGTCCGAACCCGACGAGGACGGCTGGTCGCGGGCATCCTTTCCCTTCTCCCTCATGCATTCGATCGAGGGCGAAACCCACAACGGCGTCGCGACATTCCTCTTCAGGGGCGATGAGGTCAGCAATCTCCGCTACCAGATCCTGACGCAAACCTCGCCCTTCTATATCGAGGACTATTTTACCGCCTCCGGCAGCGTGAAGGCGGCATACACGCCCGGTGCCCCGGCCGATGCCGCCGACATCGAAGCCCGCTACCGCAAATCCCTCGCCAGCGCCGAGAAGATTCGGCCCTGGTCGGAGCTCGAGGCGAAATTCGGCGACAGGCTCAATGGCTTCGACAGCAAGATCAGGCCCGCGGAGATCGTCTACGACGGTATCGCGATCGGTGGCGATTTCTATCTCAAGTCCTGCCCGACCCCGGCCGGAGAGCTGCCCTATTGCGACCGCCAGCGCTTCGGAGTCTGGTCGGTGACCAAGGCCGCCGCCAACGGCGTGGCGATGTTGAGCATTGCCCAGAAATACGGAAAAGAGATCTTCGACGCCAAGGTCGCCGACTATATCACCGAGGCCAGGGACATGCCCGGCTGGGACAAGGCGAGCTTCGGCGACCTGCTCAACATGGCGAGCGGCATGGGCTATGGCGATCTCAAACCGGAAGCGGGGATTTCGGATCCGTTCACCGAACCCTATTACGCCTGGTACGAGGCGCCGACGGTTGCCGGCAAGCTGGACGCGCTGCTCAAGGGCGCGAAGCCCTATCCTTGGGGGCCTGGCAAGGTGGCTCGTTACCGCGACGAGGACATGTTCCTGCTCGGCGTGGCGATGACGCGCTATCTGCAAGCCAAGGAGGGTCCCGACGCCAATGTCTGGGATTTCGTCCGCCGCGAGGTCTATGAACCGATCGGCATTCAGTATGCGCCGATCAACAAGACCATCGAAAGCGATCCGTCGAAGGACCAGGCCCTGATGGCCTATGGCTTCTATCCGACCATCGGGGATCTCTTCAAGATCGCAAGACTCTACCAGAATGACGGTCGCTTCGGGGACCGACAGATCCTGAACGCCGAGATGATGGCCGATATCAAGGCCGCGGCGGAGCCGGTGGGCCTTCCCACATACAATGCCGATCGTCCCCATTACAGAAAGGCGTTCTGGCGCGGCACCTTTAAATCCGATGCGTCATGCACGTTCAGCTATCCGGCCATGCTCGGATGGGGCTCGAACTTCGTCATGCTGCTGCCGAAGGACGTGACCGTCATCCGGATCGCCAAGAACTGGGACGGCGATGCCGGGGCGAGCGACATGCAGAACATGGCCGATGTCGCCAACCGGATCGTGCCGCTCTGCGACTGACCGGGATCGGACGCCTTCCTCCGGTCCATGGGGGAAGGCGTATCCCTCGCTTCGCCGAGGCGGCGGAATCCCCGCGCGGCAAGCGGAGGCGGGGCGACAATAATCGATTAACCTGTCGTCTCTCTCCGTTGAAATGATTGCAATTTGCCAGCGCCGACCATAAACCCGCTATCTCTTCATGAATGCGGAGGCTTCGAATGGCAGGCGATCTTTTCCCACTCGGCGACGACACGACGGAATACCGCAAGCTGACGGGCGATTTCGTCTCGGTGGACAGCTTCAGGGGCCAGGAGATCCTGGCCGTCGAGCCCGAGGGGCTCCGGCTTCTCGCCGAAGCCGCCTTCGCCGACATCAACCATCTGCTGCGCCCCGCTCATCTCAAGCAGCTCGCCTCGATCCTCGACGATCCGGAAGCGACCGCCAATGACCGCTTCGTCGCCTATGACCTGCTCAAGAACGCCAATATCGCCGCCGGCGGCGTGCTGCC
>JAGRLJ010000162.1 GCA_020441805.1 Rhizobiaceae bacterium
AGGTGACCGTGATGGTGTCGGTCGCCTCCTCGCCAGCGGCCAGAGCCTCGGCGCCCGCACCCAGCGTGTAGGTCCAGTTGCCGGCCGCGTCGATTTCGAGATCGCCATAGGCGCCAGCGACGGTTTCAGCCGTGAAGGCTTCCTCGGCGGCGCCATCGACATCCGCGATCGTCAGCGTGCCGGTGATCGGCGCATCGCCTTCGGTGATCGCGGCCGCGTCGTCGCCGCCGATAACGGCGGCGTCGTTGACCGGATCGACCGTGACATTGACCGTCTGGGTGGTCGTGCCGCCCCGGCCGTCGTCGATCGTCACGACGAAGCTGTCGGCGCCGTTGTAGTCGCCATTCGGCGTATAGGTGAACTCGCCCGTGGCCGCATCGATCGTCACATTGCCGTTCGTGGCCGCGCCGGTGATCGAGTAGGTCAGCGTGTCGCCATCGACATCGGCGCCGACGACGGTGCCCGTGATCGACGCATCTTCATTGCCCGACACGTCCTGCGTGGCATCGGCGGTCGGCGCGTCGTTCTTCATCTGCGCCTTGGTCAGCGTCCGGTCGTCGAACTGGAAGGTCTCGATGCTCTTGGTCGTGATCGTGCGACCATCGATCTGGATCTTGAAGCCCTTGGCGGTCTCGGTGATGACCGCATCGGCGAAGTTGCCGCCGATCACGGCCGTGTCCTTGCCCTTGCCGCCGTCGAGCAGGTCGTTGCCCTCGCCAGCCTTGGAGATCAGGGTATCCTTGCCGCCGCCGCCATACAGCTTGTCGTTGCCCTTGCCGCCATCGATCGTGTCGTTGCCGCCATTGCCGAGGATCTTCTCGGCCTTGTTGCCGCCGACAAAATCGTTGTCCTTATTGTTCAGCTTAATTTTCTTGAGCTTGGCCATTTCCGTCTCCAAGTTACCTCCCTTAAAACCCGTCACCTTGGGTTTAGGGCGTGTTTACGAAGCTCAACCGAAGAGGCATTTCCCCCTTTTTGAGTCGAGCATCGGTTTTACAGGTCTGCCAACGCTCGTCAAGTGTAGTCGCAATCGATTGGGGATATATATTCCAGTTTTCGCGGATTGAGACCTGTAATGTTGTTTTTGTGCACTGTCAAAATTATTTACCGGTTCAAATGCCAGGTCAAATTATTTGACAGTTCCGGTTTCAACAGGGTTTGCACTTTCAAAACCGCAAAATGTACTGAGAGGGGATTCGTCGGCGGTCAAAAAAGCAGGTAAAGGTGGTAAAAGATATTTGACCATGCCTCGGGACGCGCATAAGATGCGGTTACCTGGGGGGATATCAGAAACAGCACGATGGCGCATCCAACCCATTGTATCGAAGGGCATTCCGACCGCGTCCATGGCCGGACGAGGTGAACCGGGACCGCTTTTCAGGCAGACACCACATGACACGACACCGATCGCACAGCGTCCAATTCAAGCGCCAGGTCGCGCAGGAATATATAGCCGGAGAGACCCTGCATGGACTGGCCAAGCGCCACGACCTTTCCCGCAACCTCATTCGTATCTGGGTCAAGAAATACCAGGAGGGCGCCTATGACGAGGAAGGCCGCTCGATCTGGCTCATCCACGAATACGAGACGCGAATCGCCGATCTCGAGCGGCTGGTGGGCCGGCGGGCGCTGGAGCTCGAAGCGCTGAAGAGCCGCGCCGAGCCCGCCTGTCGCGAGAACCAGAAGGCCGACAATGCCTGATGGCGCGGCGGCAATCGGCGCGCGCGTCCTGTCAAATATTTGACCGTATGCGCCCGGCGGTCAGAAGCCGAAGCGGGCGATGACCGGGACGTGGTCGGAGGGCTTTTCCCAGCCCCGCGCCTCCTTGAGGACCTCGATGCCGGCCAGATTCGGGCCGAGATCGGCGGACGACCAGACGTGATCGAGGCGGCGGCCCTTGTCGGCGAGCTGCCAGTTGGCGGAGCGGTAGCTCCACCAGGTGTAGAGCTTTTCGGGCTCGGGCGTGAACTGGCGCATGAGGTCGAGCCAGCCGCCCCGTGCGATCACCTCCTTGAGCCCGTCGGTCTCGATCGGCGTGTGGCTGACGATCCTGAGCAGCTGCCGGTGCGACCAGACGTCATGCTCGAGCGGGGCGATGTTGAGGTCGCCGACAAGAATCGCCGACAGGCCGGGCTCGGCCCCGGCATGGATCGCCTTCATCGCCTCGATGAAATCCAGCTTGTGGGCGAATTTTGGGTTGATCTCGGCATCCGGCTCGTCACCGCCGGCGGGCACATAGAAATTGTGCAGCCGCACCGTCCTGTCCGCCACCTGGAACCGCGCCGAGACATGGCGGGCATGGCCGACATCGCCCGGGTCGCGGCGGTCGATATCCCCGAGCGGCAGCCGCGAGAGGATCGCCACGCCGTGATAGCCCTTCTGGCCGTTGATC
>JAGRLJ010000163.1 GCA_020441805.1 Rhizobiaceae bacterium
TGCCGTGGCGATGCGGCAGGCCGAAGGAAATATTGGAAAGGCCGCAGGTCGTGTTGACCTTGAGTTCCTCGCGCAGGCGGCGGAGAAGCGCGAAGACCTGACGGCCGGCATCGCCCAGGGCGCCGATCGGCATGACGAGCGGATCGACGACGATGTCTTCCGGCTTGATGCCGTGATCCATGGCGCGCTCGACGATCTTCTTGGCGACGGCGAAACGGACGTCGGGGTCCATCGAGATGCCGGTCTCGTCGTTGGAGATGGCGACGACGGGGACATCGTATTTCTTGATGAGCGGCAGGATGGCCTCGAGCTTCTCTTCCTCGCCGGTGACCGAGTTGACCAGCGGACGGCCCTTGGCGACCTTGAGACCGGCCTCGATGGCGGCGGTGACGGAGGAATCGATCGAGAGCGGCACGTCGACGAGGCCCTGGACGATTTCCAGCGTCTTGACGAGCAGGCCCGGCTCGGTCGCGTTCGGATCGACGGCGGTCACGCCGGCATTGACGTCGAGCATCGTGGCGCCGGCGGCAACCTGCTCCAGCGCGTCCTTGATGACAGTCTCGAAATTGCCTTCCTGCATTTCGGCGGCCAGCTTCTTGCGGCCGGTCGGGTTGATGCGCTCGCCGATGACGCAGAACGGCTGGTCGAAGCCGATGATGATTTCCTTGGTTGCCGAGGCGACGATGGTGCGGGTCATGAGATATCCTTGCTGGCTCGGGACATAAAGATTTCTTTATATCGTTATGTGGTCATTGACAAGTCGATGTCGCGATCATCCCATCGAATGGTCGACGAGACCGCCCGCCTGGGCTTCCTGAAGCTCTTCGATTTCCTCGCGGATGTCCGGCCGGGGTGTGCGGCGCCATGGCGTCCGATCCTTGAGAACCCCCGATTCATGGACGATCTCGGAGACATATTCCTCCTGGCGGTAGGCCATGACGTGGATACCGGCGACGCCCTCGATCTCCTTCACCTCGTTGATGATGTCGATGCAGAGCTGCTTGCCTTCCTTCTTCTGGTCCTGGGCGCCTTCGAGGCGGGCAATGACCGAATCCGGTATATGGATGCCCGGCACGTTCGAGCGGATCCAGCGCGCGGTCTTGGCGGACGCCATCGGGCCGACGCCGGCGAGGATGAAGCACTTCTCGTGCAGGCCCATGTCGCGGACCTTCTTCATGTATTCCTTGAACATCGGCACGTCGAAGCAATACTGGCTCTGCACGAACTGCGCGCCGGCCTCGATCTTCTTGGCCAGCCGCATCGGCCGGAAATCGTGGGGCGGGGCGAAGGGGTTGACCGCCGCGCCGAGGAAGACCCTCGGCGGCGTTGTCAGCTTGCGTCCGGACAGGAATTTCGAATTGTCGCGCATGATGCGGACCGTCTCGAGCAGAGACATGCAGTCGAGATCGAAGACCGGCTTGGCGCCGGGCTGGTCGCCGGCCTGCACGCCGTCGCCGGTCAGGCACATGATGTTGGCGACGCCCATGGCGGCCGCGCCGAGAACGTCGCC
>JAGRLJ010000164.1:0-6183 GCA_020441805.1 Rhizobiaceae bacterium
TCGATGCCGATTCCCGCGCCGCCGCCCGAAAGCGTGGTGATCACGCCGATCTTGACCGGCTCGGCCATGGCGATGCCGGTTGCCGCCAGCGAAAGGGCGAAAATGCCGCCTGCTAAGATCTTCCTCATCGGTTCCTCCTCCACTCGTTCCCGAAAGCGTGGTGCGAACTTTCCAGAGTTCGGACGATAATTCAACCTTCGAATATCGTCATTTTCGGCCCGGACCTGCACGCGCTGGGAGAATTTCGGCCCGGCACGCGCTCGCGGCATGCCGGATCCGGCGCGGTCAATCGCGAAATGCCGCGGCTATGCCCGCATCGTTTCGCGCATCGCGCCCTTCGAACGCGCGAAGGGCAGCCCCAGCGTGACGAGGACGAGCGCCGCCGTGGCGATCTTCAGGTCGCTGGGCTGGAGGCCGAGCGAAAGCGCCAGCGACAGGAGCTGGTAATAGGCGATGGCGCCGACCACCGGCGCCAGCAGTTGCCTGAGCACGGTGCTCCGCCCGGTCAGCGTTTCGCCGATCACCAGCGAGGCGAGGCCGTTGATCAGGATGCCGGTGCCCATGCCGACATCGGCATAGCCCTGCAACTGCACGACCAGCGAGCCGCCGAGTGCCGTGAGGCCCGAGGCGATGCCCAGGCCGGCGACCGTGTAGGTCCAGGGATTGATGCCGAGCGAGGGCGCGAGTTCGGGATTGATGCCGATGACGCGCATGGCCGCGCCGGACTGGGTCATCAGATACCAGCGCAGCGCCAGGAAGGCCGCGCCGAGAATGACGGCGAAGGTCGCGATCTGAAGGCCGACATTGGTCAATATGTCCGGATTGATCTGGGCGAATATGTTGTCGGCGCCGAACAGCGCGACGTTGGAGCGTCCCAGCACCCGCATGTTGATGCTGTAGAGGCCGGTGAAGACCAGGATGCCCGACAGCAGCGGATTGATGCGGAACTTGAGGTGGATCAAGGCCGTCGCGGCTCCGGCGGCGACCCCGGTCAGAGCGCCGGCCACGGTCGCGAGCAGCGGCGCATGGCCGGCGAGCAGGAATGCCGCGCAGACGCAGCCGCCCAGCGGGAAGGCGCCTTCGCTGGTCAGGTCCGGAAAGCTCAGGAGCCGGAAGGGGATCATGATGCCGAGCGCCACGAAGGCATAGATGAGGCTTTGCGACAGCGTCACCGGCACCAGGTTCAGGAACGCGTGGACGAGATCCATCGGTCAGCTTCCTAACAACATGCGATCGTTCTCGATCTTGAACTTGTCGACCAGGTCGGCGGGGGTAAGCGAGGTCTTGCCGGCGCCGTGGATGTCGTCGCGCACGCGGCCCGCATCCATCATCACCAGGCGGTTGCCGGTCTCGATCGCCTGGCGCATGTTGTGCGTCACCATCAGCGTGGTCAGCGCCTGTTCGGCGACGAGGCGGCGCGTCATCGCCATGACGAGATCGGCGGTTCGCGGGTCGAGCGCGGCGGTATGCTCGTCGAGCAGCAGCAGCGCCGGTTTCGACAGCGAGGCCATGACCAGCGAGAGCGCCTGGCGCTGGCCGCCGGAGAGCTGCGCCACGGGGGTGGACAGGCGGTTCTCCATGCCGAGCTCCAGGCCGGCGAGCAGTTCGCGATAGCGCTTTCGGTTGCCGGCGGTCAGGTTGAAGCCGAAGCCGTGGCCCTTGCCGCGCCGTTCGGCGAGCGCGAGGTTTTCCTCGATCGACATCGCCGCCGCCGTCCCGATCATCGGATCCTGGAACACGCGGGCGATCAGGCCGGCGCGGCGATGGGCCGGCAGGCGGGTGATATCGCGCCCGTCGAGCGTCAGCGTGCCGCTGTCCGGCTCGAGCGCGCCGGCGATCATGTTGAGCAGGGTGGACTTGCCGGCGCCGTTGCTGCCGATGACGACGATGAAATCGCCGCGATCGACGATGAGGTCGAGCCCGTCGAGCGCCGGGCGAGCCGTCGCCTGCCCGGCATTGAAGGTCTTGGTCAGGCCCTTGCAGGCGAGCAGCGGAACGCCGGCCGGCGCTCGCGCGCCGTCTTTTACTTGAGGATCCACGGGCTGTCCTTGAGCGCATCCGGGATGGTGAGGCCCACCGCCGCGAACCCCTTGGGGCTGATATAGGACTCGAAGTCGACCGGCTGCGGCACATAGGGCGCGATGTCGGCGGGCTTCTCCCCCTTGAAGATTCGGTCGGCGATATCGGCGGCATGCTCGCCGTTCTTCAGGTAGGAGATCGCGTGGAAGCCGGCGAGCTGGTCCTTGAGATCGGGCGCGTAGACCGAGTTGAAGAGCGGCAGCTTGATGCGCTGGGCGACCTGCGCCACGACCGGAACCGACGTCTGGACGATATTGGACTGGATGAGGAAGATCGCATCGACCTGGCCCGAGAAGCTCTGCACGCGCTGCGGCAGGTCGTTGGCATTGTCGACGGGCACGGCCACGACCTCGATGCCGGCCTTGGCGGCCGCCTTGTTGATCAGCTCCATGTTGGAGGTGTCGTTGTCCTCGCCGGGATTGAACAGCGTGCCGACCTTCTTGATCCCGGGCATGACCTGCTTGAGATAGTCGAAAGAGGCGTCGAAGTTCGGCAGCATCGACGCGCCGGTGCTCCAGGCCGAGCCGTGCTGCCAGTCCGGCACGATGCCGGCGACGACCGGATCGACCACGGCGCCGAACACGATCGGGATCGACTTGTCGGTGATGCCGCGCACGGCGGCCTGGTTGAGGCCGGTCGTGATGGCCAGGATCATGTCCGGATGCTGGGCCTCGACCTGTTGCAAGAGCTGCGGCACCAGCGTGCGGTCGAAATTGGCGTGGCGGAATTCGTAACGCACATCCTTGCCCTCGGCATAGCCGAGTTCGGTCATGCGCGCCTTGAAGCCTTCGGCGACCGCATTGAGCGCGGGATGCTCGCCGAAGCTCGCGATCTCGATCAGCTTGGGATCGGCCGAGGCGGCGCCGGCAAAGGCGACCAGTGTCACGGCGGCGAAAAGCGATTTCATGCGTCCTATCATTCTCTTCTCCCTGGATGCGGTGCGCTATGGCCGCCAGTTCTGTTCGGCTACCCGGAGGAAATTCTCCCCCAGGATGCCGAGAAGCGCGGTTTCATCGTAACCGTGGCGGTCCAGCGCCTCGATCAGTTCGGGCAGCGCCTCGGGCTTGACATCGGCCCATGGCGGCCGCGGATAGCCGCGCAGGGCCATCATCGGACCGGAATCGTAGAGCTTGGTCATGAAGGGCTGGTAGAAGACGGTGTCGAGGCCGAGGCCGACATGCCGCGGTCCGACGAGCTGGGCGATATGGTCGATATGGCGCACGATGGCCGAAACGCCCGACGTGTTGTCGTCGGTGAGGAAGGCGCCGATCGAATTGATGCCGATCACGCCGCCCCGTGCCGCCACCGCCTTGATCTGCGTATCGTCGACATTGCGCTCGTGGTTCTTGAGCGCCCGCACGCTGGAATGCGAGAAGATCACCGGCTTGCTCGACAGCTCGATGATGTCGAGCGAGGTGTTGACGCCGGCATGGCTGGCGTCGAGCATCATTCCGACGCGGTTGGCCTCCGCCACGAAGGCGCGGCCGAGCATCGACAGGCCGGCGTCGGAGGGTTCGTGGCAGCCGTCGCCGAGC
Source organism: Rhizobiaceae bacterium (assembly GCA_020441805.1). Lineage (GTDB taxonomy): Bacteria > Pseudomonadota > Alphaproteobacteria > Rhizobiales > Rhizobiaceae > Rhizobium_E. The sequence goes on from JAGRLJ010000164.1 coordinate 3,615, forward strand.
GGGTTGCGGGTGTTATAGGCCAGGATCATCCAGCGCACGCCGAGCCGGTACCAGCTCTCGATCATCGCCGGCTCGTAGGCGGCCGGACCCGCGCCCTGGAGATGGAAGCTGATCGCGGTCTTGCCGGATGCCTTGGCGTTGCGGATATCCGCCGTCGTATCGATGATCTCGAATTCATGCGCGCGCGATTCGAACCAGCGGCGCTGCTGCGACAGGTGGCGGAGCGTCGGCTCCGGCCGGTCCCAGTCGGCGCCGATCGTCAGCGACAGGAAGGAGAAGCCGGCGGCGCGGTAGCGCGCCAGCATGTCCGGTCCTTCGTCGAGGCATTCCGGCGTCCAGCCGACGGCGCTTTCCCAGACGATGGCCTTGTCGATAAGCGAAGAAGACGCCATCAGCAGCTTGTCCCCGATCCTGTTGTGTCTTTTGTCAGGTTATGGGGCGAAGCATCATTGCACAATTGACGGCAATGGGTTTGATTGTTGCAAAACTGGAACAATCGAATGGCGCGCCGGGCTGACCCTTCCGACCTGATGATCTTCGCCCATGTCGTGGAGGCCGGCAGTTTCAGCCTTGCCGCCGAACGGCTGGGCCTGCCCAAATCGACTGTGTCGCGGCGCATCTCGGCGCTGGAGGCCGCCCTCGGCGAACGGCTCGTCCAGCGCACCACGCGCAGGATCGTGCTGACGGAAATGGGCCAGCGCATCCGCACCTCGGCGGAGCAGATCGTCCACGAGGTGGAGGTGGTGTCGGCGCTGGCCGAGGACAGCCAGGTGACGCCGTCGGGCCGGCTCCGGGTCTCGATGCCCGGCGACCTCGCCTCCATCGCCTTCGCACCGATGCTGGCGCGGTTTGCCGTAGCCTATCCGTCGGTGCAGCTCGATCTCGACCTGTCCCCCGATTATGTCGATGTGCTGGCCGATAGTTTCGATCTCGCCATCCGCATCGGCGGCGAGGCGATCGGCCTGCGTCTCACCACGCGGCATCTGGTCGATATCGGCATTGGGCTTTATGCCGCGCCGTCCTATGTGGCGGCCTTCGGCGAGCCGGACATGCCGCGGTCGCTCGACCGGCACGGCCTGCTGGTCCTGCATGCCGGCGGGGAAGCGGTCTCCTGGCGGCTGGAAAAGGGTGCGCAGGTGGTGGCCGCCGACATGGCGGGCCGGCGCGTATCCGCCAATTCCTACGACCTGCTGCTCAGGCTCGCCCGGGCGGGAGCCGGCATCGCCGCCCTGCCCGACATATTCGCCCAGCCGCATGTCGCCTCCGGCGAGCTCCGGCGCGTCCTGCCGGACTGGCGGCTGCCGCCGGCCATGGTGCGCGCCGTTTTCCCGAGCCGCAAGCTGATGCCGCGCAAGACGCGGGTGTTCCTGGACGAGCTCCTGAGCTTCCTCAAGCCGAGGCCGCTTCGCACACCCTCGGGCGATCCGGAACGGGATGCGATTTTCCGGGCGCGTTGAAGCCGAAAGCGCGAACCCTCAGGGCTGGACCGCCGGGCGGTCGCCGAGGGCCGCCGACACGAATGCCGACACCGCGGCGACATAGTCGCCGATCGCAATCCCCCTGCGCCGGTATTTGGCGCGCTTCACATACCAGTCCTGCAACAGGGGCTTGATCAGCGCGGCCGTCAATTCCGGATTGCCCGCCTGGAAAAGACCGCGCCCGGCACCGAGCCTGAGAGCCTCGGCGAAGATCTTCTCCGTGGCCTCCTCGCTGTCTACGGCCATCTTCCGCGCCGGTTGCGGAAAGGCCTTGGCTTCCATGAAGGCGAACACGAACCAGGGCTGCATCACCTCGGTCAGGCGGATATGGGTGTCGATCAGCCAGTCCAGATGCCGCCTCGGATCGGCCCTGACATCCGCCGGCGCCTGGCCGAGAACCTCGGTGGCGGTCACACCCACCTCCGTCAGGATCATCGACAGCAACGTCGTCTTGCTGTCGAAATAGGAATAAAGCCCGCCCATCGAGACCCCGCTTTCGCGCGAAAGATCCCGAAGGCTCATGGCGTGGAAACCCAGTCGGCTGGAAAGATCCAGCGCGGCGGTGACGATCTTCACCAGCTTGCGGACCGCGAGATGGTCCTTCTGGACGCGGATGACGTCGCGATGGCGCTCCAGCATCCGCTGGCAAAGCCGTTCCGTCGTGAAGCTTTCGGGGCTGGCTATCGGCTGGTGCTGCATCATGCGCCGTCTCTGGGACCGATGTTATCATTTATACGAATCCGCATTGCAATCAACCGGAAAGACCGATAATAAAATCGAACGCTCGCTCGATTTTGGAGGAAAGCCGGCATGTTCGGGGATCTCGCGGGAAAAAGGGCCCTGGTCACGGGAGCATCGGGCGGGCTGGGCCTGCACTTCGCCTGGCTGCTCGCCCGCCACGGCGTCCGGGTAACGCTCGCCGCCCGCCGGCTCGATATCGTTTCGGAAGAGGCCGCAACGATCCGCGCGGAGGGCTGGCAGGCGGATGCACTGTCGGTGGATGTCGCGTCGTCGCAATCCGTCATCGCCGCGCTCGGAACCGCCGAGCCCTATGACATCGTCGTCAACAATGCCGGCGTCACGGCCACCGC
>JAGRLJ010000164.1:6371-22122 GCA_020441805.1 Rhizobiaceae bacterium
TGGTGCAACTGACCAAATCGCTCGCGCTGGAATGGGCGCGCCACGGCATCCGGGTCAACGCGCTCTGCCCCGGCTATGTCGAAACTCCGCTGAACCGCGATTTTTTCGCCACCGAGGCCGGCCAGGCCCTGATCCGGCGCATCCCGCAGCGCCGGCTCGGCAGGGCCGCCGACCTCGATGCGCCGCTTCTCCTGCTCGCTTCCGACGCCGGCGGTTACATGACCGGCTCGGTGCTCGCCGTCGATGGCGGCCATCTCGTTTCATCGCTCTGAGGATTTCCGATGGATTTCACCATTTCGCCCGCGATCGAGGATCTCCGCCGCCGTATCGCGCATTTCGTCGAGACCGAGATCATGCCGCATGAGGCGCGGCGGGAGAGCTACGACGAGCACGCCAATATCGCGCCGGCGCAGCTGGCGGCGCTGCGGGAGAAAGCGCAGGCCGAAGGCCTCTGGACGCTGCAATTGCCGCGGCCTGACGGCACGTCGATCGGCAAGACCGGCATGGCGGTCTGCTACGAGGAGATGAACCGCTCGATCTTCGGGCCGGTCGTGTTCAATTCCGCNNNNGCCCCCGACGACGGCAACATGATGCTGCTGCAAGCCGTGGCGACGCCGGCGCAGAAGGAGAAATGGCTGAAACCGATCGCCGACGGCAGCGTCCGCTCCTCCTTCGCCATGACCGAGCCGCATCCGGGCGGCGGCTCCGACCCGTCCATGATCCGTACCCGGGCGGAACGAAAGGGCGACCGCTATGTCGTCCATGGCCGCAAATGGTTCATCACCGGCGCAGGCGAGGCCGCGCATTTCATCCTGGTCGCCCGTACCTCAGACGATCCGCGCCACGGTCTCTCGACCCTGCTCTTCCATCGCGACCAGCCTGGCTGGCACATTGTCCGCCGCATCGAGATCATGGGGCCGGAGGAGCATGGCGGCCATTGCGAGCTTGAATTCGACGGGCTGGAAGTGCCTCTGGAAAACCTGCTGATGGCGGAAGGCCAGGGCATGAAGGCGACCCAGATCCGCCTCGGCCCGGCGCGACTGACCCATTGCATGCGCTGGCTCGGCCTCTCCAGGCGCTGCGTCGAGATCGCCACCGACTATGCCGCCCGCCGAGAGGGCTTCGGCGTCCGGCTGGCCGACCGCGAGAGCATCCAGATCATGCTGGGCGAACTGGCCATGGGCATCGAGCTCGGCCGGCTCCTGGTGATGAAGGCCGCCTGGGCGCTCGATCAGGGCAGCTTCGCGCGCAAGGAAGTGTCGATGGCCAAGATCCATGCCGCCAACCTGCTGCACAAGGCCGCCGACACCGCGATCCAGATCAACGGCGCCCGCGGCTATTCCAAGGATACCGTGCTGGAATGGATTTATCGCTATGCCCGGCAGGCGCGGCTGGTGGACGGCGCCGACGAGGTGCACAAGATGGTGCTGAACCGGCATCTCGTCTCCGAAGGGCGCGACTTCTGGCGCTGGAGCGTGGCAGGATAACAGGTCCGGACCCGGTGCCGGCGAGGAGGAGAACATGCGGCAGGATCCCCATCTGGAACGACGGGCGGCCAATTTCCGCGCCTTGACGCCGCTCGACTTCCTCGAGCGGGCGCTGACCAGCTTTCCCGGGCGGCCCGCCGTCGCCTGGCGCGGCCGGCGCTGGACCTATGCCGGGCTCGGCCGGATGGTCGCGGGCTTCGTGGCGCTGCTGCGCGGGCACGGCGTCGGCCCCGGTGACGTCGTGTCCGTCATGAGCGGCAACAGGCCGGAAATGCTCGCGGCGCATTACGCGGTGCCGATGGTCGGCGCGGTGCTCAATTCGATCAATACGCGGCTCGACGCCGCCACGGTCGGCTATATTCTCGATCATTCCGAAAGCCGGCTGATCGTCGCCGATCCATCCTGCTTTCCCCTCGCCTTGGGCGCGGCGCGGGCGGCCGGCATCGCCGCTCTCCGGCTTGTCGATCCCGATTCCCCGGCGGAGGCGGATCTCGATCTCCTCGACAGCCCCGCCGCGCCGCCGTCCGACCTCGCCGCCGCGATCGCCGACGAATGGCAGCCGATCTGCCTCAATTACACCTCGGGCACGACGGGCCAGCCCAAGGGCGTCGTCTATCACCATCGCGGCGCCTATCTCAACGCCATCGGCAATGTGCTGGCCATGGGCTTCGACGCCCGCTCGCGCTATCTCTGGATCCTGCCGATGTTCCATTGCAACGGCTGGTGCCATACCTGGGCGGTGACGGCGGCGGGCGGCCTTCACGTCTGCCTCGACCGGGTCGATCCGGCGGAGATCCTGGCGGCGGTGGAAACCCATGCTGTCACCCATCTCGCCTGCGCGCCGGTCGTGCTCTACATGCTGCTCAACGATCCCGCCAGGGCCGGGCGCAACCCGGAGCGCCGGGTGACCGTCGCCACCGGCGGAGCCTCCCCGACCAGCGCGCTGATCCGGGAAATGGATGCGCTCGGCTTCGACCTCATCCATCTCTACGGCCTGACGGAAAGCTTCGGCCCGGTGACCATGCGCGGCCTGAGCGAGGCGGAAGCCGGCCTGCCCGTGCCCGACCGGGCGACGCTTCTGGCGCGCCAGGGCAGCCGGCACCCGGCGGCCAACCGCGTGCGGGTGGTCGATGCCGCCGGGGAGGAGGCGCCGTGGGACGGCGAGACCGTCGGCGAGATCACGCTTGCGGGCAACACGCTGATGGCCGGCTATTACCGCGATTCCGAGGCGACCGACGCGGCTTTCGCCGGCGGCCTGTTCCATACCGGCGATCTCGCGGTGCGCCATCCGGACGGCGATATCGAGATCCGCGACCGCTCCAAGGACGTGATCATTTCCGGCGGCGAGAATATTTCGAGCGTGGAGATCGAAAGCGTGCTGCACCAGCACCCGGCGGTGCTGATGGCGGCCGTCGTCTCCGCGCCCGATGGAAAATGGGGCGAGATCCCCGTCGCCTTCATCGAGCTGCGCACGGGGCATGACGCCGATGCCGAGGCATTGCGGGCCTTCTGCCGCGAGCGGCTGGCCGGCTTCAAGATGCCGCGGCGCTTCCTGTTCCGCGAACTGCCCAAGACCGCGACCGGCAAGATCCAGAAATTCGTGCTGCGCGACATGGCGCGAGGCGACGCGGGCACGCCGTCCTGACGCGCCGGAAGGATGAAACGATGAACGACGCCACGGCAACCGATTTCGACCCCGCCCGGCTCGCCGACTATCTCGACGCGCGGCTGGGCAAAGTCGGCGGACTCATGCTGGAACGGATCGGCGGGGGCCAGTCGAACCCGACCTATTTCCTCGACCGCGGCGCCGGCCGCTATGTCCTGCGCAAGAAGCCCGCCGGGCCGATCCTGCCCGGCGCGCATGCGATCGAGCGTGAATTCCGCGTTCTCTCGGCGCTCGCTGGAACCGATGTCCCCGTGCCGAAGCCCATTTTGCTGGAGGAAGATGCCGGCGTGCTCGGCACGCCGTTCTATCTCATGGAACGGGTCGAGGGCCGCGTCTTCTCCGACTGCGCACTGCCGGAGCTCGCGCCCGCCGAACGGCGGCCGATCTATCTCGCCATGGCCGAGGCGCTGGCGAAGCTTCACGCCGTGCGGCCCGACGCCGTCGGGCTTGCGGATTACGGCAGGCCGGGGAACTATTTCGAGCGCCAGCTCACTCGCTGGACTCGCCAATGGCGGGAATCGCCGAGCGAACGGATCCCGGCGCTCGACGGCCTCGCCGACTGGCTGGCCGAGCATCTTCCCCCGGATGACGGGACGATCTCGATCGCGCATGGCGATTTCCGGCTCGGCAACATGCTGTTCCATCCGGTTGAGAACCGGGTCGTCGCCATCCTCGACTGGGAGCTCTCGACGCTCGGCCATCCGCTGGCCGATCTCGGCTTCTGCGTCATGCCATGGCATACGGCGCCGGAGGAATATGGCGGTATCCTGGGTCTCGATCGCGCACGGCTCGGCCTGCCGGAGGAGCGCGATTTCGTGCGCCATTATTATAGCCGCGCGATCCCGACGCCCGCGCTCCGGCCGTTCCATGTCGCCTTCGCGCTCTTCCGCTTCGCCGTCATCTTCGTGGGCATCGCCGACCGGGCGCGGGCAGGCAATGCCGCCGGCAGCAACGCCGCCGATGTCGCCCCCCTCGCCGGCCGGTTCGCGGAACGCGCGCTGGAGGTGATCGAAGGGCGCCAGCCCTTCGATATCTGACCTCTCTCAGGCCGGCGGTAGAATACGCTCCTGCTGAAGGCGCGCGAAAATCGCGTCGAACATCGCTTCGATATCCATGCAATCATTAAATCCGTGCTGCCGCGCCTTGATCGTCGAGACGATCGAATGATGCGGATAGGTGCGGCCATGACGCAGCAGGTAATCCATGAACTGCCATGACGAGACGATCTCGGGATAGGAATACGGCCGCAAGCCGTGCTTCGCCACGATCCGGTCTCAGACCGGCCCCTTGTCCGCCATGACCTCCGCCAGCGAGAACGGATGGGCGATGCCTGGCTCGACGCCGAGGCGGCGGGCGATCGACGGCCAGAGGTTGGGCCAGGAAAAGCAATCGCCATTGGCGATGTTGTAGATCTCGCCCCGGCATCGCGGCTCGCTGCCGGCCCATTTGATCGCCCGGCCGAGCAGCCGCGCATCGACGGCCTCCTGCAGGCAGGCGGGACCGCCGGGAAAACGCAAGGGCTGGCCGAGCTCGCGGCATATGGCGGCATAGACACCCAGCGCGGTGACGGCATTCATCGGATTGCCGAGCGCGAATCCGCAGACGATCTGCGGCCTCAGCACAGTGACATGGAAGCCGTCCGCGGCAGCGCGCTCGCGGGCGAGGTCTTCCTGGTCATAGTAGAAATTCGACGCGATGAAGCGCGGATCGCTTTCTCGCGCCGGCATGCGATAGTGGCCGTGATGCACGCCATAGGCCTTGGTGCCCTGCAGAAGCGTGAGATGCGAGAGGCCCGATCCGGCGGCGCGGAGAGCGTCGAGCAGGTTGCGCAGCATCAGGGTGTTGCGGCCGATCTGGCTCTCGGAGGTCCAGCCGGATACCAGGCTCGCCTCTTCCTGCAAGGCCGCGAAGACCACATGGCTGATCGGCCCCGCACCGGCGATCGCGGCGGAAAGCCGCTCCCCGTCGAGCAGGTCGGCCGAAATCCAGGCCGCGCGCGTGGCCTCCTCCGGCTGCCGGCGCGAAAGGCCGATGACGCGCCAGCGCCCATCCTCGAGATAGACGTCGAGCGCCGCGCGGCCGACGACGCCGAGCGCACCCGCGACGAGAACGGTTCCTCCTGCCGTTCCTTGCATTCTATCCTCCTGTTGCGCTAGCCCCCGAAGCTGCTCTTGGGCTGTGAATTGAGCAGGCGCTCCAGCCGCTCGCAGGCGATCTGCAGCGCCTCCACCGACGCTGGCGCGCCGATGACCAGGCGGATCGCATGCGGCATGACGTTCCGCCCGACGACGAAGCTGTGCGTGGGCGCGATGGAGACCCCGAGCGCCGCCGCGGCATTGATGAAATCCTCGGCGCGCCACTGTTCCGGCAGGTTGAGCCATGCATGCGGGCTCGCCACCTCCGTCCGCGCCGCGCCCAGCAGCGGAAACGTCGCCAGCAAGGAGAGCCGGCGGATATTCTCCGCCTGCTGCCAGCGGATCATGGCGTCGAGCCGGTTGTTGGACACCCAGCGCATGCCGATCTCGACCGCGATCAGAGAAGCCGAGCCGGTGGACATGCCGACGCCCGACTGCGTCCGCGCGACCTCGGACAGCGGCGATACGAGACAGCCGACCTTCATGCCCGGCCCCGCGATCCGGCCCAGGCTGGTGATGAAATGCGTTCGCTCCGGCGCGATGACGGCAATGGGCGCCTCGCAATGCTCGCTGATCAGCGTGCCGTAGATGTCGCTCTCGATGATCGGCAGATCATGGCGCCGGGCGATTTCGGCGATGGCGATGCGGCGTTCCGCCGGCAGCATCGCATTGGTCGGGTTCTGCGCCCGCGGCGTGACATAGACCGCCGCCACCGGCTGGCTGCGGCAGAGTTCCGCCAGGCTTTCCGGGATCATCCCGTCCTCGTCCATGGCGACCCCGACGAGCTTGCGGTCGAGGTAGCTCGCCACCGACTTCATGCGGGGGTCCGTCAGCTCCTCCGTCGCGATCGTCTCGCCGGCATGGGTCAGCGTCGAGAGCGCCGCCATGGTGGCATGCTGGCCGCCATTGGTGATGACGATCTGGCCGGCGCTCGCCTGGATGCCGAAGCGCTCCACCCAATGCGCCATCGCCTGGCGGTGCTCCATGGTACCGGCGGCGGGGCTGGCGCCCAGCAATTGCTGCGGATGATGCTCGGCGATGATCGTCTTGAGCGTATCGGCCAGCGTCGTGTCGATATCGGGCACCGGCACCTTGTAGGTCGAAAGGTCGATGACCTCGGCGACCGGTGCCTCGGGCAGCGCATCGGCCGCCCGCCCGCCCGCTATGAAGGTCCCCCGGCCGACATGGCTGACGACGAAGCCCTGTTGTTCCAGCTGGGCATAGGCCCGCCCGACCGTGGCGATCGCGACTCCGAGCCGATGCGACAATTCCCGCTGCGGCGGCAGGCGCTCGCCGGCCACGAGATTGCGCCGCGCGATCGCGTCGACGATGGCCGACACGATCGTCGCATAACCGGGCTTCACACCAAATTGTATCGCATTTACCGGCATATTAGTATGGCAATATTATTATTGTCATAGTTCAATAACATGGCTACCGTATCTGGGAAAGCTAAATCTGCCGGTCAAGGGGTTGGAGATCCCGGGCCAGATACAGGCAGAGAGGCGGTCGGCAGTGGTTTCCAGGAGGAGAGAAACATGCATCGCATATTTTCACGCCCGAAATCCCAGGAGAGGGACCTCGACTTGCTGTCGAGCGTCGATACGCGGGGATTGATTTCACGCCGCGAGCTGATGCGGCGCGCTAGCCTGTTCGGCGCTGCCGCGACGCTGTCGACATTCGGCGGCGTCCTCAGGGCATCAGCCCAGGAGGGCGGCGGCAAGGTGACCGTCGGCCTCGATTCCGGCGCCTTCACCCCGATCCTCAAAACCTTCGCCCCGGAATTCAAGCAGGCGACCGGCATCGAGGTCGAGTTCGCGTCCTATCCGCTCGGCAACATGTACGACCAGAACCTGCTGGCGCTGCGCCAGGGCACGGCACGCTTCGACGCCTTCGATTTCTGGCCGAACTTCGTCGGTGACTTCGGACCGTTCCTGACGCCGCTGGAGGAAGTCGGCACGCTCGAGGATCTCGGCTTCAGCGACATCGCCAAGCCTTTCCAGCAGCTGAACTACTACGAGAACAAGCTCGTCGGCGTGATGATCGACGGCGACATGTTCATCAACACCTACCGGACCGACCTCTTCGAAAGCGCCGAGGAACAGGCTGCCTTCAAGTCGAAATACGGCTATGACCTCGCCCCGCCGAAGGGTTACAAGGAATATCGCGACACTGCGGAATTCTTCACCCGCCCCGACCAGAATGTCTACGGCCTCGTCGAGGTGACCAGCTTCTTCGTCTATGCCTTCTTCATCAACCAGCTTGTGCAGCTCGGCTCGGAAAAGGGCGTGCGCTACGGCGAGCTGTTCGACGCCGAGATGAAGCCGATGCTGTCGAACGAGATCGGCGAGGAAGCGCTGCGCCGCTATGCCGAGATCACCGCCTTCATGCCGAAGGACCTCGCCCAGGCGATGCCGTGGGATGTCGGCCGGCAGATCTTCTTCGACGGTCGGGTGGCTCAGGCCAACTGGTGGACGGACATGCCGAAGGGCGCCGCGGATCCCAAGATCTCCAAGGTGGCCGGCAAGATCAAATGCGCGCGGAGCTGGGGCGACGTCACTGTCCTTCCCTATGGGCGCGCCATGGGTATTGCCGGCAATTCCAAAAACAAGGAGGGCGCTTTCAAGGTCATTGCCTGGATGCAGCAATCGGCCAATGCCAACCGCTGGGTTGCGGAAACCTTTGAGCAGTCGCTTATGGATCCGTGGCGGATGAGCATGTTCGATGATCCCAAGAGCACCTTCCCGCTCCAGGCTGAATCCGGCTTCGCCGACAATTTCGCCTCGGTCAGCAAGGAGCTGCTTGCGAGCCCGAAAGCCTATCTCGACATCTCGCTTCCCGGCACCAACCGCTATCTCTCGTCGATCATCCAGCATGTCCAACGCGCAGTCACCGGCCAGGCGACGCCGAAGGAAGCGCTCGACGCGATGAGCGCCGAGTTCGAGGAAACCACCGAGACCTACGGCCGCGACCGGCAGGTCGCCCATTACGACGAATATCGCCAGCGGATGATCAAGCAGGGCTACTGGTCCTGACATCCCGAGCGACCCGCGGCCTCCATTCCGCGGGATCTCATCGACCGGGGAGGCCGGCCATGGCCGGTCTCCCAGCCGACAAGACTGGATCTGTTTGCAATGGCCTCGATCGTAACCGGCGGCGCGACGGCGCAGCACAAGGCGAAGATAGCGGACGACAAGGCGGAGCGCCGCGCGACCTGGTTGCTGCTGGGACCGGCGCTGGGCTTCCTCGCCCTCATGTCGATCTGGCCCTTCGTCTATCTCGTCTATGCGTCCTTCACCTCCTACCAGCTCGCGATCCCGATCCCGATCGAATGGGTGGGGATCAAGAATTTCACGCGGGTCATGTCCAATGCCCGCTTCTGGAGCAGCCTCGGCATTACCGCCGTCTTTGCACTGATCGCCGTGCCGCTGCAGATCGCGCTCGGCCTGGCGCTGGCCATGCTGCTCAACGGCGTGACGCGCGGCCGCGACATCTACGCCTCGCTCTTCCTCATTCCGATGATGGTGGCGCCGATCGTCGTCGGCTTCTCGTGGAACCTGTTTCTCAACCCGATCTACGGCCCGCTGAACGCCTTCCTCAAGGGGCTCGGCCTCGCGCCGCCGGCCTGGGCGCAGTCGCCGGACTGGGCCTTGCCGACACTGGTTCTGGTCGATACCTGGCAATGGACGCCCTTCGTCATGGTGGTGCTGCTCGCCGGCCTGCATGCCATCCCGAAGCGGGTCTACGAGGCCGCCCGTGTCGACGGGTCCAGCCGCGTCCAGACCTTCCGGCACATCATGCTGCCCATGCTGATGCCCTACATGACCGTGGCCTTCGTCCTGCGTTTCATCGACAGTTTCCGCGTCTTCGACATCATCTACATTCTGACGCGCGGCGGACCGGGCACATCGACGCAGAATCTCGCCTATTATACCTACGACCTCGGCTTCGGGCGCTTTGAATTCGGGCTGGCGGGCGCATTGTCCATCGTCCAGCTCGTCCTGCTGACGGCTGGCACCATGGCCATCCTGGGCTTGGCCAAGCGCCGCGCCGCAGCGCCGCGCGAAACCGAGCTGCCGCCGACAGTCCGGCGACCGGGACAGACAGCCGCGATGGGAGCGAACACATGAGCCCGACCATCCTCCCCGCCCAGGCCGAAAAGACCCCGGCCGCCGCATGGATCGCGCTCGCCGCGCGCCATCTCGTGATCATCGTGCTGCTCGCGCTGTTCCTGCTGCCGCTCGCATGGCTGCTGCTGACGGCCTTCAAGCCCTATGCAGAGCTCTTCACCAGCCCGCCGACGGTGCTGCCGGCCAATCCGACGCTGGTCAATTTCTCCGAGGGCTGGGCGATCGGCGGCGGCAAGGGCATCATGGACAGCCTGATCGTGTCGGCGCTCTCGACCTTCGCCTGCCTGGTGCTGGGCTTCCCCGCCGCCTATGCGCTGGCGCGGCGCTTTCCGCCGCACGGCCAGCTCAGCTTCACCATCCTGTCGCTCCGGATGCTGCCGCCGATCGTGCCGGTCATCGGCTTCTATATCCTGTTTCAGCAGCTTTCGCTCTTCGACACCTATCTCGGCCTGGTCATCGTCTATACGTTCATGAACCTGCCGCTGGTCGTCTGGCTGCTCGCGGAATTCATCCGGCAGATCCCGACGACCTATGAGGAAGCCGCCCGCATCGATGGCGCGCCGTGGTATCGCCTCGCCTGGGACGTGCTGCTGCCGCTGTCGGCGCCGGGGATCCTCACCGCCGGCATCCTCGCCATGATCTTCGCCTGGAACGAATTCCTCTTCGCGCTGGTGCTGACCGGCGAGCAGGTGATCACGCTGCCCAAGGCGCTCGCCAGCTTCTTCCTTTTCCAACAGCCGAACTGGGGCCAGCTCGGCGCCATCGGCATCGTCGCAACCGCCCCCCTGCTCGTCGTTTCCTATTACATGCAGCGGTTCCTGATCCGCAGCTTCAGCGTCGAACTCGGTGGCCGGTAAGGAGTATCCCGATGGCAAAAGTCACCCTTTCCGGCATCAACAAATGGTATGGCGGCACCGTCCATGCCGTGCAGGACATCTCCTTCGAGATCGCCGACGGCGAGTTCTTCGGGCTGCTGGGTCCGTCGGGTTCCGGCAAGACCTCGGTGCTGCGGATGCTGGCCGGCCTCGAAAAGCCGACCTCCGGTACCATCGCCTTCGACGGCGCGGCCGTGGAGCGCCAGACGCCGCAGGCCCGCAATGTCGCGATGGTCTTCGAGCAGAACGCGCTCTACCCGCATATGACGGCGCGGCAGAACATTTCCTATCCGCTCAGGATTCGCGGCCTGCCGCGCGCCGAAATCGACGCCAAGGTCGGCGAGGTCGCCGACATGCTCAATATCCGCCACCTGATCGACCGGCGCGCCTCGCAGATGTCGGGCGGCCAGCAGCAGCGCGTCGCCATCGCACGCGCTTTGGTGCGGCGGCCGAACCTGCTCTGCCTCGACGAGCCGATCGCCCATCTCGACACGCTACTTCGCGCCCGGCTGCGCGGCGAGCTCAAGCGGCTGCAACGCTCGCTCGGCACCACCTCCGTCATCGTCACCCACGACCCGATCGAGGCGATGACCATGACCGACCGCATCGCCGTGATGCGCGACGGCGTGATGCAGCAGATCGGCACCGCCGACGAGATCTACAACCGTCCGGTCAATGCCTTCGTGGCGCAGTTCTTCGGGCTGCATTCGATGAACGTCTTCGAGATCGATGGGATCGCGGATGCCGGTGTCCTTGCGGGACATTGCGGCGGCGAAGCCGTCAGTCTGCCCGACATGGCGCGCGCCCATGTCTCGCTGGAGCGGAAGCTCGTGATCGGTGCGCGTCCGTCGGGTGTCGCGGTCCACAAGGCCGGCGAGATCGCGCGCGACGGGGAACGGCTGGTGGTGGCCGGCCGCGTCTATGTCGCCGAGCAGCTGGGCGACGCCCTTCTCGTGACCGTCCAGGCCGGCGACACCACCATCCAGGCGATGACCGCGCCGGATCGCTCCTTCGCCATCGACGAGCCGGTCGAGGTCTCGATCCGCGAGGACAGCCTCTATGTCTTCGACGGTCCGGCGCGAAGCACCGCTCGCCATGCCACCAGCGCGCGCAGCGCGGTCGCCGACCGGCTGGCGGCCAGTCAGGCATGAGGCCGCGATGAGCTACCTTCTCGGCATCGACAAGGGTACATCGGTCGTCAAGGCGGTGGTCTTCGACGCGGACGGCCAGGCGCGCGGCCAGGCCCAGCGCCGCGTCGAGGTACTGGCGCCGCATCCGGGATGGCATGAGGAAGATCCGGAGCGGACCTGGGCGCTGACCGTCGAGGTGATCCGCGCGGCGCTGGCCGATGCCGGGATCGACGGCCGCCCGGTCAAGGGCGTCGGCATATCAGGCCATATGGGTGGCGCCTGGCTGATCGACGCCGCCGGCCGCCCCGCGCGCAACGCCGTCTGCTGGCCGGACGAGCGCGCCCAGCCCGAGCAGATGGAGATCGAGCGCGCCGGGCATATGCGGGAGAGCTTCGCGATCTCGGGCAACGGACTGATGCCCGGCATCACCGCCATGGTGCTCGGCTGGCTCGCCCGGCACGAGCCCGACATGCTCCGGACCACCGCCCATGTGCTCTGCGCCAAGGACTATCTGCGCTATCGGCTCACCGGAACGGTCGGCACCGATCCCTCGGATGTCTCCTTCGTGCCCGGCGACATCGATGCGCGCGGCTTCTCGGAGCGCGTTCTCGACCTCTGCGGCGCCGCGGACTGGACGTCGAAGCTTCCGCCCATCCTGCCCTCGGAAGCGATTGCCGGCACGGTCGGACGGGATGCCGCCGAGGCCACGGGGCTCGCCGCCGGCACGCCGGTCGTTACCGGGCTGGGCGATGCCTGCGCCAATGCGCTCGGCGTGGGCGCCCTCGAACCCGGCGCGGCGCTGACCGTCCTCGGCACGAGCTGCCTCAACAGCCTGGTGACCGCGGGACCGGAACGCGCGCCGGAAGGGCTTGGTTTCCTGTTCTCCATGCCGGGCGGCCGCTACCTGCGGATCCTGCCCAATACGTCCGGCACCGTCGCCTTCGACTGGTTCCTCAATCGTTTCGGCGCGCCCGTCGCCGCGGACGGCAAGCCGGATTTCGCGGCGCTCGCAGCACGCGCCGCCGCCGTGCCCGTCGGCAGCCAGGGCGTGGTCTTCATCCCTTACGTCAACGGCAGCGGCGTGCTGGCGCCCTTCTTCGACGCGCAGGCGCGCGGCAGCTTCTTCGGAACCGGCAGCCATACGACCTATGATCACCTGCTGCGGTCGGTCTATGAAGGCCTGTGCTATGCCACCCGCGATTGTTTCGATGCGATGACGACCCGGCCAAAAACCTTGCGGCTGACCGGCGGCGGGGCGCGAAGCCCGTTCTGGGCTCAGCTTTTCGCCAACATTCTCGGCCTGCCGATCGAGACCGTGGCCGCGGCGGAATCCGGTGCCTTCGGCGTCGCCATGCTCGCCGGCGTCGCGACCGGTGTCTGGAAGGATGTGGCCGAGGCCGCAAGCCTCAACACGGTCGCCGCCCGCTACGAGCCGGACGAGGCGATCCGGGCGCAATATGACGACTGGTTCGGGCTCTACCAGGAGGCGCGCGACGTCTACCGCGCCTATTCCGCGCGCCGCGCCGCACTCAAGACCGGCATGGAGGCCGCGGCATGAGCTATGTGCTGGGCATCGACAAGGGCACGACGACCACGAAAGTGTCGATCTTCGATCTCGCGGACGGCCGTGTCGCCGCCACCGCCCGCCGGCCCACGCAATCCTTCCGCCCCCGGCCGGACTGGCACGAGGAGGACATGGCGGGGACCTACGGCAATGTCGCCGCCGCCATCCGCGAAGCGCTGGCCACCGGCGGCATCGACCCGGCCGAGGTCGCGGGTATCGGTGTGTCCGGCCATATGGGCGGGCTCTGGGCGATCGACGCCGAGGGCCGCCCCGCAGGCCCCGCCATCGCCTGGCCCGACGGACGCGCCGCCGGCCTGCTCGACCGCTGGAAGGAGGACGGCCGCGTCGAGCGCCTCTTCGCCATTTCCGGCAATGCGCCGATTCCCGGGTTGCCGCTCGTCCTGCTCTCCTGGCTGAAGGAGAACGATCCCGATTTCTACGGCCGCATCGACAAGGTCATGCTGGCCAAGGACTATGTGAATTATCGCTTGACGGGCAGGGTCGCGACCGACGAGTCCGACCTGTCCTTCCTGCCCTGCGACATCCGTAGCCGTGCCCCTTCGCGCGAACTCTTCGCGCTGGCCGGCGTCGAGGACTCGTTCGACAGGCTCGCACCGGTGCTCGGCATCGGCGAGATCGTCGGCCGCGTGACGCCCGGGGCTGCGGCGGAAACCGGCCTGATGGCGGGAACGCCGGTCGTGACCGGCGCGGGCGACGCGGTGGCGGCCGCGATCGGCGTCGGTGCCCTGAGGGCAGGCCAGGCGGTGACCGTGATCGGCACCAGCTTCATGAACAACCTGACCGTGGACCGGCCGCTGCTGGAACCCGAAGGCGTGGGTTTCCTGTTCCTGATGCCCGGCGGACGCTGGCAGCGGCTGATGGCCAATACCGGCGGCGGCTCACTCTGCCTCGACTGGATCGTCGAGGCCTTCGGCGCCAAGGCCTTTGCCGGCGACGACCGCTTCGAGACGCTGGAGCGCGAGGCCCGCGCCGTGCCGCCCTTGAGCAACGGCCTGTTCATCCATCCCTATTTCAACACGTCGGGCATGACGGCGCCACGGCACGACCCCTTCGCCCGCGGCTCGATCTTCGGCCTCGACATCAACACCACCCCGGCCACGCTGGTCCGCGCCGTGATGGAAGGCGTCGCCTTCTCGATGATCGAATGCTACGGCGCACTCGATGCGCCCGTGGAGGAGATCCGCATCACCGGCGGCGGCGCCCGATCCCGCCTGTGGCGCGAGATCTGCGCCGCGGCGATGAACCGACCGCTGCTGGTCCCCGAGGCCGAGGAGACCGGGGCGCTCGGCGTAGCGCTGCTCGCGGCGACGGCGGCGGGCGCCTATGCGAGCCTGGACGACGCCGCGCGCGCCATGGTGCGGATCGCCGGGACCGTCCGCCCCGATCCCCGCCTCGCGGCGCGCTATGCGGACGCCTATCCGCTTTTCCGCGACCTCGGCGCGGACCTCACCCCTCTCTACAAACGACGCGCAGCCCTTCTCGACCGTGCGTCCCGCATGAAAGACGTGCCATGACAGCGCTCAAGACCCACATTCTCTTCGATCTCGACGGCACGCTTGTCGACACGCGCGCGGCCGTCACCGAATGCTACACGACCGTGTTCCGCGAGGAGCTGGGAACGGCCTTCCCACCCGCCGGCTTTCCCGTCGGCGAGCTTTTCGCCATGCGCCCGCCGGAGGTTTTCGCGACCGTGGCGCCGGATCGGGTCGAGCATCTTCATGCCGCCTACCGCAAGGCCTATCCGCGATGCAGCGCCCTCGTGAAGGTGTTTCCCGGCGTGCGGGAACTCATCCTCGGGCTCCGCGCGGCCGGGCGCAAGCCCTCGATCGTGACCAACAAGGGCCTCGAGCGGACATTGATCGACCTCGGCGTCGCCGGCATCCCGGCCGAGGCCTTCGAGGTGATCGTGACCGCCGAGGATACGGTCGATCGCAAGCCGCATCCGGCGCCCATCCTCTTCGGGCTCGACAAGGCCCATGCGCAGGCGGCCGACGCGATCTATGTCGGCGACGGCCCGCAGGATATCCTTGCCGCCCGCGCGGCCGGCCTCGAAGCGGTCGCGGTCACCTATGGCTTCTATCCCGGCGAGGTGGTGGCGGCGCTCGATCCCGACATTGTCGTCGATGATGTCGAGGCGCTTGGCCGGGTCTTCGGCGTAGCGATTTCCCCGGAGACCGCGCGATGACGGAATTCAGCCTGCTTGCCGACGGACTCGGATTTCCGGAAGGCCCGGTCTGGATGCCCGATGGCGGCATCGTCCTGACCGAGATCGCCGCCGGCCGCATCACGCGCGTCGCCCCCGATGGACGAAAGAGCACGATCGCGGAGACCGGCGGCGGGCCGAACGGGCTGGCGCGGGGCCCGGACAGCCAGTTCTATGTCTGCAACAACGGCGGCTTCAACTGGAGTCGCGACGATGGCGGCCTGCGGCCCGTCGGCAAGGCGGATGATTATTCCGGCGGCCGCATCGAGAAGATCGATCCGGAAACCGGGCGGGTGGAACGGCTCTATGACCGCTGCGGCGACGTCGCGCTCTCGGCACCCAACGATATCGTCTTCGATGCCCATGGCGGCTTCTATTTCACCGATCACGGCCATCGCCAGGGGCGCAAGCTCGAATTCGGCGCGGTCTATTACGCGAGGGCCGACGGCAGCTTCATCCGCGAGGTGGCCTTTCCGCTGATCGGCCCGAACGGCATCGGCCTTTCGCCGGATGGTGGCACGCTCTATGTGGCGGAGACCT
>JAGRLJ010000165.1:0-5892 GCA_020441805.1 Rhizobiaceae bacterium
GCGTTCGGATCCGCCGGCGTTTCCTTCTTCTCCTCGGTCTTCGCCGGACCGAGCGAATCGAGCAGGTCGCCGCTGTTGGTCGTGGTGGGCAGACGGTCGAGAATATCGGTCGGTTTGGATTGATAGCGCGCCAGCAGGCCGAGGCCGAGCGACGTCGCGAAGAACAGCACCGCAAGGATCGCCGTGGTGCGCGTCAAGGCATTGGCCGTACCGCGAGCGCTCATGAAGCCGGAGCCGCCGCCAATTCCCAGGCCGCCGCCCTCGGAGCGCTGGATCAGCACGACACCGACAAGCGCCAGCACGATCATCAGGTGAATAACGATGAGTACGGTCTGCATTTATCCAATCCCGCCCGCCGGAAGCGGACATGTTTCAACATTTGGCGCGCTATTACACGAGCCTTCATGGATTTGAAAGGCCTTTTCCGCCGCATGCTCCCCGCGCCGGAAGCGGCGGTCGTCAGGCGACAAGGCTGTCATAGACCTGGCAAATGGCGAGGAAGTCCGCCGATTTCAAGCTGGCGCCGCCGATCAGCGCCCCGTCGACATTGACGATGGCCATGAGTTCGCCCGCATTGGACGGCTTGACCGATCCGCCGTAGAGAATGCGCATCCTGGCGCCTTCGCCGCCGAAGCGGGCGACAAGCTCGGCGCGCATGAAGGCATGGGCCTCCTCGACATCCTTCGCGGTGGGGGTCAGGCCGGTGCCGATCGCCCAGACCGGCTCATAGGCGATCACCACGGTTCCGGCCGCCGCCCCATCCGGCACCGAGCCGGCAAGCTGGGTCTTCAACACGTCGAGCGTCGCGCCTGCCTTGCGCTCGGCCTCGGTCTCGCCGATGCAGACGATCGCGGTCAAGCCGGCGGCCATCGCCGCCTCCGCCTTGGCGCGGACCAGCGCATCGTCCTCGCCATGCAGCGTCCGGCGCTCGGAATGCCCGACGATGACGAAGGTGCCGAAGCTGTCGGCGATCATCGCGGCGGAAATGTCGCCGGTATAGGCGCCCGACTGCGCCGTGTGGCAATCCTGCGCGCCGATACTGAGCGGACTGTCGGTGACCAGCGCCGTCGACACATAGAGCAGTGTCGCCGGCGGGCAGATCAGCGTATCGATCTTGCGCGACAGCGGCTCCGCGCCCTCGGCGATCGCCTTGATCTCGGTGAGCGACTCCCGGGTGCCGTTCATCTTCCAGTTGCCCACGACCAGCGGCCTGATGTCCGGCGTCGTCATAGCGTGTCTCCCGCGTCCAAATCCGTTGTGCCGGTGAGTAGAGCCGCTCCCATTGCAATGCAAGAGGCTCTGGAAAAATCGCAGGCGATTGTCGCCCGCGACGCGCGCGCGCAACAATCGCCGTCCAGAATAAAGGCCGGGTTCCGTCCGTCACGGAATTGGCGACTTCAAAGCATCCGGCGGCTCGGCTATGGTGCCGGCGGATAAAAGGTAACAGGAATGCTCGGTACGCAACGCACAGGCCGCACGATCGTCACACTCCTCGCGGTGATCCTCTTATCCCTCGCCGCCCATGCCGCCGAGGCCGCAAGCCGCGTCGCGCTGGTGATCGGCATGTCGCGCTACCAGAATATCGCGCCCCTCGCCAACACCGTCAATGACGCGACGGCCGTCGCCGGCAAGCTGGAAGGACTCGGGTTCGAGGTCGACCGCGCAATCGACCTGCCCCTCGCCAAGCTGGTCGAGACCATCACGGCCTTCTCGTTCAAATCGGAAACCGCCGACATCGCCGTCATCTATTATGCCGGCCACGGCGTCGAGCTGAACGGCGAGAACTTCCTGATTCCCGTCGATGTCAGCATTTCGAAGCCCTCCGACGTCGGCGCGCAGGCGCTCACGCTCAAGCATCTGCTGGCGGCGGCGGAGAGCGCCCGCAAGCTGCGGGTCGTGATCCTTGATTCCTGCCGCAACAATCCCTTCGCCGACTGGCCCGTCCAGGAGGTCGCCAAGATCGGCAATCCGGAATTCGATTCGACCGCGACCCGCTCGCTGCGCAAACAGGGCCTCGCCCCGCCTTCGGTGGACCGGGGCACGCTGGTGGTCTATGCCGCCAAGGACGGCGAGGTGGCGCTGGACGGCGAAGGCGGCCACAGCCCCTTCGCCCGCGCATTGATCGACAACCTGCCGGCCCGGAATGTCGAGATCGGCATGATGTTCCGGCAGGTCCGCGACGCCGTCCTGCGCGCGACCAAGAACAAGCAGGAGCCGCATTTCTACGGTTCGCTCTCCGGCGTTCCCTTCTTCCTTGCCGGATCCGATGCCAATATCGCCTCGCTGACGGATCGCAAGAAAGCCTGGGGCTCGCTTGCGCCGGACCAGGCGCTGCAACTCGCCTCGCTCGCCGAAGAGGGCAATGTGCGCGCCATGATCGGACTCGGCTACATGTCGCTCTCCACTGGCGACAAGACCCGTTTCAAGCCCGAGCAGGCGTTCCGCCTCTTCACCGAGGCTTCCGCCAAGGGCGATCCCGAGGCGATGTTCGAGCTCGGCAAGCTCTACGAGCGCGGCATCGGCACCGAACAGGACGTGGCCAAGGCCCTGTCGCTCTACGAGAAGGCCGCCGATCTCGGCTTCGCCGATGCGATCAACGATCTCGGTTTTCTCTATTACCAGGGTGCGATCGGCGTGAAGCAGGATCGCAAGAAGGCCGTCGAACTCTTTCTCAGGGCAGCGGACCTGCGCCATCCGCAGGCGATGTACAATGTCGCCGCGCTGATCGACGACGGCGTCGTGCCCGGCAAGACGCCGCAGGACGCCGCGCGCTATCTCTACGCGGCGCTGCGCAGCGGCGTGAAGGATGTGCTCGAACAGCTTTCGACCAATCCCAACCAGTTCAAGCCGGCGACGCGCAAGGCCCTCCAGGCCGAACTCGCCCGCCACCGGCTCTATACGGGCAAGATCGACGGCGCCATAGGTCAGGGCACACAGCGAAGCATGCGCATCGCCTTTGGCGAAACAGTGAAATGAGGAGATGACAATGACGGGGCGGCAGCAAGCGAGGATCATATCGAGGGCCGTGCTCGCGCTCGGCATTGCGCTATCGGGCACGGCACCGGTGCAGGCCGGCGTCCCCACGCCGCGCCCGCTCGCCGATGGCCTGTCGCCCTCCCCCCTGTTGCTGAACGTACAATCCGTCGATCCCGGCGACGGCCCGGGCGGCGACAAGGGCGACAAGGGTGGCGACAAGGGCGACAGGGGTAACGACAGGGGCGGCCGGGACAATCACCGGGGAGACCGCCACCGGCCCGATCGCCGGGAAATCCGGATCACCCGGCTCGATACGGATCGAATCATCCGGGACCTGCGCTCGGTTCGTCTGGAATGCGGCCATTATGACGAAGTCTATCGAATCGACTGCCTGCGGCAGGGCATCGACATGGTGGCGGCCAATATCCCCAATGCGCCGGAATACCGTGACGCGCGGCGCATCCTGCGCCGGACGAGCCGGCAGCTGGCCAAGATCGTCGCCACCTATGAGGACCGCAGCGCGCCCCGGCTGGTCGCCCCGCGCAATGCCAATCCCCGCTTCAAGAAACGTCGCAGCTATCGTGCGGTGAAGCGCTCGGCGCTGCCGAAGGCCATGGCCAAGGCGAATGCGGTGATCGAGGAGGCCGCGACCCAGCTTCTCCGGTCGGCCGAGAATTCCGAGCGCCGCTACGCCCATTACCAGCAGATTTCCAACGCGGTCGATTCGACCAAGGTCCTGCTGCGCTCCGGCTGATCACGGTTGCCCCGCCGTCACTGGAGAATCCAGTTCAGCGTCTCGCGCCAGTCCGTCATGCGGATCGGCGTGCCGTGGGAGCCGGTGTCGAACAGCACGAAGCGGGTGGGATAGCCCTCCCGGATCAGGCTCTTGTAGAGCGCATGCTGGTCCGTCCACGGATAGACGCTGTCGTCCGATCCATGGCTGAAGAAGACCGGCATCCGCGCGGCATGCGCCGGGCTCTTGAGGAATGCCGGATTGGCCGGCCCGCCGAGGATCATCATGCCGGCCAGCTTGCCGGATACATCCGCGTCTTCGGCGATCTTCCAGCAGATGAAGCTGCCCATGGAAGCGCAGGACAGGACAATCCGGGCCTCTGGCGCCGCGGTCCTGACATAACCGATGAGGGCGGAGATATCCGCGACACCCCGATCGCCGAAATCCCGGGCCGAAGGCGCGAGATAGACGCCGCGATATTTGTGCGCCAGGTTCTTCAGGCGATTGAAATTGCCGCCGAAGGAATAGTCGTTCGCGCCCAGCTTGCGGTCTCCGCCCCGGCCGTGGACGAAGATCACCGCGAATCTGGCCGTCCTGAACTTGCCCACCGCGAAGACATCCACCGAGCGGCCTCCGGCGTCGATCGTCTCGAAATCCTGGTACCAGCGAACGCCGGTCGAGACATATTTGCCTTTCACGCGCCGTTCCGGCTCCTGGTCGCGCTTGTGGATGTCGCGCATCTTGTCATAGTCGATCTTGAGGAAGGCGCCGTCGTCGTCCTGTTCGAGAATGCCCGGATAGGCGAACAGGTCGTCCTTGAAGCTGCCGATCTCGGCTGCCGCGGCGGAAGACAGCCCGAGAAACAGCGCCAGGGACAGGCCGGCGGCAAAGCGGCGTGCCGAACGGCTTCGGGCCAAACGATCTGTGGACATCGTGTCTCCTGGCTTGGTTGAGCGTCCGGATATCTTGCCATGTCGGCACCGGGCGCGCCATTCTCTATATGTTCGCGTATTATCGCGCTATCCATGGATATATCGGCGATTCGCGAAACCAAGAGACGCTATTGCACATATGAGCCAGGCCCTGAACCTTTTCGATGATATGCCCGAGAGCCCGAAACCGGAGCCGAAGGCCGCCCCGCCCGTGAAGGCGGCGCCCGCGCGGCCGGCGGGGACGGGCGACGATTACGGCGCATCGTCGATCCGAGTGCTCGAAGGGCTCGAACCGGTTCGGATGCGGCCGGGCATGTATATCGGCGGCACCGANAGGCGCTGCACCACCTCTTCGCCGAGGTCATAGACAATTCGATGGACGAGGCCGTGGCGGGACATGCCGATTTCATCGACGTCAATCTCGATGCCGATGGCTTCCTGACGGTGACCGACAACGGCCGTGGCATTCCCGTCGAAAATCATCCGCAGGTGCCGGGCAAGTCGACGCTCGAAGTCGTCATGACCAAGCTCCATGCCGGCGGCAAATTCGACGGCAAGGCGTACGAGACCTCGGGCGGCCTGCACGGCGTCGGCGTCTCCGTGGTCAATGCGCTTTCGGACCTGGTCGAGGTCGAGGTCGCGATCAACCGGCGCCTCTATCGCCAGCGGTTTTCGCGCGGCATTCCCCTCGGCTCGCTGGAGGAACTGGGCGACGTGCACAATCGCCGCGGGACGCGCGTCCGGTTCCGTCCCGACCCGCAGATCTTCGGCGCTCATGCGCGGTTCGATCCAGGCCGGCTCTTCCGTATGTCCCGCTCCAAGGCCTATCTGTTCGGCGGCGTCGAGATCCGCTGGAGCTGCGACCCCACGCTGATCGAGGGCACGGAGACGCCCGACAAGGCCGTCTTCCATTTCCCCGGCGGTCTCAAGGACTATCTCGCGGCCCAGATCGGCAAGGAATTCACCGTCACCCGCGAGATCTTCGCCGGCCGGTCCGAGCGCGGCGGCCATGGCTCGGTCGAATGGGCCGTCACCTGGTATGGCGGCGACATGATGCTGCATTCCTATTGCAACACGATCCCGACGCCGGAGGGCGGCACGCATGAAGCGGGTTTCCGCATCGCGCTCACCAAGGGCCTCAAGGCCTACGCCGATCTTACCGGCAACAAGCGCGCCGCCAACATCACCACCGACGACGTGATGATTTCCGCTGCCGGCATGCTGTCCGTCTTCATCCGCGAGCCGGAATTC
>JAGRLJ010000165.1:5897-24592 GCA_020441805.1 Rhizobiaceae bacterium
CCAGACCAAGGACCGGCTCGCGACCGTCGAAGCCCAGCGAATCGTCGAGAACGTCATTCGCGACCCGTTCGACCATTACCTGGCCGACAATCCCAACGAGGCCGGCAAGCTGCTCGACTGGGTGATCGAGCGCTCCGAGGAGCGGCTGCGGCGGCGCAAGGAAAAGGAGGTCAACCGCAAGTCCGCGGTGCGCAAGCTCCGCCTTCCGGGCAAGCTCGCCGATTGCTCCCAGAATACAGCGGAGGGCGCCGAGCTCTTCATCGTCGAGGGCGATTCGGCCGGCGGCACCGCCAAGCAGGCACGCAACCGCGCCAATCAGGCGATCCTGCCGCTACGCGGCAAGATCCTCAATGTCGCCTCGGCCGGACGCGAGAAACTCGGCGCGAACCAGCAGATCGCCGACCTCGTCCAGGCGCTGGGCTGCGGCACGCGCAGCAAATATCGCGAGGAAGACCTGCGCTACGAGCGCGTGGTGATCATGACCGACGCCGATGTCGATGGCGCCCATATCGCATCGCTGCTCATCACCTTCTTCTATCAGGAAATGCCGGAAATGGTGCGCAAGGGGCATCTTTTCCTGGCCGTGCCGCCGCTCTATCGCATCAGCCAGGGCGCCCGGACGCTCTATGCCCGCGACGACGCGCACCGGGCGGAACTGATGGAAACCGAATTCAAGGGGCGGGGCAAGGTCGAGATCGGCCGCTTCAAGGGCCTGGGCGAAATGTCGACCCAGCAGCTCAAGGAAACGACCATGGATCCGGCGACCCGCACCCTGCTCCTCGTCGAGATCGACGAGGTCGATTTCGAAGGCACGCGCGAGGCCGTGGACGGCCTGATGGGAACAAAGCCGGAGGCGCGTTTCCGCTTTATCCAGGAACGGGCGGCTTTCGCCGAAAATCTCGACATCTGACGGGCCTGAATGCCGCCGCCACCGGCCCGGCCGCATCGGTCGGTCAACGGTCCGTTAACCGACCTCACCTATCCTTTTTCGGCATAGCAGAAATGGATAATGTCGTAATGCCGGCCTTCAGCGCAGTACAGCCGCCCTCCCGCATCGAGCTTGGCAACAACTCGGCGCAACGCGTGACTGTCAATCTGAACGGCCGGCTGATGCTGACCAGCAGTCAGGCGGAATATGAGTGCAAGGCGCTCGACATGTCGCCCGCCGATGTCGCCTTTCAATGCACCGCCTATCCCACGCTCAACGAACGTATCGTCGCCTATGTCGATCATATCGGACGGCTGGAATGCACGGTGGTCGGCCATGTCGATCACGGCTTCATCGGCCGGCTGCATGTCACCGAACGCAAGCGCGAGAAACTCGCGGCCCAGCTGGCCTGGCTGGCCAACAAGCACAAGTTCAACCTGCCAGAGGACCGCCGGCACGATCGCATCATGCCGCACAATACCCGCTCGGAAATCAGCCTCGACGACGGTCGCGCCTATCCGTGCCGGATCATCGACCTCTCCATGTCCGGCGCCGCCGTCGAAATCGACGTGCGCCCCGCGCTCGGCACCGCCGTGCGGCTCGGCAATATGCGCGGCCGCGTGGTGCGTCATTTCCAGGAAGGCGTGGCGATCGAATTCGCCAATGTCCTTTCCCGCGAAGGCCTCCAGCTTCTCATGTAGCGACGACGGACAAGGTGTTGGGGCCCGACCCGTTCCGGTGCGGGACCGCACCTAAACGATCGCTTTCGTGCGCCGTCGTTCCGGCGGCGAACTCCACTGAAATGTTGCTGGGAACAACCTGCAAATTCAGGCTGTTTTAAAAAACCCTAGAAGATCGGGCCGGGACTCTTCAAATCTCAAAAAAAACGATCCATAGTGTGAAGCATAACCCCAGACGATCAACCCCGGCAGCGCCCCGGGCGTCATCCACGAAAAGATTAGCTATCTGCGTGTCTCCACAGCCGAAGAGAACCGGACCGCCAAATCGACGGACTGCGCATGATCTGCGACGAGTTGCATATTGAAACACTTTCGGCGGTCGCGCATCACCGGCCTGTTTATGAGCGCATCATGCGCCGTGTCGAGCCCGGCGATATGTTTGTTATCCGGGATCCGCTCAGCCCTGCGCTGCGCCGAACTCAATAGCATCAGTTGAAGCAAGGAGGACACACCGTGGCGAATGTCACTCAAACCAGCGCTCTCGGCGCTTACGGCTATTTCCATCACGGCATGACCGGCGACTATGAAATCGAAGTGCTGAGCGCTTCGATCGTGAGGTACACCTATGCGGGCGGTACGACGGTGACCTTCACCGGCGAAGATCTCGGTTTCGACGAAGATGAATCCCCGACAGGCACCATTCACAGCGTTCTTTTTACGAATACCAACGGTGACACGCTCGGCGAGATTACGGGCCTCGATGTTTCCGCCGAAGCGCTGAACGATGCGACAATCGCAAAGGGGCTATTCGACGGCTTCATGGCCACGCTGTTGGCGGGCAATGATACCGAGACGGGATCCGACGGCAACGATCTGATGAACGGCTTCGAGGGCGACGACACGATAGATGGCGGTACCGGAAACGACAGCATCTACGGCGGTATTGGCGATGATGAGCTGCTGGGTGGCGACGGAGACGATTATCTTTCGGGATGGGATGGCGATGATCTGCTCGATGGCGGAACAGGCCATGACGAGCTTTACGGGGGGCTCGGCGACGACACGCTCTTAGGCGGCGATGGCAACGATATGTTGAGCGCCAATGAAGGCCACGACACACTGGACGGCGGTAGCGGTGAGGACGAGGTTTACGGTGGAGAGGGAAATGACTCGTTAAGGGGTGGGTCGGACAACGATACCCTTTGGGGCTACACCGGAGACGACATCGTCTTTGGCGATGGCGGGAATGATGTTCTCTACGGCTGGGAAGACAACGACAGGCTCAATGGCGGCGGCGGCAAGGATTTCCTGTATGGTGAAGCCGGCAATGATAGCCTGATCGGCGGCGGTGGCAACGATTGGCTCGATGGCGGCGAGGGCCGGGACAAGCTGGACGGCGGCGCGGGTAACGACAAGCTCATAGGCGGCATGGACAAGGACATCCTTAAGGGTGGCGCCGGTGCGGACACGTTCTATTTCGTCAGCCACTTCCTGAAGGCGAGCCAGTCCGCCATCTTCAACGACCGCGACGTCGTCAAGGATTTCAGCCGCAAGCAGAAGGACCACCTCGACGTCAACCTGATGGATGCCAACGACAACAAGGATGGCAACCAGAACTTCATGTTCATCGGCACGGACGGCTTCCATAAGAAGGCCGGGGAACTGCGCTACGAGACGAAAAAGAACGATACGTTCATCTATGGCGACACGGACGGCGACGGCAAGGCCAACTTCGTCATCGAGCTTGACGGCCATTTCAAATTAACCGGAAACGACTTCATCCTGTAGCGGCCCCGCTCTTTCACAGACCGTTCCCGCATAAATCGACCATGGATGCGTATATAATGAAAATCGTGAAAGTATCGGTTGGCAGCCGGGTTTCCGGCGGCAGGCCTGACTGGGCTTTAAAATGCGCTCAGAGCCGACCCTTTATAAACGCAAAGGGCGATCGCGTGACCCGCAGTCTTTTTCATCGGTAACAACCGTAAAATCAATAACGGGGCGGAGTCTCCGCCCTCAGACTGCTGACAAATCCTTCTACGTCATGCTCGGGCTTGTCCCGAGCATCTGGGGTTCGTGCGATTGACCCTTTGTTTTCAAGAGTTCAAAGAGAGCCTACCAGATGCTCGGGGCAAGCCCGAGGATGACGTTGGCGAGGGTCGCAGCCTTGTTAGCAAGGTCCGGGCGGAATCTCCGCCCTTCCTCCCTTTTTATGCGCCGCAATGGGTGGTCCGATTCGGTGCATGAACACCAGTCCGGTGCCAGCGTCCATCAACCCTTTCTTCACCTTGATTTGCCGCCGTTTTCACGATTTTGCGCCGCATTTCTGCCGTGATGACCGAAGGTGGCGTGCCAAAAATGGACAATATGCCCGTCTTCCCGGGCAACAACGACATCCTTCCAGCGCCCCCCTGACACGGCCGGGATACCGCCGACCTTCATCGCCCGCGTTGTCTGAACAGAAATTCTCTCAATATTTTCAATCGCCTAATTGATTTTAGCCACTCCCAAGCCGGTTCGGATGAACGACGATCGCTAAAATTCGACGCAAATTTTCAGAAAGTTTTCCTCAAAATATATTCAAGTTTTATTAGAAACAAGATCGATATTTATTCTTATAATCTGAAAAACAATACTTATTTGAACTATCCATTTTTGGCGCAGGTAAAAAGTCGCGTGCCATTGTCTTCTCACAACGGGGAGACAAGAAATGAAAACGACTTACCTCAAGGGAATTCTCGCAGCTTCCATTTTCGCCATCGCGCATATGGCCCAGGCCGCGCCCGCCAATATGGTCACGCTCGGCAAGACCAATCCGCCGATCGGGCATTACGAGTTCTGCAAGACCAATCCCGGCATGTGCGGATCAATGAGCGACAATGGCCCGCTACAGCTCACCGAGGCGAAGTGGAAGACGCTGCTCAAGGTGAACTACACGGCCAACACCACCATCGAGCCGATGACCGACCAGGAAATCTACGGCGTCGAGGAGCGATGGGTGCTGCCAACGACGGTCGGCGACTGCGAGGACTATGTGCTCCTCAAGCAGAAGATGCTGGTCCAGCGCGGCTTCTCGCCCTCCGACCTGCTGATCGCCGTCGTGCTCCAGCCGAACGGCGACGGCCATGCCGTCCTCGTGGTGCGCACCGACCGCGGCGATTTCGTGCTCGACAACATGCGCAACAAGGTGCTGCTGTGGTCGGATACCGAATATACCTATCTCAAGCGGCAATCGACCCGCAATGCCGGCCAGTGGGTCAAGATCAGGGACGACCGGACCCCCGTCGTCGGCAGCATCGACTGACTGCCGCGACGCTGAACTTACGGGCCCGGCCTTCCCCGCATATCCCCGTCCCCGGCCGCGCCCTTGTTGCCGGTCCCGCCTTTCGCGGGACCGGCATTTTTATGGAAGCGCCGACATGGCGCGGACGAGGCTCAGCAGGATGAAGCCGTAGATCGCCGCCCATCCCAGGGTGATGACGAAGGCATTGACGGCATCGGCCGATGTCAGCCGGCCCCGGCGGGCTTCATCGAGCATGCGTTCGGCAAAGAGCCCGGGTCCGGCGATCACGGCAAGAAGCCAGATACCCGGCCGGCGCTCGAAATGCAGCCCCTGCGGCTGTTTCGGCATGGCCACGCCGCCGAAGGCCTTCAGGCCATCGACAATAGCAAGCGGAATTGCCAGTCCAGCCACCAGACATACGAAGAGATCGCCGCTGTTCACCATACGTTAACCCTATCCGATTTCACTAACCGGACAAGAGCAAGGAACATGCCACCGGATTCGCGCCAGTCTGGCACAGGTCAGCGAGCGCAGGGTGGCGGCGCAGGACTTCCGGGAATCGCCATGACATCCGCCGCCGATACAGAAACATCCGAGGCGCTGGTCTCCAACCGGACGCTCTTTCGCATCACGATGGTCATCGGCCTGCTCGCCGCCCTGGCTTCGGCGCTCAGCGTCGCTGGAAAATGGCTCGGCAACGACCTGATCCTCGGCGGAAACACCGACTCGACGGCCGTTCATCGCATCACGGTCGGCCAGGACGTCCTGATCCTGCCCGCCAACATGATCCGTTTCGAGACGCAGCGCAGGGATGGCCGCGCCGAAACGGTCAGCATCTACCTGTCCTGGCCCGGCCTTGAAGGCTATAGCCGGCAAAATGCCGCGCGCTTCTCGGATCCCGGCCGCGCCGACGTGCTGATCTTCGCCGACTTCTCGCAAAGTGTGATGTCCCGTGACATGTCCGGACGCGTCGAGCCGATCTACAGCAAGCTCTTCTCCGGCGCACCGGCCAAAGGACCGGCGGGACTGGCGATCCACGCGCTGTCCCGCAAGTCCGGCTTCGGCGACGAAAAGCTGCTCACCGCCCCGCTTCCGGACGGCGGCATCTATGCCGTTCGCTGCCTGTTGCCGGCTTCGCCCGAGGCCTCCACCTCGGCCGATTGCCTCAGGGACATGCGTGTCGGCCGCGACCTGACGATGCTGTACCGTTTCTCCGCGTCGCTGCTGCCCCGCTGGCGCGAGATCGACACCGCCATGCGGGCATTCGCCGAGCGCCATATCGCGCCGTGAACCAGGCGATCGCGGAGGGTCCGGCACGCCCTGTATTCCAGGGTTGTCCGCATCTGAAACGGCGGAATTAACCCTAAGTCGATTTTTCCAGGAATCATACGCTTATATGGCAAGAGATCCTTCATCATAAAGAGATTGGTAACGCTAACTCGCTACATTTTTTCGAAGCCAGCCGGTCTCCCAACGGCGTGTCACAACGAGAAATTAAAGAGTAGCATTGTGTTCAGGTTCAAATTCGCGTCCGCCCTCACCCGGGGCATGTCCCGATCGCTCCTCAAAGTCGCCGGTTCGTTCGCCCTCGCCGCCAGTCTTGGCGCGACAGCACCGATGCAGGCCGCCGCCGCGCCTCGTTCATCCAGCATCGTCATCGACGTCAAGGCCGGCAAGGTGCTGAGCGCCGAGGATCCGGACGGCCTGCGCTATCCTGCCTCGCTGACCAAGATGATGACGCTTTATCTCGTCTTCGAGGCGCTGGAATCCGGCCGGATCAAGCTCAATACACGCGTTCCGGTCTCCGCGAACGCCGCCGCCGAACAGCCCTCCAAGCTCGGGGTGCGCAAGGGTACGTCCTTTACCGTCGAGCAGGGCATCATGGCGCTGGTGACGCGCTCGGCCAACGACTGCGCCACCGCTTTCGGTGAATTCCTCGGCGGCACCGAAGCCCGCTTCGGCAAGATGATGACGTCCAAGGCCCGCCAGCTCGGCATGACGCGTACCGTCTACTACAACGCGCATGGCCTGCCGGATGCCCGCCAGGTCACGACCGCCCGCGACCAGGCTCGCCTCGGCGTCGCGCTGCGCCGCGACTTCCCGCAATATTACGGCTATTTCTCCACCCGGTCCTTCACCTATGGCCGCCAGGTCATCGGCAACCACAACCGCCTTCTCGGCAATGTGAAGGGCGTCGACGGCATCAAGACTGGCTTTACCCGCGCTTCCGGCTTCAACCTCGTGACCTCGGCGCAGCTCGACGGCCGCTCCATCGTCGCCGTGGTCATGGGCGGCACCACCGGCCGCTCGCGCGACAACAAGATGCGCCGCCTCGTGGCCGCCTACCTGCCCAAGGCCAGCCGCAAGAAGTCCGCCACCGACTATATCGCCGCCAAGACCGCCGGGAAGACGGTCGAGACAGCCTATGCAGAACCGGAAAACGAAACCGAGCTGACCCGCGCCTTCGAATTGCCGGCGGACGGCCCGGTTCCCCAGGCGCGCTACGATGTCGACGAGCAGGTCGCCTCGGCCGACGACACGCTCGTGCCCGTCATCCGGACCAAGACGGTGAAGATCACCAAGGCCAAGCGTGCCGACGTCCTGCGCGTGCCGGTTCCTTCCGAGGATATCGGCGATGACGTGACGGACGCCACGCCCGCCCGCAAATCACAGCCTGCCGTCGACACGGTAACGACCGCCTCCACGACCTCCGACATGGCGGGCTGGGTCATCCAGGTCGGCGCGGCACCCGAAAAGGCGATGGCGATGGATCTCCTGCAAAAGGCGCAGGACAAGGGCGGAAAGGTATTGCGTTCCGCCAAGCCCTTCACCGTCACCTATGTCAAGGGCGAGGAACAGCTCTTCCGGGCGCGCTTCGGAGGCTTCGCCGACCAGGATGCCGCGGTGCGCGCCTGCAAGGTGCTGAAGAAGAAGGGCTTCGGCTGCTGGGCCAGCCTCCAGTGACGAAATCCGGACGGGCCTCTCCGCCAGGCCCGTCCCCAAGCCTCGGCCCGCCTGTCTGACACGGCCGGCCAGGGAATGCATAAGCCTCGATTTGTTGAGTGTACGAGGATCATATGTCGAAGAACGGCAACGTTTCGGAATCCGCGACCAGACCAGGCCAGGGCAAGACACCCGTCCTGCATCCGCTCCACGAAGCCGCGCTCAAGTTTGCCGGGCTCGGCCTCACCCGATCCCAGAACAAGACGCGCGATCTCGTCGCGATGCTGCTCGGCCACGGCGCCCGGGCCTGGCGTTCGAGCCAGCCGGAAGTGGGCCTGCACCTGCATGTCGTCTGCCCACGCGGCGGCCATCCCGTCCGGATCCGCCTGCGTTGACCCGACCGGGTCAAAGAAGGCCCAGTTCCGCGAGTTCGCGCTTGAGTTCGGCCGGCATGTCGCGCGCCGATTGCCCCTTTTCGAAAAGGTCGCGCGGCGCATCCTTGTCTTCGAGATAGCGCCAGCCCTGGAACGGCCGCTTCGGCTGCGGCATGGTTTCGACGACCTCGGGACCGAGAACCAGACGGCATCGGCCGATGCCGTCCGCATCGGTGAATTCCTCGATGGCCAGCAGGGGCTGGCGCGCCGACAACTGCCCCTTGATCACCCAATAGAGCGAGCCGCCGTCGAGCAGTTCCCGCATGCGCTTCGGCATCATGCGGGTCACATGCGTGGAATGCGGCTCCAAACCCGCCGCGATCGCGATCAATGCGCGCTCGGCAACCCAGTCGCGGAGTTCCTCGATCGATTCGCAGCCGACGCAGAGCTTGATGAGATGAAGTGCCATGGCCTTTCATCCGCCAATGTCCCGGAGCCGTCAACCGGCTTCGAGCGATATCAACATTCGACGACGTTGACGGCAAGGCCTCCGGTGGAGGTTTCCTTGTATTTCTCGCTCATGTCGTTGCCTGTCTGCCGCATGGTCTCGATACAGGCGTCGAGCGGCACGAAATGCTGGCCGTCGCCTTTCATGGCGAGCGAGGCGGCGGTGACCGCCTTGACGGCGCCGAGCGCATTGCGCTCGATACAGGGCACCTGGACGAGCCCGGCGACCGGATCGCAGGTCATGCCGAGATGGTGTTCGAGCGCGATCTCGGCCGCGTTCTCGATCTGCTCCGGCGTGCCGCCCATCACCGCCGCGAGGCCGGCCGCAGCCATGGCGGAGGCCGAACCCACCTCTCCCTGACAGCCGACCTCGGCGCCGGAAATCGAGGCATTGTGCTTGATGATACCGCCGACGGCGGCCGCCGTCAGGAGATAGTCCCGGATACCGTCCTGGTCCCAGTCCTCATGGAAATGCTGATAGTAACGGATCGTCGCCGGAATGACGCCGGCCGCGCCGTTGGTCGGTGCCGTGACAATGCGCCCGCCGCCGGCATTTTCCTCGTTGACCGCCATGGCATAGACGGACAGCCAGTCGTTGGCGAGCAAGGGATTGGGACGGTTCGACCGCCAGTCCTCCTGTAGCTTGTCGTGGATCTGCCGGGCGCGGCGGCGGACCTTGAGGCCGCCCGGCATGATGCCGTCGACGGCGAGTCCGCGATTGATGCAGGCATTCATCGCATCCCAGATTCGGTCGAGCTTGCCGTCGAGCTCCTCCCGGCTGATCGCGGCTTCCTCGTTGGCGCGCTTCATCTGCGCGATCGAGAGGCCGGATCGCTGGGCCATGTCGAGCATCTGCCGGGCGGTCGCGAAGGGATAGGGAACCTTCTGCATCTCGGCCTTGCGCGCGTTACGCATTTTCTCAAGCTCGGTATCGGTGACCACGAAGCCGCCGCCGATCGAATAATAAACCTGGCGGAGCAGCAGCCTGCCGCTGTCGTCGAACGCCGAGAAGGTCATGCCGTTGGCATGGCCGGGCAACGGCGTCTTCTTATCGAGGACGAGATCCTCCCTCGGCTGGAACCGGTATTCCGGATGGCCGGACGGATGGATTCGGCCGGTCCGCTCGACCGTGGCGACGATGTCGTCCATCTTGTCGGGATCGACCGTTTCGGCGGTCTCGCCGGTCAGGCCGAGGACGACGGCGCGGTCCGAGCCGTGGCCGATGCCGGTATAGGCCAGGGAGCCATGCAGGCTGACCTTCAGCGATGCGACGCGCGCGCCCGAAGGCCGCGGCCAGTCCGGCGACAGAATCAGCGCCAGAAAGGCGTTCGCGGCGGTCATCGGCCCCATCGTATGCGAGCTCGACGGCCCAATACCGATCTTGAAAACATCGAATACCGACAGGAACATGTTTGGCAGCCTCATCGTCCGGGAACGTGCTATGGAGGCATCTTATGACGATTTGCGATTCCGTGCGCGATGGACTTTCCGCCACGCGCTGCCACGCGCGCGACATCGCAGCGAATGTCGATCAACAGGGCTGACGGGAATGCTTCCTCCGGATATCGTCGCGCTTGTCTTCTTCATTGCCGCCTGGAGCCTGTTCAACTGGCTGACCGGGGTCGAGCGGCGATCCGGCTATCTGAGCGTCAACCGCGCGATGGCGATCCACCGGGCACGATGGATCCGGAACTCGCTCGATCGCGACCTCAAGATGATCGACACCCAGATCATGGCGGGGCTCCAGAACGGCACCGGCTTCTTCGCCTCGACCTCGCTGCTGGCGCTGGGCGGCTGCTTCGCGCTGCTTGGCGCGACCGACCAGGTGGAGACCATCTTCCGCGACCTGCCCGTGGCGCTACAGGGCGGCCGGCAGGGCTTCGAGCTCAAGGTCGGCGGGCTGGCGGCGATCTTCGCCTATTCCTTCTTCAAGTTCGGCTGGTCCTACCGGCTGTTCAACTATTGCTCCATCCTGTTCGGCACACTGCCCATGCATGCCGACTATGTGAAGGATCCCGAGGCCGGGCAGCGGGCGGCGGATCGGGTGGTCGCGCTCAACATCATCGCCGCGAAGAACTTCAATGCCGGCCTTCGCGCCATTTTCCTTTCGATCGGCTATCTGGGCTGGTTTGTGAATGCCTATGTGTTTATGGCGATGACCTTGTTCGTCTTCATCGTGCTCGCGCGCCGGCAGTTCCTCTCGGAGGCACGCGAGGCGATCGTCAGAGATCTCGACGCTTGATCCGTCCGCATGACAGGAAACAGAAATGACCGATCCACGGGAACCGGCCCGGCCGGTATCGACCGGACGCATGCCCTGGCTCGACGCCGCGCGCGGCATCGCGCTCGTCGCCATGGCGACCTATCATTTCATGTGGGACCTCTCCATGTTCGGCTATCTGGAGCCCGGCTACGCCGCCGCGGGCTGGCCGAAAATCTATGCCCGCACCATCGCCTCAACCTTCCTGTTCCTCGTCGGCTTCTCGCTCGTCCTCGCCCATGGCAGGGGCATCGGCTGGCCGCGCTTCTGGAAGCGCTGGCTCATGATCGTCGCCGCGGCCCTCGCCGTGACCGCCGCGAGCTATTTCGCAATGCCGCAGGGCCTAATTCATTTCGGCATCCTGCACGCCATCGCCGCCGCGAGCCTGATCGGGCTGCTTTTCCTGCGGCTGCCGCCCGCCCTCACCTTCCTGATCGCGGCCGTGATCTTCATCACCCCGTTCCACGTCGCGTCGGATGCCTTCAACGAACCGTGGCTCTGGTGGGTGGGATTGTCGACACAGCCACGGCAAAGCTTCGACTATGTGCCGCTCCTGCCGTGGCTGGCCCCGGCGCTGGCCGGCATCGGCACGGCACGGCTGCCGGGACTGGTGGACCGGCTGCGACAATTTGCGGCTGGGGATAAGCCGGCCGGATGGCTGAAAACCACACTTGCCTTTTTCGGACGCCACAGTCTCGTCTTCTATCTGGTGCATCAGCCCCTTCTGATCTCGATTCTCTACGGAGTCTCGCTCATCCATCCCGCGTCCGGCCACCCCGCCGTGTTCCTGCGCGATTGCCAGGCGTCCTGCCTGCCGGATGCGAGCGAGGACTTCTGCCGGCGCTACTGCCGATGCGCACTGGACGGACTGGAGCGCGGCAATCTTCTCGGGCCGCTTCAGTCTGGCGCAATGCCGGAGGCCTATCGTGGAGACATCGATAAGATCAGAAGCCAATGCACCGTCGAGACCGGGCCGGTCCTTGACGAAAACGGAAATTGACTGATGAACGCCTATCGCGTGAAACCGATGAAGTTTCCCTGGACGCCTGTCGTCTATCTCGCCGCCGTGGCGATCGCGCTCCTCCTCAACAGGCTCGATCCGCTCGGCACGCCGCCGCAATGGCACCTGACGCTCCAGGCCCTCGGGACGGTCGCGGGCGTCGCCGGCCTCTGGCTGGTGCTATGGGGTTACGGCAAACTGCTGCGCCACCGCACGGCGCTTCTTTCGAGCTCGGCCACCACCCATCTCGTAACCTCGGGGCCTTATCGCTTCAGCCGCAATCCGGTCTATCTCGGCTATACGCTCATCATGCTCGGCGCGGGGCTGCTGACCGGCAATCTCTGGATGGCCCTGGCCGCCGCCTTCACGCCCATAGTGACCCATGCCTGGATCGTCCGGAACGAGGAGAAGCATCTGCTCGCCCGTTTCGGCTTCGAGTTCGAATGCTACTGCCGGCGCACCCGCGCCTGGATCTGAGCGCATGACGGCCTTGACGGACACCGCCCGCCGGATCAGGTCGTCACGCCGATTTCGGCCATGCGGTTGAGACAGGCTTCCTCGATCGAATCGAGTTCGTCTATGGTTTCGTCGATATCCTTGCGCTTCTGCCGCAGGCTGTCCCGCTTTTCCTCCACCTTCTTCATCAGGAGCTTGAGTTGCCCGACCTCGCCGGGCGGCTCGTTATAGACCTGGACGATCTCGCGGATCTCGGCGATCGTGAAGCCGATGCGCCGGCCGCGCAGGATCTGCGCGATCAGATGCCGGTCGGCGGGCCGGTAAAGACGCGTGCGTCCGCGCCGCTCCGGATGGATCAGGCCCTCGTCCTCATAGAATCGGAGCGTGCGGGTCGAGATGTCGAATTCGCGCGTCATCTCGGTGATACTGTAGAGCTTGGTCACGGCGGCGTACTCCAACTGTCCGGACATCCCGCCGGACAGCCTAGAAACTCTTACGTAAAAGTCAATTCATAGCGCTGGCCTACCGCAGGCCGAACCAGAGCGTGGCGAGACCGAGGAAGCCGAAGAAGCCGGTCATATCCGTCATCATCGTCACGAAGACCGACGAGGCCACGGCCGGATCGGCGCCGAAGCGGTTGAGCAGCATCGGCACGAGATTGCCTGCAAGCGCCGCCATCATGAAATTCGCGAAAAGCGCGATGGCGATGACGAGGCCGAGATGCCAGTCGTGGAAAAAGATCGTCACGACCACGCCCAGCAGCAGGGCGAAAATCAGGCCGTTGGTCGAGCCGACGCCGAGTTCGCGCCGGACGATGCGGCGGGCATTATAGATGTCGAGCTCGCGGGTGGCGAGCGCGCGCACCGTCACCGTCATGGTCTGGGTGCCGGCATTGCCGCCCATGGAGGCGACGATCGGCATCAGCACCGCCAGCGCCACCATCTGCTCGATGGTCGCGTCGAAAAGGCCGATTACGGTCGAGGACAGGAACGCCGTGCCGAGATTGATGAACAGCCAGAGGAACCGCGAGCGAACGGTCGACACGACATTGTCCGACAACTCTTCGTCGCCGACGCCGGCGAGACGCTTGATATCCTCGTCGGCTTCCTCATGGATGACGTCAACGACGTCGTCGATGGTCAGCACGCCGACAAGACGGCCGTTCTCGTCGACGACGGCGGCGGACAGGAGGTCGTATTGCTCGAAGAGCTGCGCCGCCTCTTCCTGGTCCATGTCGGCCGGGATCGGATGATTGGTCTCGCGCATGATGTCCTCGACCTTCACGCCGCGCTTGGTGCGCAGGATGCGGTCGAGATCGACCACGCCCATCAGCTTGAAGGTCGGGTCGATGACGAAGATCTCGGTGAAGCTGTCGGGAAGGTCCTGCTCCTCGCGCATATAATCGATGCACTGGCCCACCGACCAGAAGGGCGGCACGGCCACGAATTCCGAGCGCATGCGCCGGCCGGCCGAGCTTTCGGGATAATCGAGCGCGCGGCGCAGCCGGACCCGTTCGGTGAAGGGCAGCTTGGAGAGGATTTCCTCGCGGTCCGCCTGGTCGAGGTCCTCGAGAATGTAGACGGCATCGTCCGAATCGAGGTCGGTCAGCGCCGCGGCGATCGCCTCGTTCGGTATCTGCTCGACGATTTCGAGACGGATCGCCTCATCGACCTCGGTCAGCGCCGCGAGATCGAAGTCATCGCCCAGCAACTGCACCAGCGCCGTGCGCTGCTCGGGCAGGATCGCCTCGAGCACGTCGCCAAGTTCGGAAATATGCAGGTTGCCGACATGGCGGCGCAGCCAGATGACATCGCGATCGGCGATCGCGGCTCCGACCATGGCCAGGAAATCGCCGCGGACGGCGCCATCCTCGGTGTAGATGTCGGCTTGCTCGGCCTTGTCCTCAGGTTCCGGGGCTATATCGAGTTCTTCAAAGCTATCGTTTGCCATAGCCGAGCCCCCCTCGTCCTGATGTTCGTGCCTGCCCGGACCCGCGCGCCAGCGACCAGCCCGTCTACGGCCTTGTTACATGAGCGATTTCTCTTTCCGGCCGATCTCTGTCCGCCGCTTTTGGTGCTAGACGAATTTCAAGGCGCGGTCCAACAAAAAAGGCGGCTTGCTCCGGCAAAACAGCAGGGCTTTATAAAATCAGCAAAATCAAAAAGCTGTGCGTTCCGCCGGCGGGGTTGTCCCGTCGGCGCCGGGCTTTACATTTCTTTACCTCCGCGAAAAGCGGGGGAAACAGAGCCACGCTATCCTGCCTTCATCGAAAGTCGTCGAGATGCAGGAAGGACAGGCTCATGAGCGAGAATATCGAAAGGCCCGAAATGGAGATCCTCCCTCCGGAAAAGCCCCGCTGGGGCCGCAAGCTGATGATCGGCGCCGTCGCGGCGGCCGCGATCGCATCCGCCGGCGCCTATGCTTTCGCCAAGGGCGACGACTGGGGCAACCGTCACCAGTTCATGCGCGGCTACATGGAATATCGCCTCGACCGGATGCTGACCGATGCCGGCGCATCGGACGACCAGAAGTCGAAGCTCAAGGCGATCGTCACGACGACGATCGACGAGGTTCGTCCGGATCGGGAGGCGAGGAAGGCCATGCGTGACGAAATCATCAAACTGATCGAAGCTCCCACCATCGACCGTAACGCGATCGAGGCTCTGCGCGCCAAACAGATGGCCCAGTTCGAAGAACGGTCGAAGGCCATTGCCAAAGCGGTAGCCGATGCGGCAGAAATCCTCACACCCGACCAGCGCAGGAAGCTGGTCGAGGAGATGCGGGATTTCGGGCCTCACGGCCGCTGGTAAGGCAGATGGGAGAAAGCATGGCGGCGGAAGTGCTGATCATCGACGATGACACGCGTCTCGCCGCCATGCTCTCCGACTATCTCAGATCGGCAGGTTTTACCACGCGCAGCGCGGCGACCGGCGTCTCCGGCCTCCAGGAGATCGCAAGAAAGGCCCCCGATGCCGTCATCCTCGACGTGATGCTCCCCGATCACGACGGGTTCGAAATCTGCCGCCGCATCCGCGCCGGCTCCGGTCTCCCGGTCCTCATGCTCACCGCCAGGGGCGAGGAAACCGATCGTATCGTGGGACTGGAGCTCGGCGCGGACGATTATCTTCCCAAGCCGTTCAGCCCGCGCGAGCTGGCGGCCCGGCTCAAGGCCATCCTTCGCCGCAGCCAGGGTCCCGCCGCGCTGCCGCCGGCCGACATCCTTCGCTTCGGCCGGCTGGAGATCGATCGCGGCCAGCGCTGCGTCCGCCTCGACGGCACCGAACGTCCGCTGACCGGCTATCAGTTCGCGCTGCTTCTCACCATGGCCGAGAATGCCGGCCGGGTCCTGTCGCGCGAACGGCTGATGGAACTGACCAAGGGCGAGGAGCTGGAAGCCTTCGATCGCTCCATCGATGTGCATATTTCCCGCATCCGCGCGGCGATCGAGGCCGACCCCAAACATCCGCGACGCATTATCACGCTGCGCGGCTCGGGCTATATCTTCGCCCGCAACCAGGACGATGCCGGCCGATGATCCGCAGCCGCCTCTATATCAAGATGTATCTGACGGTGCTGTGCGGCCTGCTGCTGGTCGTCCTGTCGCTCGGCACCTTCGCGATGCTGGCCGACGACGACGATCATGGCTTCACGAGCAGGAAGGACCGGTTCGCGGCGGCGCTTCTCGGCAACGACATGACGGCCGCCGAGCGCCAGGAGATGCTGGATCGCCTCGCGCAGGGCCTCAAGGCCGATATCGCCATTTTCGACCGGAACGGCCGCTATATCCAGGGCGCAGGCGCCCTGTCGAGTCAGGCGGCGACCGACGCCTATCTTTCGCAGCGCCATCGCCGCAATCACGAATTCGACGCCGATCTGCCGAATGGCGAAAGGGTTGTCCTCTATATGGAAACCCAGTTCGACAAGTCGCGCGGCCAGTTCATCATCGCCATCCTGATCGTCGCGATCGCCATCGGCCTCGCCTCCCTGCCCGCCGTGCGTTATCTGACGCGGCGGCTTGAGGATCTGCGTCGCGGGGTGGAGCATTGGGGCGAAGGCGCGCTTTCCACCCGCATCGAGGTCTGCGGCCAGGACGAGATCGCCATGGTCGCCCGAAGCTTCAACAAGGCCGCCGACCGGGTGGAGCGGCTTATCAAATCGCAGAAGTCGCTGCTGGCCAATGCGAGCCACGAGCTGCGTTCGCCGCTCGCCCGGCTGAGGATGGCCGCCGAGATGTTCGAGGCCGCCCCGAGCGACAGCCTGCGCAACGAGATCGTCTGCAATCTGACCGAGCTCGACGAACTCGTCGACGAAATCCTACTCAAGAGCCGATTGGACAGCGACCAGGCGCCGGAGCTCGACCAGCTCGTCGACCTGCTGCCGCTGGCCGCGGAGGAAGCTGCCGCGATCGACGCGGATATCGAGGGCGCATCACTGACCGTGCGAGGCAACGAACGCCTGCTGCGCCGCATGATCCGCAACCTCGTGCAGAATGCCGGCCGCCACGGCGAGCCGCCGGTGACCGTCCATGTCGAGGCGAAGAACGGGCGCGCGCTCGTTACCGTCCGCGACCGGGGCGACGGCATCACCCCCGAGGAGGCCGAACGCGTCTTCGAGCCTTTCTACCGCCCGGCGGGCCGGAGCGAATCGGCCGGCGGCTGGGGGCTCGGACTGGCGCTCGTGGCCGAGATCGCGCGGCTGCATGGGGGCCGGGCCTGGTATAGCGGGGACGAGGACGATGGCGCCTGTTTCATGGTCGAGCTGCCGCTGACATAGTCTGCCAACCAGTCCACGCGACGGGCTGGAAATCCGGCTTCATGCGGAAACGCGCCTCTCGCGCCAGATCACGTAGAGGCCGGACCCAACGATAACGACAATGCCGATCCATTTGGACAGGGTGGGAAACTCCCCGAAGACGGCGAAGCCGAGAATCGTCGCCGAGATGATTTCGAAATACTGGAACGGCGCGAGAAGCGAGATCGGCGCAAGCCGGAAAGCCCGCACGACCAGCAGGTGGCCATAGGCCGACAATGCGCCGAGTACGATCAGCAGGCCGAAGAGGAAGGCGGAAGACGGAAGCGACATCGCGAAATCATCGTTGCCCGCCCAATTGCCCGCCAGGAGCGCCGCGCCCGAGAACAGCGCGCCGCCGAAGCCGGAGACGGTCTGCATCGTGAGCGGCGGATCGGCATCGCCGATGGCCCGGTTCATGAAGAGATAGAGCGCGAACAGGAAAGCGCACAGCACCGGCAGGAGCGAGGTCGCTCCGAAAAGCGCGAAGCTCGGCTGGATAACGATCATCGCCCCGCCGAAGCCGATGACGATAGCGAGCCACCGGCGCCATTCGACCCGCTCGCCCAGAAAGACCGCCATCAGCGCCACCAGCATGAACGGCTCGACGAAATAGATCGCAAAGACATCCGCCAGCGGCATGTATTTGACGGCGGTGAAGAACAGCAACGTCGCCGCCGCATGCAACGCGCCGCGCAGAAGGTTCATCCAGGGCCGTCTGGCGCGGAACGCGTGAGCGCCGCCGATGGTCAGGAGCAAGGGCAAGGTCAGCAGGAGCTGGAAGAAGAAGCGATAGAAGGTCACCTGTCCCGGCGACATGGACTGAACCGTCGCCAGATATTTGGCGATGCCGTCCATGCCGGGCAGGATCGTCATCGCGAAAGCCATGAGCGCGAGACCTTTCGCAAGATCCTGTCGCTGTCGATCGTGCGGAAGGCGCATGCGGTTTCATCTCCTGGACGCGGGCGACGACAGGCCGAGGCCCGCGACGATGCCATCGATAGCGCGGCAACGGTCCCGGCGTCGATGCGATTGCCGCATTTTCCGCGTCGGTCGACAGGAATGTCGCATCGGACACTTGCCCTTGCGCGGCGCACTGTGATCTTTAACATCCATCGACGACAGAATCTGGAGGAAGATCATGGACGTTCGCGCCGCCGTTGCCACGCAGGCCGGCAAACCGCTCGAAATCATGACCGTGCAACTCGAGGGCCCGAAGGCCGGCGAGGTGCTGATCGAGGTCAAGGCCACCGGCATCTGCCATACCGACGACTTCACGCTGTCCGGAGCCGATCCTGAAGGCCTCTTTCCAGCGATTCTCGGCCATGAAGGCGCGGGCGTGGTGGTCGATGTCGGCCCCGGCGTCACCTCGGTGAAGAAGGGCGACCATGTCATCCCGCTCTATACGCCGGAATGCCGCTCCTGCCCGTCGTGTCTGTCGCGCAAGACCAATCTCTGCACCGCGATCCGCGCCAC